>NZ_JBXWTH010000034.1:0-97926 GCF_059613825.1 Ruegeria sp. SATB027
GGTACATCCGGTACGGATACCGGTGGTACATCCGGTACGGATACCGGTGGTACATCCGGTACGGATACCGGTGGTACGTCTGGATCGACATCGCCTTCTGTCCCATCCGGTCAAATGGTCTTTGACGACTTTGTTCTGGATATCGCGAACCTGCCAGATAACGGTCAGGCCGAGCTTATCGGTGATGCGACGGTTGTGGACACGGCGTCGGGTCCGGTGATCCAACTTGACGGAGACCGGGATCTTGTGAAATTGGGGCGTCTGACCGAGTTTGAAGATTCCGAGCAGATTGCTTTCACGGTTGAGTTTACCAGATCTGAAGCAGACGGCAGCACCCAGCGTTTGGTCTGGAACAAGGGCCATGTGGGACTGACGTTGACAGGTGATGGCCTGATTGCGCATGCCGCAAACAATGATGGCAAATTCACCAAGGGATTCCATGTCGATAATCTGGGCCTGAATGATACCGAAACCCATACGATCACCTTCTTGGTCGACCAGAATGCAGATCGTCTACAGGTTCTCGTCGATGGGAATGTGGTGCTTGATGAAACCAATACCGATTTTGATTTTGTCGATGCGCACGGCGGCAAGGAATGGGGTTGGGATCTAGGTTTTGCGAGAAATCGTTATATCGATGGTGAAATCAGCGCGTTTGCAATCGACGACGAGGTCGTTTTTGTAGACACGCAGGTTGTGCAGGACGATTTTTCGATTGCCTGACACGATATGCATCGGCGAAATGTCGGCGCATATATGGTTGAAAAATTACGCTGGCTGGGTGCAAGATCGCACCTGGCCAACTGTATTTCAGGACAGACATTCCCTGCCCTGGAGAATTGCGGCTGTTTCAGGCCGATCGTGTTGAAAGTTTCGAGTTATGATTTTGTCTGACAGCCATCGTTTTGTGTTCATTCACGTGCCGAAATGTGCGGGAACGTCTGTTCGTAATGCTGTTTTGTCATTCCATGATGCAGACAGCCGGTTTCTGAAACTGGTCGAGCGACATCCTGAACTGGGTGAAATAGACTATCGTCATCTTCCACTGTCGCTGCTGCGTGACCTTGATCCTGAGGCCTTCGGGAAACTGAAGGAATACGAAAGCTATGCACTGTTGCGGGACCCGTATCAGCGCTTTCAATCGGCCATGTCGCAACGCGCCAAAATGTATCTGGGCAAGGAATTTGCGCAGCTCAGCGATGATGAAATCCGCGCAGAAACCGAGAAGGTAGTGGCATATCTTCGTTCTGATCCTGCGGTGATTTCTCCGGAATATGTGCATTTTTCCCGACAGTCCGATTTTGTCGGGATCAACGGCGAACGGTTGGTGCGCAATCTCTATCCGGTCGAACATCTTGATCTTTTTGTTCAGGCTCTGACCCGGCAGATCGGCCTCGCTTCGCTGGAAATCGGGCATGCCAACAAGACCACGGTGTTTCGTCACCCGCAGCTGAAACGGGTTATGTATGGGGGGAGTGCGCTGGCCCGTCGCGTTTTGCCTAGCCCGGTGCACGAAGCATTGCGTGTCTCCGCCCGTCGCGTTCTGATGAAATCCGGTGGCACGCAACCGCATCCGGTCTTGAGTGAACCTGTTTTCCAGGACTTTATTCGTGACTATTATGCCGAGGATATTGCCCTGCACCGGGATGTTCTGGCAGGTGTTGCAGCGTGATCCGGCAGGCAAGGAACGGAGCGGGCAGGTGCAACCGGTAAAGGAATGGCGCATACATCTGGGTGCGCATAAGACCGCGACAACACATGTTCAGGATACGCTGCTAGCACATCGGGACCAGATGGCGCGACGGGGTGTGGATTATATCCCCCGGGAAGCTTTTGGTCCGTTACAGCGCCGCTATTCAAACCCCAGTCATTGGCGAAGAAGGTTCTGGTCAAGACCATTGGCCAATCAGTTTATGCGCCAGACTCAGGCGCTGCGCGGCGGAGCAGAGACGGTTCTTGTTTCGGACGAAGATCTGCTGGGCTATTCCGACGGTTTATTGTCGCCTGTCTTTTACCCGTCTTTTCGCGGGGCGCATATTGTCACCGAGATGCAAAAAACGGCTCCTGTTACGCTCTTTCTGGGGGTGCGCTCTTATGACAGGCTGTTGCCCTCAGCCTATGCTCAGATGATGAAATCCTTTGCGCCGGATCCGTATTGGCAATCCCGGATCGGCGCGGACGTTCTGAAGACGCCGCCCAGTTGGTTCGATCTGATCGAGCGTCTTATGGCGGCCTTTCCCGGTGCAGCATTGCGGGTCTGGCGACAGGAAGACTACAGCGCACACTGGCAGAAGATTCTGACAGCTTTTGCAGGCCGGAACGTGGGTGCATTCCCACAGATTCCACCACCCACAAGAACCACATCGCCATCGCAAGAGGCGATTCACCAGGCTGAGGCTCTGGATCGTTCACTGTCAGTTGAAGAACGCCGTATGTGGGTTAAGAAGATCTTCTATAATGACGGGCCGGATGCCGTCGCTGGCACCCCGTTTCGGCCATATCAAAGTGAAACGGTCAGCGCGTTGCGACAAAAATACGAGCAGGATCTACAAAGGATCGCCCGAGATTACCCGGATATGTTGATCCGGATAGAATGATGCAGCCAACCCTTGCGGGTCAGCCGACCTTGGGGCGTTTGGGAACTTCGGTTTCCGAGACGCGCAGCAATTTCTTCGCAATTTCAAGATGCTGAGCGTTCCATTGCCAGCGTAACTTTTGTACGGGTGCCGCGCCATCGTCCAGAATGCGGGCTACCCGGGCATGATCGCGTTGCCGCAAGAGGCATTCATGTACCAGATGCGGTCCGACACATCCGAATTTAGGGACTTCACGCAGGGCGCGCCGGAACGGGCGGCGCATGTAAATCAGCAGTTCAAATAATGTCTGACACCAGAAATACAGATGCGGTTTCTGGCGATTTTTCCAATACTGAACACTGTAGTCATACCAGTCCGCCATTATAACATTTTGCGGTTCGGAGGCCAAAAACCACGTTGCCACTTCACGCGTATATCCGGGCCATGTGAACCATCGGGTTTCCGGGGTCCAGAAATAGGCAAAGAACCCTCGCTGTCCGACAATCGGCAGCCAGTCATTCAATGGTTTGATACAGAACGCGGTCGCATCCGCCCAAACACCGCCGTGTTCTTTCAAAAGCTTGAACCGCAGAATGTTGGAATAAGATTGTATCGATATTTCTGGCGAGAGCTTTGGCATATCGACAAACTCTGCGACCGTGTCCTTGTCGAGAATGCGGAGGGTCCAGTCCGGGTTTTTGTCTTGCCAGGATGCAATGCACATCCGCACGATTTCGGGGGCTTCATCAATTCCTTTATCCCAGAACATCCAGATGTTCTTGGGGATGATCCGCGGCACAGCATTATCGAACCCGTCGGGTTGTGTCTTGCCGGCTTTGCGGGTCAATCTGCGGGCAAAACTGCGAAGCTGTTTACCCTTAACCAAAGATACAAATAAAAATAACCAAGGGTTCCCGGCCAAATCCAACGCTCCTATCGTAACCCATGTCGGTGTTTTAACGACCATTCCAGAGCCGCGCCAGAAAACTATCGCGATTGGCCTGCATCTATTTTTTGCTGTGTATTCACCGCCATGCTTGCGAAACAGTCGCAAGAAATACGGGGTATTGTTTTTCCTAAAGCGGTGATGGACCCTTGGATGATGCGGATTATACTTCCCTGGCGTACACGTTAAGCATTGTTGGTAGTATCGCACCGATCAGGTGTTCTCCAGAAAGGCACGGTTCATGTCACTTGTTATGCAGTCCGGTCACCAGACCGCTGCCGGCGCGGCCGAAAAGTCCCGTCACGGGTTCATAATCGCGCTTTTGATTCTGTCTTTCGTCATGCCGTTCTTTTTCTTCTTCATCGGCCTGAGGCTGAGCGCGTATCGTTTGTATTTTCTGGCCGCCACAATTCCGGTGCTTATTCAGTGGGCCAAGGGTGCGGCAGGCCCGGTGCGGTCGCCTGACATTCTGGTTTTGCTTGCGGCGATGTGGGCGGCGTTGGCCCTGTTTGCCAACCACGGGATAGGACGTTGGCAATTCGCAGGTATTCTGGTTGTGGAAACAGTCGTTCCATATCTGTTTGCGCGCGTCCTGATCCGGGACTACGTGACATTTCGAACGGCGGTGTGGTGGCTTTTTGCCATCGTTCTGGTGTTGGTCCCCTTCGCACTGTACGAAAATATCACGGGGAAACCGATCCTGCTGAACATATTTGGCGGGGTGTTTCAGGTCTATGCAGACGTGAATCAGGAGCCGAGATTGGGGCTGGAGCGGGCGCAGGCCTCAATGCCCCATCCGATTTTGTTTGGCGTTTTCTGTTCACCCGTTCTTGCGCTGTCCTGGTATGTGCTCAGCCCGGAAGGCGCATTCTTCAAGCAAACTCAACGCTCGATTATTGTTAGTACGGCTGTTTTCAGCTCTTTGTCTTCTGGCGCCTTCATGGGGGTTATGTTGCAGGCTTTCCTGATCGCCTGGGATGAGATTCTGAAGAAGATCAAAAGCCGATGGGTGATTTTCGCCATCATATTCGGCATTATCTATACCATCCTCGAACTGGCGTCGAACCGGAATGCGTTTCAGATCATTGCGACAGAGCTTACATTCTCCGCCGGGTCTGCCTGGAACAGAATTCACATCTTCAACCACGCCATTGACGATATTTTCCGCAACCCGATTTTTGGGATTGGTCTGGGTGAATGGACTCGCCCCAAATGGATGAAGCCAAGCGTTGATAATTTCTGGCTGCTCATCGCCCTGAGATACGGGATTCCGGCCCTGATCTTTCTGGGTCTGGCCGTCATTATCGCAAGTTATCAAATCATCCGTGCTCCTTTGACTGGCCTCTATGCACGGGTTCGAACCGGATTTCTGATTTCGTTCCTAAGTCTCAGTGTGTCTGCATTCACCGTGCATTTGTGGGATGCCACCTATTGCCTGTTCATGTTCCTTCTTGGCAGCGGCATGTGGTTGATTGATGCCCGGGAAACACCCGAAGGTGAGGGCGAACAGGTGCAGGGAACATCCGCCCGACGGGAAATCCGCTATACGCGCTTTCCCAAAGGACCTGACCCGGAACCTGCCGAGTAACAAGGTTATACGTTGGAATGTGTTTAACCGGTCACCGTCCAGCGACGCCGGGTCATTCCGACGGCGCGGCGCAGGCGGCGCAGGGCGGGCATGTGACCTGACAGAACGGCCTGCATTTCATCGGGCGACATATCACCACGCAGCGAGGTGCGGGGGCGCAGGAATGCACCTTGCCGCCATTGACCACCGTCACTTGACCACGCCGTCGTATAACCTGATGCACGCAAGGCCCGTAATACCCGCGCATCGTAACGTCCGAATGGAATCCCGGCCTCGGTTATCGACCGGCCGCAGATATCCTCAAGCTGTGCCCGGGATGTCTCCAATTCCTGCCTGAGCATCGCATCGTTCAGTGTCGGCCAGCTGACATGGTCAATTCCATGGCTGCCGATCAACATACCTGCGCTCTGCAGGTTATGCAGGTGCTTCTTGTGCAGCGATCCCGTTTGCCCGAGGCGCCCGGTCAGAACAAAGAAACGTGCATGAAGACCCCGGTCAATCAGGGCGGGCAGCGCAATATCATGATCAGACAGGTTGCCATCATCAAAGGTGATTGCAACAGCCGCCGGGTCAGGCATGGCGGCAACCTGGTCAAGGACGTATTCGAATTGCTCCCGCGACAGCCAATATGGCGCTTCGCCGGGCTCCAGCGAGCGCCCGGGATCTCCGATACCGTGAAAGTTGACGCTTGTCAGGTTGGTCATTTTCGCCGCCTCTTCAAAAGCGAATGCAGCGTTTCCGCGGCGCGGATCGCAGGCGCAGTTAGCCCTTTGGGTTGGAACTCGTAAGGGCCTGCCGCCTGTAGGTCTGCCCCCCCGGTGCGGTGCTTGAACCGTGTGACCGTTGGGTTTGAATCAGGGTCTATACCGCCCAGATCGTAGAACTTCATGCCCAGTTCTTTGCAGCGTAGAATGGAATGCCACATCAGGTAGTGTCCGGCATTCAGCCGTCGCCCGGCTTCAGCTGTGGCGCCGAAAAGGTAGACGGCGTTGATGCCGGCTCTGCCAATGGTCATGCCGGCGATGTCAGCACCGTCCTTCCGAGCGAACAGAACCTCATGGTCAAAATCGGACCCTGTAAGCCCATAGTAAAATTCGGGGGGAATATCCGGGCGAAACCCCTTGGTGGCCTGTACGTCTTGATATAGCGCGTGAAACCGGCTGCGAGCCTCTGCAATCGGAATGATATCCAACTCCAGCCCAGCCTTGAGCGCATTGCGCAGCGGATTGCGCCACTTGCCGTGCAGCGCGCGCATCAGCGTGTCTTCGTCCTGATCACAGTCTACTACGACAGTTCTGTAAGATGGGGACCGCTCTGAGTGGACAAAACCCTGGCTGGCGGCCAGTTCGTCGAGGGAGGGCACGTCATAGCGGGTAATCACCGGAAAACGCAGGCGCAGGATATGTCCTGTTGCTGTCGCATGCGCGCGCAGTGCCGCGAGCACCGCCTGCACGGTTTCGGGCGAGGGATCGGGGTGATCCCGATGCCGGAGCAATGGTCCCGCTGCAATCCATGCGATTCCGCGCCCAAGCGCGGGCAGGCGTTTGATGCGCAAGCACGCGGCGGCGACGATCTGTCCAGACGGGGTTTCCACCCGGACGAATTGTGGTTCTGCCCCGATCCGCCGTGCGGCTGCCTGTGCATAGGTCAGGCTCTGTTCATAGGTCAGATCCTGAAAAGCGGCGCTGCAGTCCAGCCAATCGGATGCAGACAGGATATGAAGAGATAGGGGTTCAGGGGTCATGATGGATTTATATCCTTGTCCTGACCCAGGCGGCCCATAAGGGTTTATGCCTCAGTGGAAGGATCGCTCTCAGGCGTGGAGTCAGGCGACCGAACCAGAGCCTGTAATAGGCCAGATGCAGCAGGCGCGCCCAACCCAGGCAGAGTTTGAGACGTATCGCGGCAAAGCCCGATTGCCGCGAGATGATCAGGCGGTGGGTGGGAACTGCTTCACCACCGTAGATCAGCTTGTAGCCGTAATCGCCAATCCCGGCCTCAATCCGTGTGATGCCGCCCTCAATCAGTTCTTCGATCATCTGAACCAGGCCGATCTTTCCCAGACTCAAACGTTCAAGCTCGGGGTCGGTTGATCTGGCGGGCAGGCGCCAGTGGCAGACCTGACCGGAAACCAGGCAGAACTGGGTTGCCAGAGCTGAACTGTGGCCGTGCTGCTCGACAAACCATGTTTTTTCGCTGGTTAGGGTCACTTTGGCAAGCTCACTGTAAAAGGCCTCACTCCCGGCCCAGTCGGTGAAATGGCCACCTTTTCCGGCCTTTTGCCATTGTTGGTTGTGAAACCTGACAAAGTCCTGGAATTGCACCGCGTCGGGATGGGTCACTTGCGTTGTCAGCCCATGGTCACTTTGCAGGCGTTTTAGATCCCGTCGATACTGATTGCGCCGCTTCTTGGACAATCGGCTCAGATAGCCGTCAAAGCTGCCGGGAAGCTCAAAGACGGTGTGTGTGCCCGCAGCACGATCCTGCAACGCCAATGGCGGGTGGGAAGACGCGTAATGGGCCACCGCATCACGCGCAGCGTGCAGAACCTGTCCGCGCTCGGATGCGGGGGTGAAGCTGATCAGATCGGCACACCCCCGCCCGAGAAGGTCAGACAGTGCCTCCGTCAGGCTGGGTGTCACGGCCCACTCTTCGGCTGCCAGGCGAAAAACCACTGTGTTTGGGTCTGTTGCAGCAAGTTTTGCGATACGTATCCTGATTGGCCCCAGCCAGACCGCGTGGATCATGAAAGGGATCAGGGCCACGAGATGCCCGTTCGCATTGCGCACCACCAATGCGCGAAGTGTTCGCCCCTGCCCAAAGTGCATCCACCATGTCAGTACCCAAACCGGGTTGGCATAGATATCCGCGCCCACCCGATCGGCAAGAGCGATCCATTCTTCCACCATGTCGCTCAGAGGTTCCACCCCATCAACCCACTGGAATGACAACTGGTTTGAAGCTTCGGTCACTCGACCGGTTCCTGTCTGATCAGATGATACCGCAAGGAAGCGCGCGCAAGCCGTCGTCGTGCGGCAGCTTCGTCATGTTGTCCGGTGGCAGACATCAGGAAACGCAATATAGAGGATCCGACAAAGATGGCCCGCCCACAGAACGCCCCCCAAAGGCCGTAGTGCTTGCGTAAATAGATCATTTTGCTTTTTTGCATTTGCACGAACATGCGTGACCGGATCTGAACCGTGCTTTTGCCACCCCCGTCCAGATGCAGAATTTGCGCTGCGGGGGAAAATACGCAAGACCATCCGGCGTCGCGAATGCGGCGGCACCAGTCGGCCTCTTCAGAATAGACAAAGAATGCTTCATCCAACGGGCCAACCGCTTCGAACACGTGACGGGGTACCAGCATGAACATGCCCGAAACCACATCAACCGGTCGTTCGGACTTTCGGTCCCAGTCTCCATATTCGGCATGGCCCAGAAGCCGGTTTTGCGGCGACAGGCGATGCAGCCCGAATTCGATCAGCGCAAGATTGGCAGGCCCGGGATCGGCAAAGCAGGTGCGCTGAATGGTGTTCTCATCCTCCAGCACCTGGCAACCGAGGCATCCCACATCGGGATGCTGCCCAAGCCAGTGGACCATTGTGTCGATCGCGCCGTCCAGAATGATGGTGTCGGGGTTGAGCAACAACAAGGTGTCCCCTTGCGCGATTTCCAATCCTTGATTGTTGGCGGCAGCAAAGCCCCGGTTGGTCTTATTCGCGATCAGCCGCACCCGAGGGAATTCTGTTCGCACGAGTTCGGCCGAGCCATCGTTTGATGCATTATCGACGACAATGATCTCATGCGGCATCATTGTTTCGCGTACGATGGACATCAGGCAATCCCGAAGAATATCCCGGGTGTTCCAGTTCACGATCACGATTGAAACAGCGCAGGCAGTTGACGTGCTGTTTGGTGATGAAATCATTATACTCTATTCTCGTTAACCATTCACATTTCAAATTACTTAGTCATTGTTTCATTCTATGAATACACTGACCACGATCCTCTGAAGGCAATTGTTGTTTTATAGCAGTCGTAAAAGTCAAAGCGTATAGACCAGTATATTGAGGTAATAGTTTGACAGCGCCGGACCTTCGAACCCAAGACGATATCGTGGTCGACTGTAGTGAATCCCTGAACACGGAACAACGCGCGGACTGGGATAGATTCCTGAAAGGGGCAAAACACCAGCACCCGCGGCAATCTCTGGTTTTTGCCCGTTCCGAGCAAGCCTCGGGTCGAAAGGTTCTGTATGCCCGCGCCCACTGCGGGGGCGGCGCTCTGGTGGCTGTTGGCCTACTTTCGCTTGAGCCGCACCCTTTTTTGCCCGGTGCCTGGTCCAAAGCTTATTGCCTGAGCGGCCCGGTATGCGACGACGCCCACAACATGGCTGCGTTTCTGAAGGCCCTTTGCGAACATCCTGAACTGGCCAGCGTGGGCAGTCTGAATGTCACCCCATTCTGGACAGAACAGGACGCGGTAACAATGGATGGCGTTCTGGCCGGGGACGGTTGGCGGGTTTCCGAAGAGGAGCAGTTCCGCGAAACCGGGTGGGTGGATATATCCGGGACCCGCGAGGAGATCATGAAAAGTTTCTCCAAAAGCGCCCGGCGCGAAGTCCGCCGCGCTGAACGGCAGGGCGTTACCTTCCGCATTGCAGAAACAAGCGAAGAGTTCGGCATCTTTCTAAGCAGCATGAACCGCCTGCGCGCCACGCGCGGATTGGAAGAATTGGACGTCGCTACATATGAGACGACATTCGAAGACGTGCTGCGCCCTGATGATATTGGAACCGTGATCATGGCCTGGCAGGAGGATGCGTTTCTGGCTGGCTTGTTGGTCTATCGCAGCAAAGACGTCGTGCATGGGCGTCACTTCACAACCGAGCCGGAACATCTCAGGGCTGCCGGCAATCTGCGTATCGCACCGGCATTGTGGCTTGAGGCGATGTGCTGGGCGCAGCAAAAAGGATGCGGCATCCTGGATGTAGAGGGGTATCGCGCTCCGGTTGCGGGTGACAAGAAGTTCAACATCCACAAGTACAAGTCGGAATTCGGGCCGCGCAGTATTCGACGGATTTCCGAGCGGCAGAAAATTGTGAACCGACATGTGTTTCTAACCGGAAATGCCCGTGATCTGCTGCGGGGGCATCTGAAAAAGGTCAAACGGGCGATCATGGGATGAAGCCTGGATGTGAGAACGATCGGCGGTGCTGAAGATGAAGTTAGCAAAGAAAGGCAAGATACAGCTGATCCAGGGCGCGGCGCGGCTGGGGCCGGGAATGCTGATCAAACAGGTCTGGCTGGCCTTTCTCGACAGTTTTGTACGCAAACGCCATCTGGTGTTCAGGCTCGATACTCAGAACAGCAGCATGTCGCAACCCGCTCTGAGCGGGGTTGGACGCTTGCGCGAGGTTTTGTCTGCGGACGAACTGGATCAGCCGGATCTGGCTTGGTTGACCGATCCACTGGCTGCGCATGACTGGGGTACTGTGGACTGGCTGGCACTCGGGTGGCGGCTTTGGGTGCTGGAGGAGGATGACAATGTGCAAGCCCTTGCCTGGGTGCGCGATGCGACGCACAGCCGCGATTTCTTTGTCCCCCTAGGCGAGAGGGAGGAGCTGTTTTGGCATGTCTATGTCCTGCCGGATTATCGAGGTCGCAACTTGCAGGAACGGCTATGGCGGATGATTGCGGCGGACCGGGCTTCGGATGGGGTCGAGGGGATTTTCACCAATTGCAGAGATTACAATCTGCCGTCCCGCAAGAATATTCTGAAAATGGGCTTTTCCCCTGTGGGGCAGTGTGACGAAAACCGGATCATGCGCCGCCGGGTTTGGCGAAGCTATTGAACTTTACAGGCTGACATGACCACTAAACCCACCCGGAACACCTTGTATTGTGGCGACCCCCCGATGCGCTTTTCCAACCTTTTCCGGTCGGACCCGGAGGGGGGTTATATGTCTCTGTTCAAGGGGCGTCGGGCGTTTCCAAGCTATAACACCCGTGTTGCGATCCGGGCGGCCTGCGACTTGTTGGAATTGCAGCCCGGGGATGAGGTTCTGGCACCGGCCTACAATTGTGGATCGGAAGTTGATCCGTTGATCCATGCGGGTTTGTCGGTCCGGCTGTTTCCGGTGGCGCAAGATCTGATTGCTGATCCTGCTCGGATCGAGCCGCTGATCTCTCCACGGACCAAAGTGCTCTATGTCATCCACTATTTCGGGGTTATTCAGCCGGCACTGGCAGAGCTGCGCGAGCTGTGCGACCGGCATGGATTGCGGATGATTGAGGATTGCGCGCTAAGTCTTCTGAGCGGGGCATCACCCGCCGAAGGTCGTACCGGTGACGTGTCGGTGTTTTGCTTTTATAAATTTGTTCCGGTTCTGGGCGGTGGTGCGTTGGTGATCAATGCGCCGGATTTGCAAAGCGTCAATCCGTTCAACCGTCCTGCACCGCGCAAGGTTGTCGTGAAAACGCTGGTGCGTACTGGTCTGACCGCCGCGCTTGGTTCAACGCGCGCAAAGGGAATGGTACAGGCGCTAAAGGGCAAGCCTGTGGCTGAGAATGCCCCCCCCCTTGAGAACGATAAGTTGGAGGATATTCCGGGGCACTACTATTTTGACCCGGCTCTTCTGAACGCAGGGATGAGCGTTTTTGCTTCCCGACCCTTGAAATCATTTTCCGTCTCTCAGGCGATATCAGCCCGGCGGTCAAACTGGCAGCGATACAGGGATCTGCTTGAAGGAAGTCCGGGTGTTCGCCTGTTGCTGCCCGAGCTTGCACCGGAGACCTGCCCCCTCAACATGTCGGTGATGGTGGCAGACAGGGACCGGGTCGTTCAGACTTTGCAAAGTAAGGGAATAGGGGCGACGCCGTGGTGGGCGGGGTTCAACCGCAACCTGGACTGGAGCGGTCAGGAAGAGGCAATGGCGCTGAAGAACAAGGCGCTGTCCCTGCCTTTGCACCAGTACCTCGGGGCGGCGCATCTGGACTATATCATCGCCCAATTACAAGCGGCGCTGTAACGGCATCCCTGGTTCAGGCGCGCTCGCGCCGGAGATGACCGCGCAGACGGGACAGCAGTGAAAAGACCAGTGTTTCAAACCCTTCGGGCCGACCCGCCATGACCCACAGCAGAAGGTGAGTCAATGTGTAGGTGATTACGCCAACGCAGACTTTGACCAGAACGATCACCATGAGGCGCGGGACATGTGCCCCGGTGTGCAGAAGCATATCAGCAAAGATCACCAAGGCGATCATGACGGCGCAGGACAGGATGCTGCGCCAGGCGACGGTCAGCGGTTCAAACAGGCCACCCTTGCCGAACCTTCTGGCAATGATCAGGGTGATAATGAGCGCGGTAAAGCTGGACAGGCCAGCTGCCGCCAGCGCGCCACGAAAGTCAAACTTGGTACCGACCCACATGAAAAAACAGACCAAAGCCAACAAGGTTGCGTTCCGGATGAACAGAATACGCGTTGACCCTTCGATATAGCTGGCGGCTCGAACATTCGCCTGTAGTGTTTCCAAGGCTTTGAGTGGCGCCAGGACCCAGATGACCTGAGCTGCGGCGATCCATTTGTATCCCATACCGACAAGGATCATGTCTTCCGAAATCAGCGCAGTTCCGATGCTGATCGGCAGAACGAAAGCCAGCAGCATCTCGTTGATGCGCATAAACGCTTTCTGGTTTTGCCCGGTTGATCGTGAGACATCTGCCAGACCCGGGTAGATCACGCGTTGCAACGGGGCAAATAACTGTGTCGTCACAATCGTGGTGATGCGGCTGCCGGCCCGGAAAATCCCTGCATCTGCAAGGCCAAGAGTTGCGCCGATAACAATCTGGGGCATGTTGTTGGCCAAAAACTGGGACAGTTGCGCGCCCATGGACCAGGAGGAAAAAGACAGGCTTTCCCGCCAACGAGATACCGAAAGCCTGGGAAACATCGGAGCAGTTGCGAATGTCCAAATGTTTCGGGTCGCAGCACCGACAAACAGGGCCACAATAATCGCCCAGAAATCCTGCCACAGCCATGACAGATAGATGGCGACACTGGCATAAGCGATACGATTGAACGTTTCCTCTGCTGCGGCCAGCGAAAACCTTAGGCCGCGTTCATACAGAAGAAAACGTGGGCTGCGCAGGGCGAGCAAAACCGAAATCGCTGCAACTGCAGGTAAAATTTCGACAAGTTCAGGTATGCCGAGCAAAGCTACTAGGGGTTTTGACAGCCAGACCAACGCGCCAGCTATCAATCCAAGTAGAATTTGCATGGTGAAGACTGTGTCGAGATGTTCGTGGGTTATATCATCCAATCGGATCAACACGATGCTGACCTGGCGCTGCAGCATCTCAAGCAGTGCGGTCGCAATTATGAAATAGGCAATGATACCAAAGTCTTCAGGCCTGAGAAGGCGGGCAGTGATGGCGAGCGTTGCAAAACCCAACGCCTGCCTGAAGAGGCCGGACGCCAAGAGAGTCGCAGCGCCCACTGCTAGGGCAGATCTGCGAGTCAGCATGCTGGAAGGCAAGCCTACTTTAGGAGAATGCGTCAATCGCACCATCTTTCTACATTTAGAACAAAAAACAATTTAACGCCTCAGTGTTTCTGGTTTTGCCTTCTCCCAAGGCAGATCTGGGCATGTCACCGGTAACTTTTGTGGCAATCCAGGCCAGTCGTTGGTAATCAGTTTGAAGGTTGTTATTCATCTAGTGACAGGGTCACATGATCTACGCTCAGTGTCAGAAAGCGTTGCCACATTTCAAGGAAAAATTGCGATTACTCCCACAATTTGAAATCAATTTGAGCAAGGACATCGGGTATGTGAAGCCTTGTATTCGATTTAGAAACAATTGAGTGACGACACCAGTTTTCAAGACGGTATGACAGTATGAAGATTGCGATTTTTGGTTTGGGGTATGTGGGGTTCACGGCAGCGTGCTGTCTGACCCGTGAAGGGCACGAGGTGATCGGCATTGATGTGAATGCCGACAAGGTGTCCGAAATCAACGCAGGCCAGCCCCCGATCAAGGAACCGAAAGTGGCCGGGTTACTGACCGAGGCGCTTGGGAAAAATCTGATCCGCGCCGTGGTCGAGATGCCGGATCTCGGGGATGTGGATCTGGCCATTGTCTGTGTGGGCACGCCCAGTTCCACCGATGGCTCGCATAACATGAGCTTTGTGGCCGAGGTGACGCGCCAGATCGCCGAAACCGTATCGCCCGACCGCGCGCGACCTCTGACGGTGGCCTATCGGTCAACCTTCCGGCCAGGCACCGTGCGGCAGCTGATCGAGCCGATCTTCCAAAGCTATCTGGGCGAGCGAACGGCGCAGGCGGTCGAGATCGTCTATAACCCCGAATTCCTGCGCGAGGCGTCGGCGGTGGATGATTTCTTCAACCCGCCCAAGATCGTTGTTGGTACAGCCGATGGTAATCGCTCGGCGGTAATGGACGAAATGCACGAGGGTCTGGACGCGCCGGTGTTCTACACCGCTTTTGAAGAGGCCGAGATCACCAAATTCGTTGACAACACCTGGCATGCCACCAAGGTGGCCTTCGCCAATGAGATCGGCCGTATCTGCCACAGTATGGGCGTGTCCGCCAAAACCATGCACGAGATTTTCGTCTCGGATACCAAGCTGAACATCTCGGCCTATTACACCCGCCCGGGCGGTGCGTTCGGGGGCTCGTGCCTGCCCAAGGATGTGCGCGCGCTGCAGCATATCGCCGGCGAGGTGGGAGCCCATACCCATCTGATCGACAGCCTGTTGCAGACCAATCAGGCGCACAAGACCTATCAGGCGCAGGACATCATGGCGCGGCTGCCCGAAGGCGGCCGGGTGCTGATGGCGGGACTGGCCTTCAAGGCCGGAACTGATGATCTGCGCGAAAGCCCCAATGTCGATATTGCCCGGCGTCTGCTGCAGGCGGGGTATCAGCTGTCGGTCTATGATCCGGCCATCAAACCTGCCGATCTGCGGGGGCAGAACCTGGGTTATGCCTTTACCCACCTGCCCAATGTGGGCCGCCTGCTGGTTGATCGCGCCACGGCCGAGGCCGGGCCATGGGATTTGGTGGTCGGATCGAACCGGATCGTGAACGAGCTGAACCTTGGCGATGCAGAGGTGATAAGAACCTATGAATATGACTAGCCCTGTGTCCGCCGTTCAGCCGATCTCGTTCGACGAGCTGCGCCAGAGCCAGCCGCTGAAAGGGCTGAAGGTTCTGATCGTGGTGGAAAACCTGCCCGTGCCCTTCGACCGCCGCGTCTGGATGGAGGCGCGCACGCTGGCTGCCGCAGGCGCGCTGGTCTCGGTTATCTGCCCCACCGGCAAGGGCCATGAGGAACGTGTCTGGGAAGATGAAGGCATCAAGGTCTACCGCCACCCGTTGCCGTTGGATGCCAGTGGCGCGTTGGGATATTTGCTGGAATATGGCGCGGCGCTGTTCTGGGAAAGCTGGCTGTCACTGAAGATCAAGTTCACCCGAGGGTTTCATGTCATCCATGGCTGCAACCCGCCCGATCTGATCTTTCTGGTGGCGCTGCCCTTCAAGCTGTTTGGCGTGCGCTATCTGTTCGATCACCACGACATCAACCCCGAGCTTTACGAGGCCAAGTTCGACAAGCGCGGCTTCTTCTGGAAGCTGATGAAGACGTTCGAGCGGCTGACCTTCGCCTCGGCACGGGTGTCGATTGCCACCAATGAAAGCTATCGCAAGATCGCCATTGAACGCGGCGGCATGGCGCCCGAGGATGTCTTTGTGGTTCGCTCGGGCCCCGATCTGAGCCGGTTGCAGCACCTGCCCCCGAACCCGGCATGGCGCAACGGGCGGACATACATGGTGGGCTATGTCGGCGTCATGGGCGATCAGGAAGGGATCGACCTGCTGCTGGAATCCGTGGCGCATCTGGTGCAGGTTCAGGGGCGCGACGACATCCAGTTCTGCCTTGTGGGCGGGGGGCCCAGCCTGGACAAGCTGCGCGAACAATCTGCTGAAATGGGCCTGTCAGACTATGTCACCTTCACCGGCCGTGCGCCGGATCATGATCTGTTCGAGATCCTGTCAACCGCAGATGTCTGCGTGAACCCGGACCGGGTGAACGAGATGAATGACAAATCCACCATGAACAAGATCCTTGAATACATGGCCTTCGAGAAACCCATCGTTCAGTTCGACGTGACCGAAGGGCGGTTCTCGGCGCAGGAGGCCTCGCTTTACGCCAAGGCCAACGATCCGATGGATATGGCCGACAAGATCACCGAGCTGCTGGCAGATGACGCCCGCCGCACCGCCATGGGCCGCTATGGCCGCGCCCGGGTCGAGGCGGAAATGGCCTGGCCCCATCAGGTCCCTGCGCTGATCGCGGCGTATCAGCGGATCTGGAAAGGGTAGGGCCCTATCTTCGCTCGTTGGCAGCTCTTTCGCTTATGTGCATTTGTCTAGTTCAGGCCTTCGGCAATTGAGCCTTTCCAGTCGAGCTTGGTGATTGTGACAGGATAAGGTGGTTGTGTTACAAAGTAATTCGGTCGTGGAAGGATTGGGGCAGTGCCTCAGTGTCTCTTTTATTCGTCTGTCTTTGAACACACCGGAGTAATTTTCGATTGTAATCGAGGGAAACCAAGCCGGGCTTTTACCTTAGATCAAAACGGCACAAACCGCGGTAGGCGGTTCAGGCTGGGTTCCATGAACCGCTGGAGTCGCGCATCCGCATCCGCCTCGGTTTCGCCGGGCAGGATGGGGGTGACAAATCGAACCAATGCGCCGTCGGTCCGGCCCATGGTGAATCCGTCCTGAATAACGCTCATCTTGGCGCGGAAATCGTTGACCATGCGTTTGCCGCGCTGTTCGAACCAGTAGTAGACAAGCTGTTTTGACAGTTCTTTCTGGATGACAGCGCGGTTGACGGTAAAGCTGCCGTAGGGGGTGTTGCCCGGATTGATCTCATATGGCTCAAGGCTGAAGATTTCCCAGCCACCTACGGGCAGGCAAACCTCGGGTGAATGGATGCCGTCGCCATCAGTTTGCTTGTCGTAGAAGGCCACGAACATGTTCACGAAATCGCCCGATCCGCTGTCGATATAAGTGGCATGGAGGTAATCGCTGGCGCCCAGAGTTCGTTCAACATTGGGATCAAGGCTGGTGGTCGACCCCGACCAGTCGCCCAATTGGCGCGGATAGAGGACAAAGGGGTCCCGCTCGACGAGTTTCACCTCGGAGGCGGGGCGCAGTGTCCATGCGGTCGAGACCGCAAGCGTCAAAAGCGCCGCGAGAGCCAGCGCGACCGAAGCGCGGATGGCAAAGATACGCAATGCGACGGTACCCAGCCCTTCGGTATCCAGATCGATTGCCTCGGTGAACGGTTTCGGATCAGGGGCCAGACGCTGCAAGCCGAGCGCCATGAGAAACAGAATGGCGACGCAGAGCAGGAAGATGATCCAGCCTTCGAAGAAATGCATGAACCCTTCGGCCTGTTCGATGCCATGCTGATTGACCAGAATGCCGATCACGCCGATGCGGATGGAATTCATCAGAACAGTCAGCGGCGCGGCCGAGACCAGCAGAACCACCTTGTGCCAGATCGGACCGCGGTAGAGCAGGGCAAAGAGGTATGAAAAGCTGAGGATCGGGAACAGATAACGCAGGCCCGAACAGGCCTCGGCCACCTGCAGCTTGTAGACCCCCAGATCGATGACATTGCCTTCGATAAAGACCGAAACACCGGCGAGCTGTACGAACCAGACGCCCAACTCGGACGACACCCATTGCAGGAAGATCGTGAGCTTCCAGTAGACGAACTGGGGCAGGGGCAGCATGAAGACCAGATGGATTACGGGCAATTGGTGGTATTTCCCGCGTTGCCAGCCGAAGACGGTCACCATGACGCCGCCCACCCAGATGATCATCGCATAGGTGACGATATCCGGAATTCGGGCCAGATTTCCCAGAATGGCGATGGTCAGGGCCACGGCAATCACCGCCACGCCAGGCCAGCGGTCGCGCACAATGGAATTGGGCGGCGGCATGTCCCGCAATTCACGCAGGAACAGGTACAGCGAGATGATAGGGATCAGCGGTCCGTGGCTGTATTCCGGCGTGCTCCACGCCGCGCCCAGCGAGACAATGCCGATCCAGAAAACGGGAAGCGACCCCAACACCAACAGGGCAAACCAGAACAGTCCCGCAGCGTTGATGGCAGGCAGGACGTTTCGGGCCGTCTCAAGCACTTTGCGGCGGCTGTCGTTCGAATCGAGGCGATGCATCACAAACCATCATGCATAATATGAGAGGCCCTGGAATTGTAACCCCCTCGGCCCCTGCGTTTATGATCCCACACGGATACAATCAGAAAGCAAGGGTTGGATTGTTCGGAGCCACCTTTTTAAGGTTTAAGAGTGAACCTCCGCCCAAGCGTCAGGAAGACCGAGTTAGAGGTCGCCTTGAATCCGTTCTGGTCATCCATTTCGTATTGATAACCGATGTTCATCGCCCAATCCTTTGTGATCGCGCGGGTATAGGAGGCATCGAAAGTACCGCGTTGACGCGGGTTGGACGGGCCCGGGCCTTCGCTTTCCTGATCGATGAAATTGACGCTGAAAGACAGACCGGATACCGGGTTGATAAAGTAATCATAGGCTAGAAAAGCCACGGTTTCCCGGGTTTCGTTGCTTTGTGTACTGGTACCGACCCGGCGCTGGATTTTTGCAGAGATTTGAGAGCTGGCCAGTTGATAGCTATAGTCGATCTGGCCAATTGGTGTGACTTCGTCAAAGGGCCCTCTGGTAAATCCGGCATTGAAGCTGAACAACCCGCCAGCCCATTGAAAGCTTCGACCAAAGGTGGCGTTGGATCTTGTACCATTCACGCCGAATGTCTGGTCGAGAAAAATATTGGCTGTGCCGTTCGACAGAGTTTTGTTCCAGGAAAAGTCCCAGACAAAATTTTCTGTAACGTTATTGGTATTGGTCGTGCGTAGAGTGTTATCGACCTGAGTGTAGCCAATATTCGCACTGACAGTGGTAACTGGGGATACGTCATATGTTGCACCAGTTGACACTGTCGTCGTATTCCGGTCGGTGCCTACAGCATCGTCTGCATTGAAGTCTATGTAACTAACGCGCACGTTTCCCTGTAGAATCGGAGAGATTCTAAGTATTGCGGTTGCTGCATAGTCATCCGATCTATTGTCGAACAGGTTCGGGTTAATTGTGTTCGTATAGCTGCGTTCGCGGTGGCTGTAGTTAAACCGGAAACCCAAAGGATCATTCAAACCAGTTTGCCAGTCCAGGTTTCCACGCGTATTGACCTGATCGCCCACGGTGCCGATGACATCAGAGGCATCGATGACGCCATCCAGATTTATATCGGTTAGTGACCTGTTGAAGGCTAAATCTCTTTCACGGTATTCGGCAAGCAATCGAAACTGGCTGTTAGCGTTGTCTCGTTGATATGTCAGCTGTGTGAACGGGTCCGAAAAACTGGATTCTGTTCCAATGATTGGTTCGTTGGCGATCCGATACAGCCCCGACAGGTCGAAGGTCAGAGTAGATCCTGGTGTCTGATTGACGAGGCCCAAGGCCAGTGTGTTCTCCCACCAAGTGGTCGACCCAAGGGAAGGGTCCGTTAGCCTGAGGTTGTCATCATGCCGGAGTGATGACAGGTAATCCAACGTTATGCTCAGCCCGGTTCCGGTGCCGCCGGTTTGCCGGGCGGCGGGCGGCAGACCGACCCTGCGCGCAGGGTTTCGTTGAGCCTGTTGAGAGATGAGCTGTAAGCTGGGGGCGCGTTGTGCGGCCGTCGATGGCGCAGCCGTTTGCTGTACAGTTGTTTGTTGCGTCAGGTTCTGCTGTCCAACCGCAGGCGTCAGCGAAAAGAATAAAGCTACCCCGCCCCCCAGCGTGGTGGATAGTTTATTTTTGGATTTTCCCACCTGTATAAGCCCCTATTCGAACAAACGGCGTGCGGGCACCACAACAACGTCTCCGGTCTTAAGAACTGTATTGCCTTTGATGCCACTGCCCGAGCCATCGTAGTTATATTTATATTTGTTTACCGCGCCTGCTTTACTGTCAGCCCGGCGCAATTCGATGCGCTTGCGAGCCGCGAAATTGGTCAGGCCGCCAGCCTGGGCCAAAACCTGAAGAATAGTTGTTCCCTCGGTTGCAAGATATTTTCCGGGTGCGTTGACTTCACCCATGATAAAGACATCAATTGTCGGTCCGGTTGGAGTGAGAGACCCGGGAAACGCAGGAGGTGCGACCCTTGCAATCGATGTAAATACGGTCGGCGGTGCATTGAAATTTGGTGCCAGCGCCGATGCCAGGGATGAACTTAATCCATTCGTTGATAGTCCTCCTGCCCGAATTGATCCGGCAAGGGGAAAGGTGATGGAGCCGTCTGGCAAAACCAGAACGGTCCGGTTCAGGGAAGGGTCTTCCAATACTTCAATCTGAAGAGCATCACCCGGCTGGATCTGATAGGATTGCGCCCAAGCCCCGCTCGCCACGACCATAGTCATGACAAACGCAATCAATGAACCGATTACTGTCCGCATGTTCAAATCTCTCATATTTTTCCCCTTTATGCCAACTCATTGGTAACGAAACAATCTGCAGCGTTTCATACGGATGCGAGATGCGGCAGATTTGCAGCGGATTCCGCTTTGGAAACACTATTGCCCCAGCTTGTCCGCGGAACTGACCTGTTCGATCTCTTCTTCCAGCGAAGGTGAAATGTTCAGGGGAACTCCCGTCGCCCGTGCTGCACGATACGCGCGCAGGGCGTCCTCTCGACGGTCGACAGCGGCATAGGCTTTGCCCAGATGATATAGAACTGTGGGGTGATCGGGGAATGCGCGCGCTGCGAGTTCAAGATAGCTGACGGCCTCGTCATAATTGCCCATTCTGTAAGAAACCCAGCCATAGGTTTCCTGAAAGACAGGCACGCGGGTGCCGCGGAGTCGCCTTGCCAAAACGCTGGCGCGTTGCAGGCTTTCGTCATCGCTGCGGTGGGTTGTCAACAGGCTGGCCAGGTTGTTGGCCACAACCAAGGATCGGTTGCTGAGCGGGTAAAGTTTTTCATAGACCGAGATCGCCTGATCCAGCTCTCCGGAGCGTTCGTGATCTGCCGCCTGCAGCATGAGAAGTTCGGGGTTCTCGGGCAATCTGGTCAGGGCATCTGTCAGAATGCTTTTGGCCAGTTCAACCTCGTTGCGTTCAACGATCAGTGCGTGCAGTGATAACCAGGCCCGCGTTGTATCCGGATAGTCCTCGAGGATCGCGCGATAGAGCTGCTCAGCCTCGCCGCGTTTGCCTTCGCCCGTCAAGGCGTGGGCCTTGACCAATCGCACCGGCAGAGAATCCGGATCTTCTGCAAGCAGTTCGTCAAGGCGAGCAAAGGCGGCAGTGGCCTGCCCCTGTGCCAGCAACGAGCGAATAAGTGCGATATCGGCTGGCAGGCCAAATTCGGGATCATCTGTTAACTCGTTCAGGAAGGCAGTCAGTTCCTCCGTGCGTGCCTGGGCTGCAAGCATGTGGGCCTTGAGTTCATTTGCGAGGCGCCGTGCCTCGGGGGTGTTCAGGTCCTTGACAGAGCGCAGGACAACCTCCAGCCGCGCCCAGTCTTTCATACCCAGATAAACTTCACCCAAAAGGAACAGAAGATCGGGTTCTTCTGATGTCTGCTGTAGAGATGCGATCAGGATGCGTTCGGCAATTTCCGGGTCATTTTCTTCTATTAAGAACTGAGCGTAGCGCAGTGTTTCCTCCGGCGCATTTCGCGACACTTCCGTCGCCAGGGCCAGCATTTCCCCCATCAGCTCCCTGTCCCCATTGCGTTCATGAGCCTGCGCCATAAGGGTCATCAATTGCGGGTCGCGGGGGTCTTGGCGAAGCGCTTCGCGCAATTGAACAATGGCATCACCAATATTGTCTTCTTCAATCAACCATGATGCCTTGAACTTGAGCGCCTCAACTTGGGTGGGATCTTCTGAAAGCACGTTTTCAATCAAGGTTCTTGCTGCGCCGGGGTCGTCAGTTTGGAATAGCATTCTTGCAAATTCCACCTCGTTTTCCCTTGTCTGAATGGTGCGTTGCGCGCCTTCAAGCAATGCGTGCATCTCGGCAATTGCGGTCTGTTTGTCGCCAGAACGGAATTTCAATGCGGCGCGTATCGTTTTGAAGCGTGCGGTATTGGGTCCGTTATGCGTGATGATCGTATCCAATTCCGTAATCGCGGCCGATATACTGCGATTTTCGTTCAAAAACGCGACCAGACGCTGGGCTGGCATGTAATCTGTGTCTTTTGGGTCCACCTCTGAGCGCAGCATCTGTTCTGCGGCATCCAGATTGTCCTGGTCGATAAAATGCTGGACGAGTAACTGTTCGACGCCTTCATCGTCAGGGAACACAAATGCCATTTGTCTGAGCAGCGTTTCGATTTCAGTGGGCTTGTCCAGTTCCCGCAGCGCGCGAAGGCGAATCCCGTAAAGGTTTTCCTCCTTTGGATTGATATCAAGTGCCGCACTGGTCTCGTTCAAGACGCCGGTCCAGTCCTGGTCGCGGACCAGATGGTCAATCACGATCTGCCGCGCAGTCATCAGATCGGGGTGTTTCTCGATCATCTTGAGGGCGGTGTGGACAGTGAAATCCACGCCTGCGGCATCGCCATTTCTGACCGCGTCGGTATAAGTCAGCGTGTTGTTGATGGATTTGATTTCGATATCGTTCGGGGCCAGTGCTGCGGCAGCGCCGCCGTAACGTCTGACATCATCCCAGTTGCCAATTTCCAGTGCCATCTCGGCAAGGCTGCGCTGTCCTTCGAGGTTGTCCGGATATTGCTCTACCAGTCTCAGATACTGGCTGTAGGCACCACGGATATTGCCCCGCTCGCGCTCCAGCCGGGCGAAGGTCAGTCGCGCCTCTTTGTGCTGACCGTTGAGTTTGAAGACATTCCTGAATTCGACCAATGCGCGCTCGACGTCACCAGCTTCCAGATGAGCCAGTCCGGCCTGGAAATGCGCCTCCGCGCGTTCTTCGGCCGAGTCGCACGCGCTCAATAACAGGGCTGCGGCCAAGAAGGCGCTGGCCAGCAATTTGTTGATAGAGGTTCCGGCTCTGCTCAATGCTGCACTCCCGCAAAAGTTACGAAATCGCACGCAGCCGACAGTTTTACCCGGCCACGCGTTCCGGGTTTAACACCCGGTGCCGCGCAGGACGACAGAGATAGTCCGGATCAGGATTGACACATCTGTGCCGAACGACATGCTTTTCCAGTAGTTTGTGTCGTGATAAGCGCGTTCGGCAAATGAAGACTGGTTGCGCTTGGACACTTGCCAAAACCCGGAAATACCAGGGCGCATCGCGTTGTAGAATTTGCCGGGATACAGTTCCTGTTGGTTCACCATCATCGGGCGAGGTCCGACCAGGGACATTTCACCCACAAAAACGTTCCAGAACTGCGGCAGTTCATCCATTGAGGATTTACGCAGGAATGTGCCGAATTTAATGATGCGTGGATCGTTGCGAAGCTTCTGGTTGCGGTTCCACTCTTCCCGGGCTTCGGGGTCGGCTGCCAGATGTTCTTTCAGCACGGCCTCAGCGTCATGCACCATGGTGCGCAGTTTGAGCAGCTTGAAAACCTTGCCGTCTTTTCCAACCCGCTCCTGCCGGTAAAACGGTGTTACGCCCTGACTGGCCAGAAATACGGCCAGAAGCACAACCATCGGAACGACGAACGGCGCTGCAAGCAGTGTAAACGCGATATCAAAGATGCGTTTTCCCACACCTCTGTAGAACCCCGGATACTGAACTGAGGTTGGCATAACAGAGATGCTAGAGTAGCCCGCGCCAGCGTTGGCCACTTCTTTTGAATGACTTGTCACTATTTAAACCCCCAACACACACAAATACTCACGAACCACTTACCAAACTCAGGAACAGAACACGCTCGACCTCAACTACATATACTTAAAATCTTATATTTTTATACCACTTCGACCCTGCGTTTGCTCACTCGCGAGGCCACTTTCCCGTAATCAAGTGTTAACAAATTCGGCTTGGCTTGCAAAACAATAATACTGGCAAGGACACCTCAGAACGACTTAGTACGAGAGTTTTCCAACAGGATCGTGAAACTTTGCTCAACTGGTCTGTTGAAAGTTCAAGGGTTTCTGTTTCCTCATTGGGTACAATGGATTAAATTTTGTGCTTTTGGAGCCAACTTTGACCTCCCGGAGGCCTTTTTGACTCGTGTTCAAGCCAGATTGCCAAGGCGCCATCGACGGACCTTTTCCAAAGGCGTAGATGGAAACAATTGCGAGAAATATTTCTGATTGAAGGGGGCCGCAGGTCAATTCACCGCGTGTGCAGTTTAGTGGTGCCTGCTATCTTGATTTTGTGGCAAAGTAGTACCCAAGTACTTTTTGTTTATGTGACGTGTTCTTTATGTAAGGGATTTCTGGTGGTTCAGAGTTTAAGTTTGGATGATCTCCAGGGGGCCGGTACGAGGTTTGACAAGGCGGAAGGCAGCCGAGGTGCAATGGCGTCCAGTGACGGGTTTTATCTAGACTATTTCGGGCTCGATCGGCGGCCCTTCACACTGCTTCCGGACCCCGGATTCATGTACTGGTCACCGCTGCACAAGCGTGGGTATTCGGTGCTGCAGTTCGGCATCATGAGCTGTGCACCCATTACAGTGCTGACAGGCGAAATCGGGGCTGGGAAAACAACTCTGGTGCAGCATCTTCTGAGTGAAATGGAAGAGTCGATCACCGTTGGGCTGATCTCGAATGCGCAAGGGGGGCGAGGAGAGCTGCTGCAATGGGTTCTGCATGCGTTGGGCCTGCCAATTAACAACGACGCCCCTTATGTTCAGCTGTTCCGGGATCTGCAGGATTTTCTGGTCGCGGAATATGCCGAAGGGCGGCGGGTGGTCCTGATCTTTGACGAGGCGCAGAACCTGACAGTCGAAGGTCTGGAAGAAATCCGTATGCTGACCAATATCAACTCGAACACGGACGAACTGATCCAGCTTGTTCTGGTTGGCCAACCTGAATTGCGCGACATGGTTCTGGACCCCAAGATGCGCCAGCTGACGCAGCGCGTGGCCGCAAGTTTTCACCTGGAACGGATGGATGAGTCGTCCGTCGAAGCCTATATCAGACACAGAATGAAAACGGCCGGCGGGTCCGGCGGTGAGTTTACAGAAGATGCCTGCAAGGTGATTTTTCAGCAGACCCGCGGTGTGCCGCGCTTGGTCAATCAGTTCTGCGACTTTGCCCTGCTTTATGCCTGGACAAATGAAGCGGACAAGGTCGACGAAACCATCATCAATCAGGTGATCGATGATGGCGTGTTCTTTGGCGGAAACTCACTTGAGAAGGAGCTGACGGTCTAAGATGGGTCCTGTACGCTACTATTCCTCCATTTTCCTGCGGCGGTTTCCGTATTTCCTCATTGTGGCGACGATTGTCTCTGCGATTTCTGTCACCGTGGCAATGACCTTGCCGCCAACCTATTCTTCCACAATTCGTCTGATTGTTGAATCGCCGCAGATTCCCGGAAATCTGGCGGCCAGTACGGTTACGACGTCTCCGTTTGAACAGCTCCAGATTGTTGAACAACGCTTACTCACGCGACCGGTTCTTCTAGATATTTCGCGCAAATATAAGGTGTTGCCGAACCAGGATGAGGCTACTCCGGATGAGATACTTCATGAGCTGCGCTCAAATACCCGGGTTCGAATTTCTTCCGGTCGCAATCAGGCAAACCTGATGTCGATTACGTTCGACGGTAGAAGCGGGCCAATCGTAGCCGGCGTGTTGAACGAGTATCTAACTGAAATTCAAAAGCTTGATGTCGAGTATCGTAAAGAACGAGCATCTGACACCCTTGCGTTCTTTGAGCAGGAAGTCGAGCGCCTTGGTGCCGAGCTCGACCGGGCCGACGCGAGGGTTCTTGAGTTTCAGAGTGAGAACGCTGGCGCCCTGCCGGCCAGCCTGCAGTTTCGCATGGCGCGGCAAGGAACATTGCAAGCCAGTCTTCAGCAAACCGATCAGCAGATTTTTACCCTGCAGAAGCAGCGAGAGAAACTGCTGGAAATCTACAGCACGACAGGTCAGATCACGACTGTTGGACAGCAGCCGCAGACACAGGCCCAGCAACAGCTAACCCAATTGCGTAACCAGCTTGACAACCAGCTGGGGATTTATTCCGAAAGCAGCCCGCAGATTAAGATTTTACGTGCCCGGATCAACCGTTTGGAGGAAGTTGTCGCAGCTGAACAGAGTACAAGCGCAGCTACGACAGCCACACAAACGGGAAACTCGTCACTTGATCTGCAACTAGCTCAGTTGGATTCACAAATCGCCGCACTTGAAGATCAGCGAACTGTCACTGAGGAAAGCCTTGAAAAGGTAACCCAGTCAATTGAACTGACTCCTGCAAATTCGATTACGCTGGCAGAATTGCAGCGCGACCAAAGTAATATCCAGGCGCAATATAATACAGCCGTTTCCCGTTTGGCCTCGGCTTCAACTGGTGAGCGGATCGAAGTTACGTCTCAGGGGCAGCGTATTTCGGTAATTGAACATCCTTCTGTCCCCAGCACACCGACCAAGCCCAACCGTCTGGTAATTGCAGGCGGGGGAATAGGGACTGGTATCGCCTTGGGTTTGGCTTTGATCTTTTTGCTTGAGGTGTTGAACCGGGCCCCGCGTCGACCTGAGGATCTGATCAAGAAGCTGGACGTGTGGCCCATCGCGACCATCCCATATGTACGATCTCGGGGTGAAGTGATGAAGCAGCGCCTTATCTGGGTTGTAGCCATTCTGGTGATTATGATTGGTGTGCCTGCAGGCGTTTGGGCTGTGCATACCTATTATCTGCCACTGGATCTGTTCGCTGAAAAAGTGATCGACAAGCTTGGGGTGTTCTAGTGATTTCTGTTCTGATTGAATCAAGGAGGGTGTAATGGACCGTCTTCAGCAGGCGATTCAGAAGGCCCGCAGGGCACGAGACAGCCGTCAACAGCCTCAACCACTGCAGCCAGTAACTGAAGAACAGCTGCATGTTCCCCAGGAAAGCGCGGATGAGGACATCTGGCTGACTGTACCCGAGATCGTGATCGACCCAGGGCTCATCTCCCGCAAGCGTCTGATGTCTTTTAACGGTGGTGCTGATGCAACGCCTTATGACATGTTGCGGACCAAGATGTTGCAGCAGACCTTGTCCAAAGGCTGGCGGAGAGTGGCGCTTACCTCTCCCTATAGCGGGTGCGGTAAAAGTACGGCAGCTGCAAATCTGGCATTCAGCCTGAGCAGACAGGAGGACTTGCGCACGATCGTGATCGATTTCGACATGCGGCGCAGGGGATTGGCAGAGATACTGAAGCAAACCGGAAATTACAGTATGGCCGATGTCATCCAGGGAAAAGTGCCGTTTCACGAGCACGCACTGCGCCACGGTAACAACGTGATTTTTGGGTTGAACTTCTCTTCAACACGCAACCCTGCAGAAATTCTGCAAAGCCGACGGACAATCGAATTTCTGGAGCAGCTCGAAGCGGAATACAAACCCGATGTCATTCTGTTTGACACGCCGCCACTGATGGCCAGCGACGACAGCCATGGTTTTCTTAAGAATGTCGACTGCGCTTTGCTTTTGGCAGCAGCGGAAGAAACAAGCATTGATCATATCGACATCGCCGAGCGGCAATTGGCAGAACTCACGAATGTCATGGGAATTGTTTTGAACAAATGCCGGTATATCAGTGGGGCCTTCGGGAATGAGTACGGCACGTACTGAAGAAGCTCCGGTCGATGCGGTAATCATACCTCATTATAACGACCTTCCAAGGCTGGAACGATGCCTGCACGCACTCAGGAAAAATGACCTGGGTGGAACCGAAGTCGTTGTTGTAGACAACAACTCTCCGATTTCGCTGGATGGCATCCGGCAGGCCTTCCCCGAGGTGCGCTTTCTTGTGGAGCCGCAAAAGGGAGCAGCCCATGCGCGCAATCGTGGCGTAGCGGAAACGACGGCGCCACGATTGTTTTTTATCGATGCGGATTGTGTTCCTGCGCCGGATTGGCTGACGGTCGGACGCCAGATCGCAGATTTGGCAGATTTGATCGGAGGCCGGGTTGACGTGTTTGATGAAACCCCGTCACCCCGCAGCGGGGCCGAGGCATTTGAGGCTGTATTTGCCTTTAATTTCCGCCGGTACATCGAAGTTCAGGGATGTTCAGGGGCAGGCAACCTGCTGACTCGACGGGATGTATTCGACAAGATCGGTGGGTTCATCAATGGCGTATCCGAGGATCGGGAATGGACCATGCGCGCCGTTGCCCGGGGCTATAGTCTGATTTACCGGGACGAGTTTTGCGTCAGCCATCCATCCCGGCAGGACTGGCTGGCCCTGAAGGCCAAATGGCGACGGACGACGCAAGAGGGATATCAGCTGAACGGAACAAATGCTGCATCGCGTTTGCGGTGGGCTATTCGTGCATTGGCCATGCCAGCAAGCGCAATCGTACACACCCCGAAAGTTGTATCCAGTAACAAATTGGCCTCAACCGGTGAGGTCTTGCGTGCAATCACCACCTTGTTCCGGCTCAGATGTCAGAGGATGGTCTGGATGCTGCGCCAGGCATCGGGCGGTAATATCTGATCAAGCCAATTGAAAAGGGACCGCAAAGCGGCCCCTGGTCATGTAGGTCAGATTTGTGTGTTTTGCTCAGGCAGCCTTGCGGCGACGGGTCAGGGCCAGACCACCAAGTGCAGTCAGAAGCAGAAGACCACCGGCCGGCAGCGGAACTGCAGCCACATCAAAGTCAAAGGACACGTTTGGTGCAGAAGAAGCCCAGCTAAACACGAGGTTCTGGCTCAGGGTGTTTGGGGACAGGCTGCTGAAGATTGTGCTCAGTGTCGTTGTCACACCGCCCAGGACAGATGTCGAGGCCAATACATTGGAGGGGTTGTTTGCATCGACCCAGCTTACAGTCAGGCCCAGCGGAAAAGCGTTGGTCAGCAGGCGAATGCCGATGGTTGCTTGCGCAGATGCGGACAGAGGATCAACCGGAGAAGTGAAATTGACAGAGTAGACACCCGGGCCGCCCGCAGCTGTGTCAACCGCGCCAAAAAACAGGTTATCGGATGTGATGTCATAACTGCCGCCGGCAGCTACCTGTGTCAGAGCGCTGGCCGAACTGCTCATAAAGACAGCGGCTACAAGCCCCACAAGCATCATTTTCAAATTTCTAAACATTAAAGGACCCACCTTTTATTTCCACCTAACAGAGTCCATGCATACCCCTAGCACGGCACCTACTGTTAAGATTGATAAATCATTTCTGTTTGATTGCTAAGGTCTTTTTGAGAAATTATGTTTTTTTTGCGGCATCTAGGCGCTCATGAGAGCATAATGTAGTCTTATAGATTAGTTTGTTTCTCTTTTGTGAACGTGGGTGGTGTAATTGTTAAGAGAATCAGGAGTTCACGGAACGTCTGGCGCCCAGAGCTTCACTTCCGCTCCAGCCCAAGCACTGCGCGTGCGTTCTGAACAACCTGCATCCTTTTGCCAAAGCGTTCTTCACCTGCGTTGCTGAAGTGGTCGCCATCCGACCAGAAAAGAACATCACAGGATAAGAAGTCTTCCGGGAAAGACAGTTTGAGCAAGTTGTGTTGTGACATGAATTCCACCGGCGATGCTGAAAGAGTTTCGGCGATCGTAGCTTCGAGTTTCAAAAAGACCTCTTCCGTTCCGGGGCGAAGCATATAAGGGTAATCACATCCCGCCTTCCGGATAAAGGTCGGTTGAATATGTGGCTCGATACGGGGGGATAGCCAGACTGTCGGAATATGGGATGCGATGCGTTCCAGATATTCCTTTACGGCCTGAACATAACCCATATGGGGCTCGAAACGGGGTACGGGTTCATTTGGCGACAACCTTTCGAACATACGCCTTCCGCCTAAATCAAACCCGGCCCCGTGCAACAGATAAAACCCCGCCTGTTCATAGACTGCGAATTCAAAAACATCTGGGCGATCTTCAATGAACTGAGCAAGTTCCATGTAAGCACAACCAGGCAAAAGCGTATGTGGACGACACCCGCCTGAGACAACGCCGACTATGAAGGGCTCGTTGGCCTGTGATGTGGTTATAACTGCACCGTAAAGGTCAATCGCGTGGCTGTCGCCTAGAACGAGAACACCGGGACCATACTTCTGCGCACAGTCGGTGGCACGCTGACGAGCGGTCTCATCAAGCGTGCGGATGTCGAAGACGCAGTCGCCATTATCAAAGCGCGACAGCGCATTGGCGAGTTGTTCATTATACGCATGCTCTGTCAGGGTAAGCATACGTTTTTCTGCTTCAGACATGCGCGCCAGATAGGCGTTGCGCCAGCCTTTCGTCATCTGTCCCCAGCCGCCGAATGCCACAAACAACAATGAGACCGTGACCGCCAGGATGAAAACCGGCCGCCGGGCAATGGAATGCGGCCCCGAAGTGCGGCGGAACGGCGTTTCAACATAGCGCCAGCTTAGATACGCGATCACGAATGTCAGAATGATCAGGCAGATGAGCGCGGTTGGCGATGGGGCCCATGGCGTCCAGAGACGGGCGAAGGCAAAGAGCGGTTGATGCCAAAGATAGGCGCTGTAGCTGATAAGCCCGAGACCGACGAAGACGGGCTTGGCCAACAGTTTTCCCGTTGCTGTTGTCGGTCCGGCAAACAGGATCACAAAGACTGTGCCACCGACCGGGAGCATAGCATAGACCGATGGGAATGGCGTCGTCTCACCAAAGGCAAAAATGGAGACTCCGATCATTACGACGCCCAATGCGGCCAGCAAATCATGGGAGGTGGTGCCACGTCGCAGGATCATGGCGCAGAACGATCCGGCCAACAGCTCCCACGCACGCGTCGGCGCGAGAAAGAATGTGGCGCTTGGTGCATTCCGCGCACCCCATTCGCACAGCACAAGGCTGAGCAGGGCCAAAAGCACCAAGATGGGAACAAGCAGTTTTCTTCTATAGGTCCATAACAGCAGCAAAAGCAGCGGGAATACGATATAAAACTGCTCTTCTACCGCGAGACTCCAAGTGTGAAGAAGCGGTTTCTCTTCCGAGTCGAGATCAAAATAACCGCTCTCGACCCAAAACAATACGTTCGAAGCAAAAAGGCCGACGGCCGCGACGCTTTGCGCAAAATTCTTTGCTTCCGTCGGTGTCATCAGGAAAATCGCCACCGGTATGCAGGCGGCGACCATAACTGCCAGAGCGGGAAGAATGCGTCGGGCACGGCGCTCGTAGAATTTCAGAAGAGAGAACGTACCAGCTTCGAGTTCCTTAAGAAGGATTGAGGTAATCAGATAACCCGAAATTACGAAAAAGACGTCGACGCCGACAAAACCGCCTTTGAAGAGAGAAAAGCCAGCGTGAAAAAACACAACTGGCACTACCGCGATCGCACGTAATCCATCTACTTCGGGTCTATATTTCATTTTCGAAAACTGGGAACTGATTACTGACGAAGTGGGGTCCGGAGAAATATAAAAACGGTAGATGAACGTGGCGTGGCTGAGGTCGTCATGCTCTGTTCATGTTCATGGTGCGCGCGCTGTTAGAGGCTGGTGAGCGGACCTGCTGACACGTACAGCATAAGGTTTGGCCGCTGTCCTGCCTGCATCACCGCACCAATTGTCTTGTAAAAATAAAATTTGCGCCTGAGATCAGGCCTGATCGCACTGCATTCCGGACGGGAAACAATTCCATCCAAAACGAACCACTGTCTGCAAGAAAGTTGGTGCATGGCGTCTGTAGGTGCCCCCTAGCTGGAAAAAGATATGAAACCCGAAGCTTGTCATATTTCTCCTTCGACGCACCGGAAGTTTCGTGTAGCGTTGAGTTGTTATTGTACTGAGTACAGGCGCTTATTTTCGATCGGATTTTTTGCAATTTGCCCGTTTGTTTGAAGTGCCTGCCTGTGAGCAGGGAGATAATGCGAATTGATGCTGTGCCTGAGACGGCAGAAATTGCGGGAACCGCTGATGAATTCGTCCGGGGGTGTAACCAGCGCCATGAAATTGGGCGCTTTGGTTGGGATATGCATCCGGGAAGTGGCTGAAGGTAACAACTGCCTGTTTCAGCCTGCTGCGATGGCGATGAAGGAGCTGTAGGACGGTGATGGCCGCGCAAACTGCATCGGGAAGATCACCCCGAAGGTTCAGAGGGGCTCTGCTGTTTGCAGCGACGGTGGTCATTTGCCTGGCGGTTTTGGTTATCAATCGCGGCCCTCTCTATTACTTTGACACTGGGAGCTATTTTCGACAGGGCAATATAGCTCTCTCACTTATCCTGCCTGCACCAAAACCGGCCGGTGCTCAAAATGGGACAAGTGGCAGCCAGGCAGAACAAAACGGTGAAGAGGATGAAGTAACCGGCGGATCACGCTCGATGGCTTATGCGCTGCTGGTTGCGACTTTCTGGCGGGGCGATGCGCTGGGGGCCGTTGCGGGGGTTCATCTGGCCGCATTGTTGTTCGCAGTCTGGCTGACGATGCGCCTGTTGCAGCGCAGCGCACAAACCGGGCGTAGCACGCTGCAACTGGTAACCATTCCCTTATTAGCGGGGGCAGTGACCGCGCTGCCCTTCTATATCGCCTATGTCATGCCGGATATTTTCACATCGGTGATGCTGATCCTGATTGCGGCGGTTGTTGCCGCAGGTCGTTACATGAACTTGATAGAATGGCTGGGCGCGCTGGCCTTGGCAGCGTTCGCGGTGGTCCTGCACCCCTCGCATCTGGGGATTGCCGTACTGATGGTGCCCTTTGTCGTGCTGGCTGCCTTGCTGCGTCTTGGATATGGGCGATGGCTTGCGGCAGGGTTTGTTATATGCCTTGTTGCGCTGGCCATTGCCGAGCGCAAAGCATTTGAGTTCGCAACAGAAACCGTTGCGCGGAAAGAGGTAATCTATACACCCTATATCACGGCACGTCTGATCGTTGACGGCCCCGGCCTGGACTATCTGGATGATGTCTGTCCGCGCACCGATCTGGCAACCTGCGCCCTGCACGAGGCTTTGTCTTGGTCCGATGACCCTTACCGATTGACCGCTACTCATATCATTTTCGAACAATCCGAAAAGCTGGGGTCTTTCCGGTTGATGCCGATCGAGGATCAGCGAGCCGTAGCAGCCGAACAACAGGCCTTTTTCCTGCAGGTTTTGGCCGCCCGGCCGTTCGGGACGATCTACGCACTTGGCAAAAATGCGTTCACCCAGCTGGGAATGAACAGCATCGAGATGACCATCCCGAACGAGGCTGTCATCCGAAACGCAAAATCGCTTTCGGGACTGCCCGAGGCGCAGCTGGCGGTTCTCGACAAAATTGTCCTGACGCGCGATCAGCCTTGGCTGGGTCCGGTCAATTCCATCCACGCGACAATCTATCCGATCTCGGCAATCATTGTGATCGGGTTGTTGCTATGGCCTGGACGAGTTGCCCCGCCGCTGAAACTATTCGCCCTGTTCATCCTAATCGGAATCGCAGTCAACGCGCTGGTCTGTGGCGGGGTCTCGCAACCCGCAGACCGATATGGTGCCCGTGTGATGTGGCTGCTGCCCTTTACGGCTGCCTTTCTTTTTCTTGTTCAGCGTTCGTCAGTGTCGCAAGACACGGCCGGAGATACCTCGTGACTTCAGATCAAACCCTTTCCATCAGCGTCGTCATGCCCGCCTACAAGGCCGAGCATCTGCTGCCCCGTGTCCTGACACCCCTGATTGAAATGCTGAACACCGACCAGGTGCAGCAGGTTCTGGTTGTCGATGACCAGTCCCCGGACGGCACTGCGGCTCTTGCCCGCGAAATGGGGGCCACGGTTCTGACCACGCCGGTCAATGGCGGGCCGGGGGCTGCGCGCAACCTGGCCGCCGAACACGCCACCGGTGACATCCTGTGGTTCGTCGATTCCGACGTCATCGCCTGGCCCGATGGCCCGGAGCATATCCGCCGTGCCATGTCCGAGGATAATGTCGGCGCCGTGTTCGGATCCTATGACGACGCGCCGGATGGGCAATCGTGGTTCTCGCGTTACAAGAACCTTCTGCACCGCTATCACCATCAGCGCGCCCGGCGCGAGGCGCGCACCTTCTGGGCCGGGTGTGGCGCCATCCGACGCGATGTGTTTCTTGAGGTCGGTGGCTTTGATGTGAAAACCTATGAGGTTCCGTCGATCGAGGATATCGAACTGGGTTACCGGATCGCGGGGACCGGTCGCCGTATCCTTGTCGAGCCACAGCTGCAGGGTAAACACCTGAAAGTCTGGACCATCCGCAACAGCCTGAGCACGGATATTTTCTGCCGCGCCCTGCCCTGGGCCCGGCTGATGATCTCGCGTGAGGGGCTGACGGATGACCTGAACACCTCAATGGCCGAGCGGGCGCGGGCTGCAATTGCGGGGCTGTTGCTGCTGTCGCTTCTGGTCCTGCCATTCTGGCCGGGGGCATGGCCCCTGCCCTTATTGCTGCTTGCAGCCGCCTTTGTCGCCAATTTCGATCTGGTGCGCGCCATGTCCGGGCATGGCGGACCGTGGTTCGCATTCAAATGCCTGCTCTATCACCAGGTCTATTATGTCTACTCGGCCACCATCTATGTCTGGTGCCTGTTCGAATATCACGTGCTGGGGCAGAAACAGAAACTCCATGTCACGCGGAACTGACTGTTCGCGCGACATGGGTGCGTGCCAGAGGCAGGTTCAGAACTGCTTTGCAGGTAATTGTTCGAACGGTAATTTCTCAACCTGATCGAAGCGCGGGTTGCTTTCATGCACATAGAACGTGTCGTAAAGCGAATTGCGCACGAAATGATAGCCATTGGCGAACAGCAACTCGTTGAGCTCCGGCGTCGGGCGTTCGATTGTCATGGCCAGGAAACGGTATTTGTCGAATGGGAAATTGCGCAGAATCCGCGTTTCCGACCCTTCGACGTCCAGGCTGAAGTAATCGATATCCTTGGGCGCGTTATAGCGATCGAACACCTCATCCAGAGGTACGGCCTCAACCGTTACAACCTTGCCCTTTTCCCGGAACCGGGCCAGTTTCGAAGCGCGTCGCTCGGTCATATTGTCGGCCTCATCCACCAGCAGGCTGCTGCGCTGACCGTCAATCATGAACTCCAGCTTTCCCGGTTCGGGATCAACCGCCAGCGGAACCGGGGTGGCCGTGCGGTGATGCCAGTTTGTAATCCGATGGTAGTTGACCGGGTTGGGTTCGATCAGCAAACCGGTCCAGCCATAATGCTTTTCCAGAGCGAACGTGTTTGAGTCTGAGAATCCATCGGCGGCACCAAGCTCAACAAAAAAACCATTGCGCTTGCCATTATAGACTTCGTTGATCACCCACATGTCCTGGCCCCTGTCAGACACACGTTTGGGCAGGTAACCGAGATTGTTCATGGCGAACCGGCGGCTGACATTCCGGGCGCTGACCACGCCGATATAGGCGAAATAGGCAGGCTTCTGGAGGACCGGGTATGATTCAACCAGTTTTGCAAGATTTTGCTTCATAGAGTTCTCCATTTAACTGCCCGTTTTTCTTCGGGACAAATCTTATATTTCTCAATCGGTGGCTATCTTAGACCCGCTACTTTCGCGATGTCCCAAACCGGGTAGGGTGTCTCACGCGTACCCTGTCCGAAGATGGTATCAAGTGGTACGCGATAGGCACGTGCAATACTGACCGGAACATCGGTGTTCCCGAGGTCATTTTCGTAAACCGTCTGATCGCGCGCCACCAAAACCCAACCCTCCAAAGCTTCGCCAATTACAGTTTCTCCATCCACCAGAGCTGCTGTTGCCGCGCGTATAAAATAATCTGCGGTCGTAGTGTCCGGTGCAGGCATTCTGGCATGAACATAGACCGACAACTGGCCAGCCATATAGCGCTTTTCCAACTCGGCCTGTGTCCAGATGGGCGGGAATGCCCCGGCAATCAGTGCCGGAACAACACGTATCTCGTTCATGTCAGGGAACGGGTTCTCATCAGTTTCGATAGAGATACGATAGCCAATATCCCGGGTCTGGGTAAACGGGCGCAGAGTTTCCGGCCAGCTGATCCAGGCGCTGACCGCAAGCCCTGTCAGAGCACAAGCCAGTGCAGAGACCGGAGCAACCTGAACCGGCCGCAAACGCCAGAAGACAATCAGTGGTATGACTGCGGCGGGTGCAAAATGATGGGGCAGGATGCGATAGGCCTGAACGTAGAAAAACAGAACATAGGCCAGGACCATCAGCGTCAGTGTTCTGGACAGCTTATCCTGCCAGGGCCAGGCCAGCAGTGCCAGGCCGGGCAGAATCCCGCAAGGGAGCAGCCAGAACAGGAACCGCCCGGTGTCGAAGATCGTCACGAAGCGCAGGCGGCGCAGAATACTGTCAGCCCCAAACTCATCGGACACGTCCATCAGCCCCCACCATGTCAGCATCATCTCAAACAGTGACGCCAGAACCAAGACCCCAAGGGCGACCATCCCTCCCGCAATCACCTGCCGGAACGGTAGTGGTCGGGTCAGAAGGAAGTGGGAAATCAGAAAAAAACCGATAAGAAGGGTGCCATTCGGTGCGGTCAGCAAAGCCAGTGTTGACACAAACGCCATCCCGACGAACCTGCGTTCGCTGAAGAACAGGATATAGCCCAGCACCCCCAGCAGGATCATCGGCTCGCGCGCCATGGGCAGCGCAATGTCGGCAAAATACGGATTGTAGGATGGATTGAATGCCATCACGAACGAAAACAGCAGCAGGGCTGCCCCAAGCCCGAAAACGGCTCGTGGGTCAGTATGTCCTTCGGGATCGCGTACAAAGGACAAAATCACCCCAAAAAGGATCGAAACCCCTGGCAAATATGCAAGACGGATAGAGACTTCATAGGGTCCGAAAAACCGCATGAACCCGCTTTGCAGGAAGGTTTCCGTCATCATTTTCGGGGTCGGATACCCCCCGACCCCCCCTGCATCCGGTGGCCAGAACGGCAGGCCACGGGTCATGAACAACATCGCGTTCAGAAAGCTGTGCGCCCCGTCGTCATTCAGCGACTCCCAGTAGAATTTCGGAGCCAGCAAGAGCAGAACAGCCAGCGGCAAGGCAATCATGCCGGCTATATCCCAACCCCTGCCCCGCAAGATCTCGGGGTTGGGTCGGGCTGCGATCAGGCCGATGCCGGGCAGGCAAAGCAAAACAAGCAACAGAATGAAGGCCGTCCCGGCCATGGGAACACCGCTGACGGCCTGTACCGTTGCGGCGAGCGCAGGCACTCCGAACAAGGATAATGTAAACCCCTTGAGCAGCCAGTGCTCAAATCGGTCCCCCTGCGCAGCAATTCCCAAAGCCATCAGCAACCCCGGTGCCACAAAAAGCGCCGAAGCAGACAGCGCGACCAGAGGAACCCAGACATAGGAAAATAGAACGCCGCCGACTGCGAAATAGGGCGATACCTCATCCAGCCGCACCGCATCAGCAGCAAGTGTTGCTGCGACGCCCTGACCGGCCAGTACAATGCCAGCCAACACAATGAGTGAAATAAAAAGGCGCAATACCATCACGTCTTATACAATCTCATCAAATACAGCAGTCGACGATTACCCAATGAAAGGCATACTGGATGTCAGCTGAAAGCATATGTCTTCAATCAACCAATCTACTGATAACATGTAACTCTCATCTGGTTGCGTGTTTTATGCCCAACGGATGGATTGCATGCGCAATGTGATATCAATACTGCAAGCATACCCACATTGGTGATTTCAGGGAAACAAATAGCCGTATAGGTATCTATTTCGGCGTTTCGATCCATCCAGGCAGTATGACCAACACTTTCGCCCCTCCCAGAGCGGATGTCCCGATATGGACCATTCCTCCATAAAGCTCGGCTATATCCCGGACAATCAACAGGCCTAACCCGCGTTCACCCCTGTCTTCACCGGTGGACACGTCGGACATCTGCCGACTTTGCTCCATACCCGGGCCATCGTCTTCGATGCAAAGCGTAATCATATCCTTGCCCTCTGCGATCGCTGAAATACGCACGTGGCTTTCAGCCCAGAAACACGCGTTTTCCATCAGGTTGCCAAAAATCTCCTGAATGTCCGCCATCTCGCCGAAAAATATCATTCCGGCATCTATGGTGATTTCCACCTCGGGCATTTGGTCTCTGAAAATAACACCAAGCGCATACATTACGTCTTCGGCGCTGGTGCGAACGGCTGAAGATTTGCCATAAGGACGTTCGGTCCGGGCGCGGCTGAGGTTGCGCTTGATGACCCGCGTCATCCGATCGACAAGGCCAATAATCTGATCGCGCCTGTCATCATCCAGCGCTTCGGCAACGCGGATCAGAGCGGCCAGCGGCGTTTTCAATCCATGCGCCAATTCGGCATTCTTCCTACGAGTTTTTTCAAGATTTGTGTTGTTGCGGCGATGCAGCTCTCGCAACTCATCAACCACTGGGATCAAGTCTGGCGGCCAGTTTTGCCCATCAATGATCGTATCGTGCTGGCGCATGGCTTTGACAGATTCGCTGAGCCGTTTGAGCGGTCTGAGACCCCGGTTTACTGTAAAATAGACTGAAACCGAAACCGTCAGGGCGATACCGAAGAAAACCAGTGCAACCAGCTGGGTCGCGCTGCGAATTCCTTCGCTGACACGTCGCATGGGCGCCGCAATCCGAAAGCTCAGCCCTTCTTCGGGCGCGGCTCCCGGAAAGGGGGCAGATATACCGCGCACAAAGCCTCCGTTAGGGCTTATGAAATCACCTTTGCCCGAGGGCGGTACGGCAAGGACCGTGCTGTTCGCGGTGACCGGGCCAAGTGACGGAGATTGAAACAGAATCCTGGAGCCCCCCCCCTCCTGATCTTCGATAAGCTGCCAAACCCAGTTTACTTCTGCCAGGTCATAAATTCCGCGCCCAACTCCTTCGGACAGCTCTATGTCGGTCCCGTTCAAAGTAATCCGGCTGGATTCGATCAACAAATCCTGGGCCAGAAGCAATTCCAGTTCGCGGATTTCCTGAACGCGATAGAGCTGAATGAAAATAGCCGCGCCAAGTCCAAGTACGGCACAACATATCGCGATTGACGCAATCGATACGCGACGTGGAATCGTGGCCCAGTCACCGATCATCTGTGGGAATCCGATAACCTTGCCTGCGCACGGTTTCCACCAAAGAGGCCGCCATCTTGCGGCGCAAGCGCGAGATCAAAACGTCGATGACGTTTGAATTCAAGTCTATCTCCTCGGCATAGATATGCTCAATCAGGTCTGCCCGGCTGACGACCGAACCCGCATGCCGGGCAAGATGCTCCAGAGCGCGAAATTCAAACGCGGTCAGCGAAACTGTCCGACCCTTGAAATAGGCTGTCTTTTCATCGGGCAGAACTGACAGGTCCCCGACTTCAATCGAGGGTGCGCCGCGTCCGCTTGCGCGCCGCACCAAGGCTTCGAGCCGTGCCATGAGTTCTTCGGAGTGAAAGGGTTTTGCCAGATAGTCGTCAGCCCCGCTGCGTAGCCCGGATACGATGTCATTCCAACTGTCACGTGCCGACAGGATCAGAACCGGGGTCGCCATATTGCGACTGCGCCATTCGTGCAGAACCGAAAGCCCATCCAGTCCCGGCAACCCCAGATCCAGAACAATGATGTCCCAATCTTCGGTCTCCCCCAGAAACAGCGCGTCATTACCGTTATCAGTCAGCCTTACGACATCGCCACGCGCTCGCATCAGGCAACCAAGATTATCGCGCAGCGTATCGTCGTCTTCGGCAACAAGTATTTTCATCAGACCCTCATAGCTGACACGCGCAGCGAACATGAACAGGGCATGACAAAGGCTGACATGTGCCATTCATTCCGCTCTTTCTATAGTGCATCTGACCCGCCGTCGAAAGCGATCAGAATCTGATGTGGTGGGTTTTGCCTCGCTAACCTACTGTAATACCGGAGTTCCGAATGTGTGGCCTGTTTGGTATCTTCCCAGAGGATGCAGCACAAATCCCTGACAATCTGCGGCTGCGCAAAAGCGCGTTTTCCATACGTTATCGCGGCCCGGATGCCAGCCATATTCTGACAGAACCCGGCCTTGGGTTGGCGCACCGACGCCTGTCCCTTGTCGATACCGATATACGGTCGGATCAGCCTTTCAAGGATCCAACGGGCCGTTACACCCTTGCCTACACTGGTGAAGTCTACAACTTCAGGTCCTTGCGGTCTGAGTTGGAAGCGTTGGGGATTTCCTTCCGGACAACTTCCGATACCGAGGTTGTTTTACACAGTCTGATCCAATGGGGTTCGAGCGCACTGATCCGGTTCGAAGGCATGTTCGGACTTGCCTTTGTCGACCGCAGCACGCGGCAGGTCCTGCTGGCAAGGGATCGCTTCGGAATGAAGCCGCTTTATTGGGTGCAAGGCCCGACCAAAGAAGGCCCCGCCTTTCTGTTTGCGTCGGAAATAAAAGCTTTCGAGCCGTGGATGACAGTACAGCCGGACATCAACTCGGTAACAGCTTATCTGATGAATTCCGGAGAACCGGATCCGGGTCAGACCTTCTATAATGGCATCCAGAGCCTGGCCCCAGGGACTTGCCTGCAGTTTGACGGGTCGGACAAGATCAAGATTTCATCTTTCTTCCGATTGAACGATTTCTTCGACCCCGATGAAATGATCCGGCTTGACGGCTTGCCCACGCCCGAAATTGTCGATGAGTTTGCGGATCTGATGCACAAATCCTTGGCCGCGCATTTGTTCGCCGAAGCGCCTGTTGGGGCTTTTTGTTCAGGCGGTGTGGATTCGTCACTGATTGCTGCCATAGCAACAGCACAACATCAAAACCTGCCGTTGTTCCATGCCAATGTGAAAGGTGAACGCAGTGAAGTTGATGCGGCTCGCAACCTAGCCAGAAGTCTTAAACTGGAGTTGCACGTTACCGATGTCGATGAGTGCGATTTTATTGACATGCTTCCCCGAGTCATTCGGCACTATGAACGCCCCCCCTCAGAACCTGCAAATTGCACGCCACTGATGATGGCGGCCCGGCTTGCAACTGATTCCGGAATGAAAGGTCTGATTTCTGGTGCAGGCGCAGACGAATTGTTCCTCGGAAATCCCCGGTTTGGGCGAAAGCGTTTGAACGATGGATACAGACGGCTGATGCGCCGGGTGCAGGCAATGTCGGGCATAGGGTCCATCCTATCTACGAAGAGCGCAAAAAATCTGGTGCATGACCATGCAAATCCGGGGGAGCCGCAGGAGATCTCCTGCCATCACAACGCATCGCCACAAAACCCCAAGGATCACGGCAGACAATGGACGCTGGATCGCATGCGCCATCCCCTGTCAGAGCTTTTGCATCTCAATGACACGATGGGCATGGCCGCAGGTATCGAAGTGCGGCTTCCGTTTTTGGATACCCGATTAGCCCGGTTTTCCGTCAATCTTCCGACCCGGCATAAACTCCGGCTTTCACCCTTTGCCTTCGGGAACGCTCATCCGTTTGTTCGCAACAAATGGGTCGTTGAAGAAGTCGCCAATCGTTATGTCCCGCGCAACCTGAGCCCCCGTATCAAGAACGCGACACAGACGACGGTATTTCAGCGACTGGAAATTCGTCCTGAATACTTCAGGAACGCCCATCTGCGGCACCTGATCGGCCTGACCCGGACCCAAATGCACGACGTAATCACCGAAACGGCCCCGGACCTTCGGTTGCGGCTTTTGCTGGCCGAAGTTTGGCTACGATGCGGACTGGACCATCAGGACGAAGGTCGGGAAGTTGCCAGATTACGCGACCACGTCATCATCTGGCCGGACACATATCATCCCAACCCGTCAATCAGAAACAAACCCACAAGCACCGCAGTCCCTGGCTAAGGATCAGAGCGCAGTGCTTTTACGAAAGTTTTTTTTTGGCGCAGCCGTTTTCTTGGGGTTGGCTTCAAACTCTTCATGGTAGGAGCGTTCCACATTCACGTCCCAGACGTCGTAGTTCTCGCCCATGATATTGCGGGCGGCATACATCGCCGACAGCATCGAATGATCCTGATTGTTATAGCGGTGCAGACCATTGCGACCCACGGTCTGGAAGTTTTCCAGCGTTTTCAGCCAGTCACTGACCGTGTCCAGTGCCTCTTTGTATTCGCTGTCATAGACCGGATAGGCCTTGGGTTGCCGGATAACCGCACAATCGATGACATCACTGGCTTTGGCCAGACCAAGCTTTTCAAGTTCCTCACTGGCGAGGTGTTTGAGATCCTCGTCGGAGGAGGACCAAAGCCCGTCGCCCTTCTGGCAGAAATATTCCATCCCGATCGAGGCAGTATTCTGGTCGGGTAGCATTTCCTTGGACCAGGCGCGGAAATTCTGAATGCGACCGACCTTCACCTTGGGACTGTGGATGTAAATCCAGTTGTCCGGGAACGGATCGGCGTGATCCAGAATCAAGGTCACAATCAGGAAATCGCGATACTTCAGGCGATCGGCAGCCTCGACCACCTCGGGCGGTGGTGGTGGATCAAAGGAATGGATCAGATCGCGCACGGCCATCGAATTGATGAATTCCTCACCCTCGACCCGTTCGGTTGTTTTATCACCGTTTTCGTCCCAATGACGCACATCAATCGATGTGACGCGGTTGCCATCGCGGTTCACCTTCACCACTTCGGAACGGGTTTCGACCGAACCGCCCTTTTCCTGGATCAGATCGCGGGTCTTTTCCCACATCATGCCAGGGCCCAGGCGGGGATATTGGAATTCCTCGATCAGGCTGGCCGTATCATTGGCACCCGAAATCGCATTCCAGACCGCCTTGGGCAGGGACAGGTTCTTGATCCGCTGCGCGGCCCAGTCGGCCCGGATTTCCGACGGTGGAATACCCCAGACCTTCTTGGTGTAGCTGTGGAAGAAATGCATGTAGAGCCGTCCGCCAAAGCGGTTGATCACCCATTCTTCGAACGTGTCTTCCTGCGGTTTTGGCCGCAGCTTCCATTTGATGAAGCTGCCGATGATCTTGTAGGTCTCGTAAGGGCCGATATTGCCCAAAGCGTTGAAGATCCGGAGCGGATAATCATAGAACTTGTTGCGGTAGAAGATGCGGCTCAGGCGTTGCACGGTGATGAAATCATCCCCCATCACCTCATGCCACATGTCCTCGACCTCACGCACCTTGGTGAAAAACCGGTGCCCGCCTATGTCAAAGCGATACCCTTTATGCGTTTCAGTTCGGGAAATGCCGCCCACCATATCCGAAGCTTCAAAGACCCGGAGAACATGTGTGCCGCTCAATTTTTGCAGTTCATAGGCGGCTGTCAGCCCGGCTGGGCCGCCACCGATGACTACAACGGGAACAATATCTTTTTTCAAATGACTAACACCCATACCAAAACACTTACCTAAGGCTACAAGAGGTTATCCGGGATTCACAACAAAATCCTGTCAGCCCCTTAAACAGAGTGCCTGAGTTTTGATGCCCGGCCTTTCGTACAGAAAATCGGCACCCTGATTAGACGAACCGCACCCGCTGTCCATCCCACAGAGAGAGGGGGCAGATGCGAACCAGATCGCCTGTGTCGAAAACCGGTTCAAAATTGGTGAAAACCTCTGTCTCCTGTATAGTCCCAAACTGCATGTGCTTTTCCCAATAATTTGAATCGTAACGATGTTTTCCGACCGGTATAGCTTTGTCAAAATTTCCCGCAGGTGTGAAATGTGCATTTGGTTCGCGCAATTCTGATACAACATGTACGACCCTGAATATGAGCTCCTTTGAGCGCTATCTCTGTGATGTTCTTCACTGGATTGCCCGGCTGAAAGGGCGCATCAACAATATCGTCTCTTTCTCCCCATTGTGTATGGTTGAGCGCCAAGGCAACAGGAAATTCAGTGCCTCACGACTCGTGGCTTTGTGAATCTTGACAGGGTGGCGGCGCTGTCGTCCTAATGCGTGCGAATGTTTGCAATAACCCGGATGCCCAGATCCGGGTTAAGACGAGTGTATTGGTAGCCAGTCTCGTTGTTAACGAGGGAGCAATTTTATGAAGTGCGTTATTCTGGCCGGCGGCTTAGGCACGCGGCTCAGCGAAGAAACCGTCAAGATACCAAAACCCATGGTCGAGATCGGTGGTAAGCCGATCATCTGGCATATCATGAAAATCTACGCGGCCCATGGCGTCACGGATTTCATCGTCTGCCTGGGGTACAAAGGTTATGTCATCAAGGAATTCTTCGCGAATTTCTTTCTGCACAACTCGGACGTTACGATCGACCTGGCCAATGGCGGTCTTGAAATTGCAAACAGCAAGTCAGAACCGTGGCGCGTGACATTGATCGACACCGGAGACGACAGCCAGACTGGCGGGCGACTTCGCCGGGTCATGCATCTGCTCAAGGATGAAGAAGCGTTCTGCCTGACCTATGGCGACGGTGTTGGTGATATCGACATTCGGGCCGGGATCGATTTTCACCGGGCGCATGGCAAGCTCGCAACCGTCACGGCAGTTCCTCCGCCCCGCCGCTTCGGCCAGCTCGAGCTGCAGAGCAATCAGGTCCTGAATTTCTCTGAAAAACCCGTCGGGGATGGTGGGCTGATCAATGGCGGGTTTTTCGTGCTGTCCCCCAAAGTGGGCGATTACATTGACGGCGACGATACCGCCTGGGAACGCAGCCCCCTGATGAACCTGACGCGCGATGGCGAGCTGATGGCCTTTGAACATAAAGGCTTCTGGCAGCCCATGGACACTATTCGCGAACGCCAGGAACTGGAAGAACACTGGGCCACAGGCAATGCGCCGTGGAAAATCTGGGAATGAGTGCGAGCGCGTTTTCCGGACGTAGGGTGCTTGTAACCGGGCATACCGGCTTCAAAGGCGCCTGGCTGGCTGCCTGGCTGGCCGAGGCTGGTGCAGAAGTCGCCGGATACGCCCTTGCCCCCGAAACGAAACCCGATCTCTGGACATTGCTGGATCAGCGCAAAATAAGGTCGGTCACCGGCGACCTGAATGATCGCGCGGCCCTGGACCGGATCATCGCGGAAACCGACCCTGAATTCGTCTTTCATCTGGCGGCGCAATCCCTGGTCCGGCGATCCTATCGCACTCCGGTTGAGACCTTCGCCACCAATGTTCTGGGCACGGTTCAGCTTTTGGACGCACTGCGTGCAGCCCCGAGCCTGCGCGCGGTGGTGGTGGCAACTTCGGACAAGGCCTACGAGAATGTCGAACAGGTCTGGGGCTATCGCGAAACCGACCCGATGGGCGGGCATGATCCGTATTCCGCGTCGAAGGGTGCGACCGAAATTGCGGTCGCAGCAATGCGGCGCAGCTATTATTCACCAGATGCTGCCGATCCACATCCGGCCCGGATTGCCAGCGCACGCGCGGGCAATGTCATTGGCGGTGGCGACTGGGCCGAAGACCGTTTGGTTCCCGATATCGTGCGCGGCTGTCTGAGCGATGAAGGACGCGTCATATTACGCTATCCCGGCGCAATCCGCCCCTGGCAACATGTTCTGGAACCTCTCAGGGGGTACATGATGCTGGCCCAGAAGCTCGAACAGGACGCCGCCTACGCAGCGGGCTGGAATTTTGGCCCCGAACGTGACGATGAACGCCCGGTTCTGGATGTAGCCCAGGCGGTCATCAAGGCGCTTGGGCAGGGCCGGATCGATATCGATACCCCGGCGGATACGCCGCATGAGGCCAAGATGCTTCGGCTGGATGTATCGCAGGCGCGCGCGCTGCTTGGCTGGCGCCCGGTCCTGAGTTTTGACGACACCGTCAGGCTGACGGCAGACTGGTATGCGGGCTGGGCCCGCGGCACTCCGGCAACCGAGCTGTGCCACGCCCAGATTGCCGAATTCGAAACACTGAGTATGAGACAGGTATGACCGGCACGACCCATCCCACCTGCCGCCATTGCGGCGCGGATCTTGAGATGACGCTTGTCGATCTCGGACTGTCCCCTCTGGCCAATTCCTATGTCGACCCCGCGAAAGCGGACAAACCGGACCCGGTCTATCCGTTGCACGCCCGCGTCTGCACCGAATGCTGGTTGGTTCAGGTGGATGATGTCGTACCGGCGGAAGAGATTTTTTCGACCGATTACGCCTATTTCTCCAGCTTCTCGGACAGCTGGCTGGCCCATTGCCGGGATTACGTGGAAAAAATGGTCGACCGGTTCGATCTCGGACCGGATGATCTGGTGATCGAGATCGCCTCGAATGACGGATATCTGCTGCAGTATTTCGTTGAAAAAGGCATCCCGGTTCTGGGGATCGAACCTTCAGGCAATGTGGCGGCGGCGGCGCAGGAAAGGGGTGTGCGCACGCTGGTCGATTATTTCGGCGAGGCGCTGGCCCGAAAGGTTGCTGCGGTCGAGAAACCTCCGGCCCTGATTGCCTCGGCCAATGTGCTGGCGCATGTGCCTGACATCAACGATTTCGTTGCCGGCATCGCCACGCTTCTGACGGGGGACGCGGTCTATACAGTTGAATTTCCGCACCTTCTGAACCTGATCAAAAGCGTGCAGTTCGACACGATCTATCACGAACATTATTCCTATCTGTCGCTGCTGGCGGTCGAGACAATCTTTGCCAAGGCGGGTTTGCGCGTCTTCGACGTCGAAGAGCTGCCGACCCACGGCGGATCGCTGCGGGTGTTCGCCTGCCTTGAAGGGGCCAGCCACCCCGAAGGGCCGGGCCTGGCCAAGGTCCGCGCGGATGAGACTGCGGCACAGTTCGACCGGCCTGAAGGTTACATGAATTTCACCACTCAGGTCGAAGCGCTGCGCGATGGGTTGCTTGCCTTCCTGCGTGAAACAAAGGCGCGGGGCGACACGGTTGCCGCCTACGGTGCCGCTGCCAAGGGCAATACGCTGCTGAACTATGCCGGGATCGGCCCCAATCTGATCTCTTACTGCGTCGACCGCAACCCGGCCAAACAGAACACGCTGCTGCCCGGCAGCCATATCCCCGTGCATGGGGTCGAAGCCCTGCGCGAGGCGCCGCCGGATTACGTGCTGATCCTGCCCTGGAACATCCGGGATGAGGTCATCGGGCAACTGTCCGACCTGAAGGTACGGTTCGTGACCGCCGTGCCGGAAGTCAGGATCAGCTGATGGCACGGGTTCTGCTGACCGGCGCAACCGGATTGATCGGACGCGCGACGGTTCCGGCTCTGACACAGGCGGGCCATGAGGTGGTGACGCTGGGCCGCAACCCGGCAAACGACATCCCCTGTGATCTGCTGGACCCCAGCGCCACCACAGCAGCTCTTGAAACAGCTCGCGCCAGCCATCTGGTTCATCTGGCCTGGCATGACGGACCACGCGACCGCTGGGCTTCCCCGGCCAATCTGGACTGGATGGCCGCCACGCTGCACTTGGTGCGGGAGTTTGCGCGCATCAGCGGGCGGCGTGTGGTCTGCGCCGGAAGCTGTGCCGAATATGACTGGTCGGTGCCGGAGCTGACCGAAGCAACGCCTTTGCGGCCCCGGACCCTGTATGGGGCCGCAAAGGCTGCGACCGGTCTGGCGCTGTGCGCAGGCCAGGATGCGCTTGGCTTGTCTCTGGCCTGGGCCCGCATCTTCTTTGTCTACGGACCGGATGAACCACCGGGCCGGTTGTTTGGCGATCTGATTTCAAATCTGAAGATAGGCGAGCCCGTAGATTGCACCGATGGACGACAGGAACGGGATTTCCTGCATGTCGATGATCTGGCGCGCGCGCTGGCGCTTTTGCTGGAAACCAATGTCACCGGTGCGATCAATATAGCAAGCGGCACCGCCGTCCCGGTCCGGCAGTTGATTGAAGAGGTGGCAAACCAGATGCATCACCCTGACCTGATCCGGCTGGGGGCTATCTCCCGCGCGGCAAATGATCCCGACCGGCTGGCAGCGGATGTAACCCGGCTGCGGAACGAAGCCGGATTTACCCCGCAATATGATATCGTCTCAGGGGTGGCGGACGTTCTTTGTACAGAAGGGCCCCACGTATGAAAAAGCTGCTTATTCCCCGAAAGAAATCATTCATGCGCTTCGCTTTGGTCGGGGTACTGAATACGGCGTTTGGTTATGCGCTGTTTACCGGCCTCAGCCTGTCAGGCCTGCCACCCCAAGCCGCATTGGCGATTTCGTTTTCCGGTGGAGTTTTGTGGAACTTCATGACCCACGCCCGGCTTGTCTTCGACACCAAGGGTTTTGGGCGTTTGCCCTATTATGTGCTGTCCTATCTGTTCGTCTACGCGTTCAACGCCCTTTCGCTTGAGGGTTTGCTGTCCGCCGATCTGCAACCGATCATCGCGCAGGGGGTACTTGTTTTGCCCACGGCCATTCTGGCCTTCATCATGATCTCCAGGGTGTTGACGGGTCACTTCCCCTGGCAGCAGAGTGTTTGAAGATGATTGAAAATAACATTCCGGCACATTGGCCATCGAAGTTCAAACCGACCGTGGAGCCTAAAATTTGACATAAGAACTGTACCGCGAGGATAGTTAACTAATGCGTCTTTACCTTGCCGATCTCGGCCATAACCTCGTTACCGCTACGTCGGACACCTATCCGTTGGGTGTCGGCAATCTTGCTACTTTTGCCAAAACCTATGCCAAAAGCCCGGCACCGTTGGAGGTTGCAATCTTCCGCGACCCTCAGGAATTGAAGGCAGCCATTGACGCGGCGGTACCCGACATCATCGGTTTCTCAAGCTATTCCTGGAACCATCATCTGGCCCTGTCCTTTGCGGATTACGTCAAGGCGATCAATCCCAATGTTCTGACCCTCATGGGCGGCCCCAATTTTCCACTGACCGAAGAAGAACAGGACAGCTGGATCCGGACCATGCCACAGATCGACATGCATGTGCGCGGCCCCACCTATGAGGGCGAGCGCGCCTTCCTCAGTACGCTGCAACGGTTCATCGATGTTGGCGCCCGCCGCGAAGGCATGTGGGAAGAGGCCGTTGATGGCGCGCTTTACGTGCACCCGAAAACCGGAGAGATCCTGCGCGGGAGCGAGCCGCCCCGCATCCGCGATCTGGACGAAATCCCGTCACCTTATCTTGCCGGGCTGATGGACAAGTTCTTTGACACCGGCCTGTTTGCATTGATGCAGCTGGCCCGCGGCTGCCCGTTCACCTGTGCCTTCTGCAACTCGGCAGTCAAATCGAACTCGAAAGTCTTCCGCCATTCGTTTGAGCGTACCAAGGCCGATCTGGATTACATCGTGGCCCGCATCAACCACGCCAGCCCCTTGTGTTTTGCTGACGACAATTTCGGCATGTATGTGCAGGACGAAGAGGTGGCCGACTATCTGGGCCATCTGATGGATAAATACGACTGGCCCAAATACATCCGGACAACCACCGGAAAAAACCGCGGCGACCGGATCATCAAGGTGATGCGTAAGGCCAAGGGCCGGTTGCCGATGACCTCGTCGGTTCAGTCCCTGAATCCGGTAGTTCTGAAGAACATCAAGCGCGACAACATCAGCCTGGATACCTATACCGAGGTGCAGCAGGAGCTTCATTCAAAGGGCATGCAATCCTATGGCGAGCTGATCCTGTGCATGCCGGGTGAGACCAAGGAATCCTTTATGGATGCGGTCGACAAGCTGATCGAAACCGGTGTCAGCCGGGTGGCGGCACACCAGCTGATGCTCCTGCATGGCGCGCCACTGGCCAATCCTGACAGCCGCAAAGAATTTGGTTTCAAAACCCTGCACCGGGTCGTTGCCCGATGCCTGGGCAAATATAACGGACCAACCGTGGTCGAGACCGAGGAAATGGTGGTCCAGTCCGAGAATTTCTCGTTCCAGGATTACCTAGATACCCGTGTTTTCCATCTGCTTCTGACGATCTTCTATTATGAAGACAATTTCGAAGAAGCCTTCCAGCTGGCGCGTTCTCTGGACATCCGACCGTTCCAGATCATCAAGCATATGCAAAAGATTCTGGATCAGGCACCGGAGCCGTTCCGCAATGCATTGGCTGGTTATCTGGAAGAGAACCAGGCTGAGCTGTTTGAAACCCGCGCCGATTGCGTGGCCTGGGCGCAGGACAATTACGATGACCTGATCAGCGGTGAACTGGGGGGCAATCTGCTCAGCAAATACTCGATGATTGGCCGGTTCATTGTACTGGACGAAGCGCTTATTTTCCTGAAGCGGGCCATCTCGGACCTGCTGGATGAAGGTGATCACGAAGCGCATGCGATGCTTGATACGATCATCAACTATTACAGCGCCGTGATGCTGCATGCTCCCTTTTCACAGAGTCTGGAGCATGAACCGGTCTGGAGCTCACCCTTCGATGTCGAGGCCTGGCGAAATTCGGGGTATGAAGGCTCCTTGCGTGATTATCAGTTTGACACCCCGCGTGAGTTCCAGACGCAGGTCGATCCTCGTGTGAAAACGACCCTGCTGTCCCGGATCGACACCTTTGGCGAGCATGCCTCGGGGTTGGGCCGGTTCACGCGCACGATGTTTGCCAATGATTTCAGACGCAACTTTGTGGCCGCCGAAAACCAGCACGCTGCTGAGTAATTACGCTCGGGAAAACCCGACTGACCCGGGGCGTGTCAGTCTGCGTCGCTCAGGTAAACAACCTCGCGTCCGGGGAAGGCAGCGATAATGGCGGCGTTCTGATCCGGCCCCAGATCATTGAGGAAGATCGGTTTATTCTGTGGCAGGAACGGATCGTTGAGATAAAGCGCAGACCCTATATCCCCCTTTGTCGAAACAAAAACCAACGCATTGCCCAGATCAGCGGCTTCAACCTGTCGCCTGATGTCACCGTTATATCCGCCATATCCGTCATATTTGGAAACACCGCGCCAGGATGTGAAACTGACAACCGAAATGGCGCAGAGCAATAGAACGACACAATGCAGGCGGCCGCGATACTGCTCGGGCAACCGGTCATTGATCGCCTCGATCCCAGCCGCGGACAAAACCAGGATAGGCAGCAATGCCGTGTGCCAATAGCGCGGTCCGAGGTAGAAGGTGCCTGTGAACCAATAGAAGAACAGAACAGCCACGAGGGCCGCAAAGATCACCAGCATCGCACGGTCAAACCCGGTCAGCTTTTTGCGCCAGATAAAGACGATCCAGAGCGGAACCAGAGATCCGAATGTCCAGCCCAGAAGTTCGAGGTTAAGCGAGGCAATCGCATTGATCAGGTTCAACACGGCTTCGGCGGGACTGTGACCGATCCAGATATCCAGCGCGCCCCAGCTCTGGGCGGGCGGGCCCACATTCTCCCCAAATCCAAATGCGTTTTGCGTGTCCGGCCACAGACGGCTGAGATAGTCGGCTTGTGCGGTCAACAACGGATCGCCCGTGATCGCGTGATTGACCAGAAAAACGACAGACCCGGACAGGATGCCCCCGACACCACAGGCAAGCACTTGCCCGATCCCGGCAGGCAATCGGCGAAGCACCCACAGGCCTGTCAGACCACCCACGATCAACCCGTCCAACGGTCGGGTGACAAACCCCCATCCCAAGGCCAGCCCGGCGGCAAATGCCAGGAATACCGCCCGGCGGGCAGACCCTTCTCCGGCCCGAATCAAACACCACCAGGCCAGTAAGATCGTCACCAGCATAAGCGCGTGGTTCATCAGCGTGGCCCCGACAGCCAGCACCCAGGGTGAGGTTGCCATAAGCAACGCGACCATATCCGCGCGTTCCCGGCTGACAGCCCGGCGGACAATGTCATGAGCTAGCCAAACCGATATCCCGGTCAGGATCGGATTGATCACCCATGGCGCCCCGACCAGCACCCCAAGGCTCAAAACGATGGCCCAGCCCTGTGCCGGAACACTGATCCATTTGCCCTCATGTATTTCGAGAAGATAATATTCCAGTGCGGGGTGTGCCGCTTCGGGCGGGGCCGGAGCCCAGAGCGTGCCCGCCGCAAAGGTCCGTGCCTGAAAAAGATAGGCCAGCTCATCCTCGACATGGGGCACCCGATCGAACGCCGTCCAGGCCAGTATGGCGCTGACTAAAGTCGCAAACACCGCCAAACCAGCCGCCGGGATACGCGGCATGTGATCAGGCCCGACGACAACAAACATGGCCAATAGCGTGGCCAGTTGAACCAGTGACAACATACCGCCAACACCGATCTGCAAGCCATAGGCCACATGATAGCCATAGGCGATATAAGGAGTTGCCGACAGGCTGAAAATCGCGACCAGAACCATCAGCAGAAACAGGCGAAATATCCCCGCTTTGGCGAAAAGACCGCCGATGGCTGCGCGCCCTGAGGGCCGTATGAGAACAACGCCGATCACCGCCGCCTGCATCGCCAGTATCGCCAGCATGATCAGGTTCTCAGGCGGGTCCGCAGAAATCTCAAGGCGTGGAAACCAAAGCGGTTGCGTCAGCCACAGCCGGGCTGCCCCGCCCAAAAGAGCTATTACACTCAGAATGCCAAACAGAACCTGACCACGCAGCCAGAAGAAGCCCAGAAAAAACACCGAAGCCACCACCATGCACCCAAACCATATGCGCAGCTCGGGCAGAGTTGCATTGGTAACCGGTGCGTCAACAGCCCAGGCCGGGCTGGCGCAGAGCGCCATCACAAGCGCAAGGCCGCACCATTTGCCGCGGCTCAAACCGGCAATCATGCCAGACGCTCGTCTCTAGTCAGTGCCGGGTCCCGCGCAGGACCTTCAATGTTGATGCGTTCCTGCTCGGTCACGATGGGGCCCCCGCGTACCTGATTGTGGATCGAGGTGATGTATTCCCCCAACATTCCAATAAACAGCATCTGGATACCTGACAGGAAAAACAGGGATACGATGATGGTTGTCGTCCCGCGCGGCGCCTGATCGGGATTAAAGAAAAACAGAACCGCGGAAATGAGCGAAAACAGAATACAGCCGGCCGCAATCACCAGTCCGCTGATCGTGCAGAACCGCATCGGGGCACGCGTGAAAGAAAAAATAGCATTCAGCGCCTGATCGGTCAGCGCCATCAAGCTGTGCTTGGTCAAGCCGCTTTTCCGCGCCTGCCAGACATAAGGTTTGATGATCCGACGGAAGCCGCAGCTGGCAATGATGCCGCGGATATAAGGGTAGTGGTCATTGTGGGCCAGCACTGCCTCAAGCACTTTGCGGTCAATCAGTTGAAACTCTCCGACCGATGGTTCCAGCCAGACGTCCGACAGACCATTGACGATCCGATAGAAAAGGCCGCGTGCGTTGCGCATCACGAACCCTTCCTCTCGGGTACTGCGGGCACCGGCCACCACGTCATAGCCGCTTTCCCACAACTCGACGAACTCCGGGATCAGCTCGGGCGGGTCCTGCAGGTCAACAGGCAGCATGACAACAACCCCGTCACCAGTGGCATAGCGCAACCCGTTGAAGGTTGACCGGAACACCCCGAAATTGCGGGCATTGACCACCACTTTCACGTCCGAATCCTTTGCGGCGATCTCGCGCAGGATATCCACGGTCCGGTCCGTGGAGGCATTGTCGATGAAAATATGCTCGCGCCTGTAGCCCGGCAGTTCCTTGTCGAAAATCGACTTTACGGTTTCGTAACAATTCGCCACGTTGTCTTCTTCATTGAAGCATGGCGAGACAATGGAAATTGTTTTCATAGCTCTATTTAACATCAAACAGCACCGCTTACCCCAACAATACCCGGGTATAATTATATCATCCCGCGAAGTTCGGGATTCGCACAACACCTAACCTGCGGGAATACCATGAAATAACGTGTGCTCATCGCAACATCAAAAGCCCAATTCACCCCTCTTCTGCGGCAAGGCTATCTTGCCATTGTTTCCAGCACGATTACTCGGCTTAGTGTTCCCAGACATTGTAGACAGATAAACATTCAGATGAACCGCAAAATCCGCAATTCACTTTTCAAACTCCACACTTGGCTGGGACTGCATCTGTCGCTTTTCTTCGCATTCATGTTTCTGACCGGCACATTGCTTGTTGCCGGTTTCGAACTTGAATCGGTTGGTCGTACGGCAATCTGGACCACCGCCACCAAGGAAGAACGTACCGCCAGCTTTGGCGCAATTTACGGCAGTATCAAAGAGACCCACCCTGAAAGTCGTGTCTTTGTCATCCATAGGCGACCGGCCCCCTGGTTCGTGGACCGTACAGCAGCCCGCACAGGCTGGGGAGAAAAAGTCAGCTTTTGGACCGACCCCACCACTGGCGCGGTTGTCGCGGAAACACGACCATTGGGCTTTCGCAACATCCTGCGTGATCTTCATGACACGTTCCTGACCGAACAGCGGATCGTATTCATGCTGGTCTGCGCCATGTCGGTCGTGCTTTTGTTTCAGCTTGTCAGCGGCCTCATTACCTATCGGCGCTTCTGGAAAGGGTTTTTCCGCTGGCCTGGCCGCGCAGCCGGCTTCCGATCATGGGCAGGCAGCACGCATCGACTGACGGCCCTCTGGGCGGCGCCGCTGCTGTTTTTGACCGCTGTGACCAGCTTCTATTTCCTGTTGGGCAGTCTCGGACTCGACGGCACCAGACCACACCCCAAGCCCCCCGTTCCCCGCGATGCAGCTCTGCCCGCCAATCTTGATGCGACCTTTATCGATCAGGCAGAAGCCCGGGCCCGGGAAGCGCTGCCAGGGTTTGATCCGTTCCTTGTATTCCTGCCAGACAAAAAGACAGATAGTATAAACTTTTCCGGAAATCTGGATGGCCATTCAGGCTTTTTCGGAACAGGCAGCGTGTTCATAGATCCCGTCACACTTGACGTTCTGGGCGCATTTACGCCGGATGATATTGGAGGGTTCACCTATTGGAAGCCCTTGATGGATATGCTGCATTTCGGCACCTGGGGCGGCGGGTTTTCGATGGCGCTATGGATTATTCTTGGCCTGATTGCCACCGGCCTTGCTGTTACAGGAGCCCTGATTTTCGCGGTCAGAATTGCCCCTGGCGCCGCGCAATATGGCCCGTTCAAACGCATCTGGCGTGGTATGGGATGGACCCGGTGGGGATACCTTCTGTTATTGGCAGGTATTCTGTTTACCGCGTATTACCGTTTTGGCCCTAATTCCCACGACAGAACCAGAGCTTTTGCAATCGACGCCCCACCGTCGGTTGCCCGATTGATTATGGATGCCCCACTCCGGCGCGACACCGCCCTTGATATCCAACTTCGGATCGGTGAGCCTGATGTTCAGGCTGCAGCGATCACGATCAATGGCGATGAGGTGCAGGCGGTCAAATTCACACAGAACGGTGACAGGGCCATCGCCAGTTTTGAGCTGCTCCCTTCGGAAACGGAGAACAATATCACAGCTCACCTTAAAAAATCCGACGGCGGGGAAAAGACTGTCAATTTCCGCCTCGGCGCACCGATTTGGTAGCGGCCTGTCCCGCTCATCAACCAGGATGGGTAGCGCATTAATATGTGCTACCCACTGACCTCTTGCGGGTCAATCTCGGGACCTGTTTCCTCTTTCCTGCGCACCATTGCGATCAGCAGACGCAACCTGTCGCGCAAAAACAAAGCAGCCAACAGACAATAAACAACAATTCCGGTCGCAGTGCCGATCAAAAGACGCAAAACCTGAGACATCCCATCCAGTTGCCACGCAATTCCAAACACTGCGAGAGCCATTCCTGCAGATAGCAGAAACGGTGCGAGATGCTGCCGCATCAAAGCCGGGCCGGGCAGCCCTGCAATATGCCCCAGATTGGCGAATTTGAGCGGCCAGATCAGCAGAAAGACCGCCACGAAACCAGCTGTGACAACCGGTAAGCTATAAGGGGCCAGTACTACAATCGCTGCCGCCGCCAGCGCCACTTCGACCCAGGACAGAACCGCCAGACGCCCGGCCTGACCTGCCGCCAGACAAAAGGTCTGCTGCACCTTTTCGGCGCACAGATACATGCCGAACACCGACATCAGGCTCAGGACCGGAGCCGCCGGAGCCCATTTCTGACCGAACAGCAACACCAGCGCGGGTTCCGACAGAACCGCCAGCCCGGCAAAGGCGGGAAAAGCCAGAAACCCGGTCAGGCGCATGACGTCGATCAGCAAATCCGCCGCTTGACCTCCATCGCGCGCCGCGGCGCCAAAGGCAGGCTGCGCCACGGTGCGCAGCGGTGTGATAATCAGGAACGAGGCCGTCTCGATCACGCGCCAGGCAATTGCATAATACCCCGCCGGAACCGGCCCCAGCATCGCGCCGATGATCACCGCGGGGGATTGCACCGCCGCCAGTTCCGCCGCGCGCAGGCCCAGAATCCGGTGGCTGAAATGCAAAATCCTGCGCATGTGATCCCGCGACGCGTGAAAAGCCGGACGCCAGGATACCGCGCCCCAGGCCATCACGATATTGGTCGCTGTCATCGCCAGCCGCTGACCGACCAGGCTCCAGACCCCGTAACCGGTCAGCGCCATGCCAATTCCCACAACCCCTCCGACCGCCGCGCCAAGTGCTGCACGGATGGCCAGAACACGGAACTTCATTTCCCGGCGCAGGATCGCCACAGGCACTGCCGTCAGCGAAATCATCAGCACTGTTGGGGACAATCCTATCAACAATTCGCCCGCAATCGGCTCATTGTAGAATTTCGAGACCAGCCCTGCCCCCAGATAAAGCGCAATTGTCAACACCCCCCCGAGCAGCGCCAGCAACCAGAAAACCGAATTCAACCGCTCTGGTGACAGCGCATCACGGGTCAGCAGAATGTCGGAAATCGTTTCGCGGACCAGAAATTCGGAAAACAGCACAAAGGCCGCAACCATCGCCAGCAGGCCAAAGGCTTCGACCCCTAAAATACGGGCAAGAATGGCAAAAATGATGAAGTTGAACGCCTGTTCGACCCAGATACCAGCCGACATCCAGGCAACTCCGCTGCTGAAACTCTGCCGCCCTGACATCCGTTTCCTTCCTGCTGCCCGCACCCCGCCATGTTCCAGGCGGCACATGCCTCAAACACTTGCACCTGCTGCGTGCAGTATACGTAATTACAAACTTGACGCCTTAACGGTCGAATTTGGTCAAATTTATTGTCTATGTTCAGTCTGTACGTGTTCGAATACTATACGCAATACAGGGAATTATGCCCGTTACGTTCCATGCGCCACGCAAATCTTGCAGCGGGGGCTGGGGCTGGGACTATTAAGTGAATAAAAGGTTTTCATTTTCATGAACAAAGTCGCAGAGCCGATGGTGACGAACAGCACCACACCCGAAGAGCTGATCGCATCGGACACCGCCGGCATGAGCCTGAGTGTGGTCATCCCCGCCTATAACGAGGAAAACGCCGTCCGCCATACTGTCGAGGACGTGCGCACCCATCTTGAGCCGCTGAATATCCCTTACGAAATTATCGTGGTGGACGACGCCAGCCAGGACAACACCCGCGCCGAGGCCGAGACCAGTGGTGCCACCGTTACCTTCAACGACGTCAATTCCGGCTATGGCGCCAGCCTCAAGCGCGGGGTGCGGATGGCGCAGCATGAATATGTGGCCATTCTGGATGCCGACAGCACATACCCTGCGCGCTATCTGCCGGGCATGCTGGCCATGTGCCGTGATCAGGACATGGTGGTGGGCGACCGGGGGGCGGCGATGAAAAACGTGCCGCTGCTGCGCAGGCCGGCCAAGAAATTCCTGTTCGCCTTCGCTTCATTTCTGGCCGAGCGCAAGATCAACGATCTGAACTCGGGCCTGCGCGTGTTCCGCAAATCCGAGCTGATCCCATTCCTGCCGCTTTTGCCGCAGAACTTCTCGTTCACCACCACGATCACGCTGTGCATGACCTCGAATGGCAAGCGGATGATCTATACGCCCATTGAATACGGAAAACGGGTGGGCAAATCGAAAATCCGACCGATTGATTTCCTGAACTTCATCATCCTGATCCTGCGCATCAGCACGCTGTTCAACCCGCTGCGGGTGTTTATCCCCTTAGGTCTGGCGTTTTTCACGTTGGGCACGGTGAAGTTCATTATCGACATGTTCTACTGGAACCTCAGCGAAACTGCAGTGTTCTCATTCCTGGCAGCGATCATGATCTGGTCACTGGGGCTGATCGCCGACATGATCTCGCGGCTGCACCTCAGACCGTGACATGAGCGGCAGGCTGCTTTCCGACCCAAGTCAACGGCGTTGGCTGATCCGGGTGGCCGGGTCGGTCGTGGTGCTGGCGATCCTGTTCTGGTTGCTTCCCGCTGAGGCCATCGTGGCGGCACTGAAGTCGATCCCGATCTGGGTCTTTCTATGCGTGCTGACCCTGTTCCTGCTGGCCCATGTGGGGGCCGCGCTGAAATGGTGGCTGCTGCTGAACCGGGGGCTTCCGCCCCTGCTGGCCATCCGGGCCCATTTTGCCGGACTGGCCGCCAATCTGTGCCTGCCCGGTGCAATTGGCGGTGATACGGTGCGGGCCGGTCTGGCGCAGGCCGCGATGAAAGACGGCGCGCAGGTCATCGCGGGCGCAACCGTTGACCGGCTGATCGACATGGTCGCCCTGCTGACCCTGTCCTGTCTGGGCCTGGTGCTGATATGGGAAAGCGCTGCGGGCGGGCATATGATCTGGCCGGTTGCGCTGATCCTGCTGGCCGCACTGGCGGGGATGGTCGCGATGCCGCGCCTGCTGCCTCTGCCCTGGCGCTATATCCCCTCCCTGCCCGGCGAAGGATTTGCCCATCGCCTGGCCGATGCGCTAGCTGGGATGGGCCGCAAACCCGGTACGCTGGCCATTGCCTTTGTTGCATCGATCCTGATCCAGCTGGTGCTGGTCCTGCTGGCCTGGTGGCTGGCCATCGCGGCAGGTGTCGATGTAGCCGCCGGGCCATGGATTTTCGCCTGGCCGCTGGCCAAGATCATTGCGGTTCTGCCGGTCTCGCTGAACGGGCTCGGCCTGCGCGAGGCCACGCTGGCCGGGTTTCTGGCCCCATTTGGCGCCAGCGCGCCTGCGGTCGTGGCCGCCGGGCTGGTCTGGCAGGTTGTGTTGTTTACGGCAGGCGGGCTTGGCGCGCTGGTTCTGACCCTGTCCGGGATGCGGTTCAGCGCCCCGGCAAATTCCCAAAAGGAAGAGTGCAAGTGACGGATGTTTCCCGACCCAACGGCGACGACAAGCCCCATATCATCATACTGGGTGCCGGACCGGCCGGGCTGGCCGCGGCCCATGCGTTAACCGGGCAGGCCCGCGTGACGGTAATCGAACGCGCCGCTATTGCCGGTGGCAATTCGGCTTCCTTCCCGGTTGAAGGCGTGATCTGCGATTATGGCTCGCACCGGTTTCACCCGGCGGCAGAGCCTGAGGTTCTGGCCGATGTGAAAGCCCTGCTGGGGGACGATCTGCTGCTGCGCCCGCGTCATGGGCGCATCCGGCTGGGCGGAAAATGGATCCACTTCCCGCTGAAACTGACCGACGCGCTGATGCGCCTGCCCAAACCCTTTGCCTTGTCGCTGATCGGGGACATGGTGCTGAAGCCGTTCCGCAAGAAAAGCACCGGGCCCGAGACATTCTCGACCGTGCTTTATGACGGGCTGGGGCCGACGATTTCGGACAATTTCTATTTCCCCTACGTGCGCAAACTGTGGGGGCTGGACCCGGACAAATTGGCCGTGAAACTGGCTGAGCGCCGGGTCGGCAGTGGATCGGTCGGCAAGATCCTGATGAAGATGCTGCGCCTGCTGCCGGGGCTGCGCAGCGAAACGGCGGGTCGGTTCTTTTATCCGCGCAAGGGGTTCGGGCAAATCTCGGACGCGATGCGCAACAGTGCCGAAGCCAACGGCGCCACCTTCCTGTTCAACACCGAAATCACCGCCATCGAACGGGACGGCAACCGCATCACCGGCCTGACGATCCGCGAGGGCGAGGGTGAACGACACCTGACCGGCGATCTGATCCTGTCGACCATCCCGCTGACCGGGCTGACCCGCCTGATCGACACGCCCCCGCCCGAGGTGGTCGAAGCCGCCCGTGCGATCCGGTTCCGCGGCATGATCCTGCTGTACCTGGTGCTGGAGACAGACCAGTTCACCGAGTTCGATGCCCATTACTTCCCGGAACTCTCGATCCCGATCAGCCGGATGTCAGAGCCAAAGAACTATAACGCCAGCGGCGCGCCAAAGGGCGTCACCGTGCTGTGCGCCGAACTGCCTTGCGACCCGGATGAGAAATGGTGGTCCATGTCCGACGAGGAGCTGGGGCAGGAATTCACCAGATGGCTGGGGCAGCTGGGCCTGCCGGTCACGGTTCCGGTGCGCCGCTGTGAAACCCGACGGCTGAGCCACGCCTATCCGGTTTACGATATGGGCTATGAAGAGCGGTTTGATACGGTGGATCAGTGGCTCTCAAATCTGGACGGATTACTCGTATTTGGACGGCAGGGTTTGTTTGCACACGACAATACGCATCACGCCTTTGCCATGGCTTATGGCGCGGCGGATTGCATTGATGAGAAGGGTCATGTCGACCGCGCGAAATGGAACCGGTATCGCGAGATCTTTGCCACCCATGTGGTGGAAGACTGACCCATGTCCGCCTGGCAGGCCGATATCCTGATGTATCATTCGATTTCGGATGCGCCGGGGCCGACTTCGATCGCGCCCGACATCTTTGCCGCGCAGATGCAGGCGCTGGCGGCATCCGGCCTGCCGGTGGTCACGCCGGACGCGCTGGCCAACCCGCCCGCCCCCCGCGTGGTCATCATCAGTTTCGATGATGGGTTCCAGGATTTCGCCGACACCGCCTGGCCGATCCTGCGCGATCACGGATTCTGCCCGATCGTCTATTTACCCTCGGGCCTGATGGGCGGCAGCGACCGCTGGGCCGGAGGCAATATCCCTGCCCGCCCACTGATGGGCTGGGACAGGGTCGAGGCGCTGGCAGCAGAAGGGGTCTGTTTTGGCGCGCACAGTGTCACTCATCCCGATCTCACCACGCTGGATGCGCTCATGCTGGAAGAGGAAGTCAGCGGATCCGGCCAGGACATTGCCGCCCGGCTTGGCCAGCCCACCCGACATTTCGCGCCGCCATATGGCGCGTCGAACTCTAGCGTTCTCAGACAGGTCGCGCAGCATTACGACACCTCGGTCGGCACAAGGCTGGGCGTGGCCAAAGCGGGGGATGATATGCACGACCTGCCCCGGCTCGAGATGTTCTATTTCAACAACATCGCCCGCTGGAAGGCGCATCTTGCCGGACGCGGCGGGCCCTATCTGACGGCCCGCAGGGCAATGCGCGGTATCCGTGCGATGGTGCGGGGAAAATCGTGGTAAAGTTGGTTCTTACACAGTGACTGGTACAAACAAATGCATATTCTGATTACCGGCGGCGCCGGGTTTATAGGCTCCCATTTAACGGAACGGCTGATCCGTGAAGGGCATCGGGTCACGATCCTTGACGATCTGTCGACCGGGCTGATGTCCAATCTGGCTTCTGTCGCGGATCACCCGGGCTTCACTTTTGTCAAAGGCAGCATTCTTGACCGGGGGCTGGTCGCCGAACTGGTCGATCCGGCAGATGTGGTGTTCCACCTGGCCGCCGCCGTCGGGGTCAAGCTGATCATGGACGAACCCAGCCGGTCGATCCTGACCAATGTGGCGGGGACAGAGAACGTGCTGGATGCCGCGCTGGTGAACAAGACGCATACGTTCATCGCCTCCAGTTCCGAGGTTTATGGCAAAAGCACCAATTTCCCCTTTCAGGAAGAAGGCGATCTGACCATCGGCGCCACCCGCAATCTGCGCTGGTCCTATGCCTGTGCCAAGACGCTCGACGAGTTTCTGGCACTGGCCCACGCGCGTGAATCCGACCTGCCGGTCACGGTGCTGCGGTTCTTCAACACCACCGGTCCGCGTCAGACCGGGCGCTATGGGATGGTGCTACCGAATTTCGTCAAGTCAGCACTGGAAGGCGCGCCGCTGATGGTCCACGGCACTGGTGAACAATCACGCTGTTTCGGCCATGTCGCCGATGTGGTCGAGGCCATGTGCCGTCTGATGACCCTTCCGGATGCGCGCGGCGACGTCTTCAATGTCGGAACCGATCAGGAGGTCACGATCCGCGAGCTGGCCGAACAAGTCATCCGAACGACCGGCTCTGCCTCGGAAATTCAATGTGTTCCTTACGACACGGTCTATCCCGAAGGCTTCGAAGATATGCAGCGCCGCCTGCCCGATGTCTCGAAACTGCAACGTGTCACCGGGTTCCGCCCGATGCGAACGCTGCAGCAGATCATCGATGACATCGTCGCCGAGATGAAGCGCCCGGTTCCCGCATGAGGCCGCCTACCCCGGCACAGACGGGCCCAACCTCGTGACCGATCTGGTCATCGGATCGGGGCCATCGGGGGTGTCCGTGGCCAAGGCCCTATTGGCGCGGGGGCGACAGGTTTTGATGCTGGATGGAGGGCGCAGACTGGAAGGCTCGGCGCAGGCCCGCCGTGACAGGCTGGCCGCGACGGGTCCCGAAAGCTGGTCCGCCGATGATGTAAAAGCCTGGCAAGCTCCTCAGTTCGACACGCCATCTGGGCAAGTCCGCCGGTTCGGGTCGGATTTTGCCATGGTACCGGGGGCGGAAACGCTGGTATCGCCTGACCGGATCGGATTGCGCGCCACACACGCCACAGGCGGGCTGTCCAATCTCTGGGGCTCGGCCGTTTTGCCCAACCGCGCCGAAGATATCGCCGACTGGCCGATCGAAATTGACGATCTGTCACCGCATTACCACGCGGTTGCGGAATTCCTTCCCATCAGCGGTCGGGTGGACGCATTACAGACTCTGTTCCCCACCCTTTCGATGCAGGATCGCGCCCCTCTGACCCCATCGCCGCAAGCCGAACGGATGCTGACGCATCTGGATCGCCAAGCAGCGAGGCTTGCGAAACTGGGAGCCCATGCCGGTGCCGCGCGGCTGGCTGTTGAACCCGGTTGCCAATATTGTGGCCAGTGCCTGCATGGCTGTCCCTGGGGTCTGATTTATGCGTCCGGGCAAACGCTTGACGTCCTGCGTCACAATCCGGATTTCCGCTATCGCACCGGTCTTGTCCGCCAGTTCGAGGAACGCCCGGGTCATGTCACGGTCACGCTGGAGGACGGCAAAACCCTGCAAGCCGACCGTATCTTTGTCGCCGCCGGGGTTCTGGAAACCGCGCGGCTGATGCTGGCGTCCTCTCCGAACTCCGCAGCCCGCTTGCAACTGCAGGACAGTCAGCATTTCTTTCTGCCCAGCCTGCACCGCTGGCGCGCGCCGCGGCGCCCGGACCGAAGACCCTATCACACCCTGCCGCAGATCTTCATTGAATTGGATGACCCCGCGGTCTCACCGCATCTGGTGCACGCGCAGGTCTATACCTGGAACGAGTTCTATGCCCATGATCTGATCAATACTTATGGCTCGAAACTGCCCGGATCGACCCCGTTATGGAGGCTGCTGGCGCAACGACTGGTCGTGGCGCAGGCGTTTTTACATTCTGCCCATTCCGCCCGGATCGATCTGACGATGGCCGCAGACGGGCGGCTGACCCCGACCGTGCAAGGTAATGACGAAACCGAACAGGTCATGGCGCGCGCCACGGCACGCATGGGGCAGGTTCTGAAACTGGCAGGGCTTGTGCCGCTGAGTTTCGCCCGCCGCCCCGGCGATGTGGGATCCAGCTTTCACGTGGGCGGCTCGGTTCCCATGGCCAAAACGCCTGGTGCGGGGCAGTCGGATATTCTGGGGCGACCGAAAGGGCTGTCACGGGTACATCTGGTCGATGCCTCATGCCTGCCAAGCATCCCGGCCACAACCATCACTTTCTCGGTCATGGCCAACGCCCACCGGATCGGAATGCTGGCCCCCTGACACTATACCATTCGTCTAGTTCAACTCTCGAACAAGGCGAATGGCATGGCCATGACCACGATTGTAATAGTGTGGACCAACCCGAAATCCGGACCGGTTCTGCCAGGCCGGTGACGACGGACCACCCCCTCGAACGGTTCGAAACTCACAAGCTTCCCGCACAAATGCAGAACCATCGATCGTTACAGGATCATGATAGGCTTCATAACAATCCTCGACCCATTCGAAGCCATTGCCATGCATATCATAAAGACCGAAGTCGTTGGGTGGGTGCAGACCAACAGGCCCCGGCTTACGATCCGGCCAAAGAGACGAGCAGTTGATACAGTTAGCGTTGTTTTTTCCGATGTCGTTCCCCCATGGGAACCGCGTCACAGTTCCAGCCCGGGCAGCATATTCCCATTCCGCGTCTGTTGGCAGGCGGTAGGTTTGCCCGGTCTTGGCGCTCAGATAATCCGCATAGGCGTTCGCGTCGCTCCAATCGATCAGGGTCATGGGCTGGTCGTCGCGATAGCCTGCGTCCAAATCGGGCAAATACGGATCTTGCCCGGTTATCGCCGCCCATTCCGGATCTTCCTGCGCCTGGCGCCATTGCCCATACGTGATCTCATAACGGGAAAATGCCAATGCGCGCGGAATGCGTACCAAACGCCGCGGACCTTCCCGATTTGCCAATTTCAACTGTGCCCGAAGAGGTGTGTGACTAAACAGGTGCGCATATCTCCCCTCTTCGAAAATCGGAGAACCTAACAGGAAATACCCTTTGGGAACCTCAGCCATTTCCGGGCAGTCCACGCAATCCCGGAAAATCCGGCCAGGCGTGACCATCTGAAATCCCGGTTGATGCAACGGAAGAAACTGCGCCGTTGCGAAAAGCGCCGCCCGTTGCAAGCCTGACAGATTGGGTTCAGGCAGTTGCTCCTGTTCTGTGGTTGCCCGCATTGTGACCTCAAGATCTCGCAGCGCCGTGTTCGCAATCACAAGCAGCAGAAGAAAGCCAGCCAGCAGCGCGAAGATCACCAGCACACCAGACAGGATGGCCCAGAACAGTCGCAGCACCCATCGGAGCATTCCTCTCACAAATGAATCCCTCTCTGATCTGCCCGAAGTTCTACCGTACGCCATTTGAAAATCCTTCCTGCGTGCACGCAAGCCCGGCGGGCATTTGATTCATCGCTCCAAACTCAAACGCCCCGGCCTCCAACGCCGCGCCCAACGCGCGGTTGCCTTTGCCGTGTGCCGCACGGGCCAATGCCGCTCCATACGCCTCAAGCACCCGGGTTTCGTGCCAGATATCCAGAAACGCCTTACGTGCTGCAGCACCCTGAACTGCGCGCTGGTCAGGCTGGTGCTGAAGGTTACGCATCGCTGCAATCAAATCATCCTCGGTCTCGAACAGTTCCCCGCCCCCTGCCCGCTCGACGATCTCGGGGAACGGACCCAGCCGCCGGGCGATCACCGGCGTGCCCAACCGGAAGCTTTCGATCAGGATGATACCGAAGGTTTCATAACAAACCGAGGGCACAATCAGCCCAAGTGCGCCACGATAGTAAGCGTTCAACTCGTCAGGCGTCTTGCGGCCCAGGAATTTGATCCGGTCATTGCCTGCGGCTTGTGCCTTCAGCTCATCCGCGTAATCGCCATCTCCGAGGATCAGCAGATCGGCATCCGGGTAACGATCAAAGGCCGGGAACACATCCTGCAACCCTTTGATTTTTTCCAGCCGTCCGACAAACAGGAAATAGGGACGGTCATGCGCGGCGGGTTCCGGCAAAGCGTCCTGGTCCAGATCGGGCAGGAAATAGGGCAGCACCTGCATCTCCTGCCGCAGGCCGAACTCGCGATGTTTGGCCCGGCTGAATTCGCTTTTGGCGATGATCAGGTCCATGTGATCCAATGCCCGGTCCAGCGCGCCGGTATAGCGCCACAGCTGCGGCGGGCGTTTGTAGTTCAGCACGCAGCGCAGGCACTGGCGGTCATCGCACAGCTCGCGCCCGTGCCGCCACAGCACATGCGTGGGACAGACCAGCCAGTGCTCATGCGCCTCATAGAGCTTCAACCCCTCGCCCATTGGCAACAGGCCGGGCCCACCGATCAGAGAGGTATTGTTGTGCCAGATGATATCCGGTTTTCGCTCGGCCAGTATCTCGCGGATGCGGGCGGCATGGACAACCGGGCGGCCAAGCTGCTGGGTCAGCAGGTTCGACATCATACCATTGCGACTGCGCAACCCGATCCGCCGGACCCCGTCCGGGGCACCTTCTGGCTGTGGTTTGCCGCCCAGGATCAGATAGCTGTCTTCGTCATGCACCACCGTCACATCATGACCGCGCGCCACCAACGCCCGAGCCATGCGCTGAATGCCAATGGCATCACCGCCAAAGGAGTATGGCGGGTAAAATGTGGTGAACATCAGAATGCGTAACGACTGCATGCGAATTGTACCAGATTACCAATAACTTTCCGGTATCAAACACGATCCTCGTCACAATCGAAAGACACAAGCCACGCAGTTGCCCGGTTCGCGCCCGGTGTTGCGGGCTTGCTTCAGATGATTGCAAGCTGCCGTGATCCGCCTTCATGACATGGGCAAATACCATGCGCGTGTTATGATTGCCCGATTGTTGAGAAATTTGGCTCAGACCTACACAAAAATGCAGACCGCCCCTTCTTCAAATCCCCTCCATGTTGTCGAAATGGGTTCCCAGTTTGGCATGGGCGGCATCACCCGGCATATCCTCGGGCTGAGCGACTGGCTGGAGGCAAGGAACCATCGCATCACACTGGCGGGCACCGCCGATATCTGGGCGGGTCCGGATCGGGGCGCCGGATTTCTGGACCTGCCCACCCGCTATGTCGCGGGCGAAGGCGGCAGCATCGCCAACCGGCTGCGCCATACAGCAGTCGCGGCCTGGCGGTTGCGGCGCTGGCTGTCGGACAATCCGGTCGATCTGATCCATTGCCATGAATCCGCCCCTGCGCTGGTTGCCAATCTGGCCCGCACCGGGCGGCGGATTCCGGTTGCCGTCACCTATCACGGATCAGAACCCGAGCGGATTGCCGCCTTTGGCCAGATTGCCGCTAAATGCGATCTGGTAATCACACCCAGTCATCGCTCGGCCGACGATTTGGCGACCATCGGCAACGTGCCAAAGGAAAAGTTAAAGGTGATCGGCTTGGGCGTCTCGCCTCCGCCCGAGGACAGCGCGGAGGATATCGCCGAATTGCGAGCCAAGCTGCTTGGGAATGGCGAGCGGGTGATCCTAACGCTGGCCCGTCTGCAACCGCAGAAGGGGATCGATATCCTGATCGATTGTGTCGCCCGGATGAAACAGACCCACCCCGGCTATCGCTTTGTCGTCGCCGGTGACGGGCCGGATGAGGTAAAACTGCATGCTCTGGCGCAGGAAAAAGGTGTTGGCAAGCACCTACAATTCATCGGCCGAACAGACAAACCGATCCGTCATCTTCGGGCGGCTGATCTATTCCTGCTGACCTCTCGGTGGGAGGCGTTGCCTTTCACCATTGCCGAGGCGTTTCAGGCCGGAACCCCAGCCGTGGCCACTGCCTGTTCCGGCGTGGTCGAACTGATCGACGAAAGCGTGGGCGCGGTCGCGCCCATCGGCGATATTGATGCAATCTGCGCAGCCGTTGCCGATGTTCTGTCAGACGAAGATCGCCGCCGGACCCTTGCGAAAAACGCCCTGAAACGCAGCAGGGAAGATCGGTTCGACCCGGATTGGGTGCATCATCAGTTTGAAAAAACCTATTACGATCTGGTGGGACGGTTACGCGGCTGACGCCTGTTCCTCCGTCAAATACCGCGCGCGCGTTCTGTTGCTATTTTATCGGCGATCCGCGCGCCTGCACGGGCGGACAAGGCCATGATGGTTAGACCCGGATTCTGGAAAGGATTGGTCGGAAAAGACGCTGAATCCGTGACATGGACATTGGGGCAGTCATAGACTTCGAGATCTTTGTTCAGCACATGTCGTGCTGGGTCATCACCCATACATGCCCCTCCGGTTTCGTGGATCGACGACCCCGGCTGCAAGGCTCCGTCGGGGGTATAGACCAGCGGCCCGGCCATTTTATAGGCCAGTTTCGATATCAGGCTTTCACGCCCCAGCAGGTCATCGGGCAGACCAAAGGTCTGTGACACGTCCTTCAGCGTGTCTTTCATGTCCTGCACCATTGCACGTTCATTATCGGAATGGCGCAGCGTGACCTTTGGCGCGGGGATGCCCCAAGTATCGCGTTTGGTTGGGTCAAGCTCCACCCGGTTTTCAGCACGCGGCAGAACCTCTCCGATTGCCATGAAAAACCAGCCGGGCTCGATCCGCCCAACGGACCCCAGCAAAGAATAGCTGCGCAGGAACCCACAATCCTCTTGGCCCCCACGGTTACGGAAACCGGGAATATAAATGCCGGACTGGGCACCGAAATCATACGGATCATGATCCGGCCCCAGACCTTCGATTTCAGGCAGGGTGCCCGCCCGGAAAACCATCAGATGATCCGACAGGTAGCGACCCAGATTGCCCGATGAATTACCCAGCCCCCGCTCATGTCGTGGCCCGTGAGAATTCAGTAGAAGCCGCACGGATTCAATGGTCGAGGCGCAAACCGCAATCACCCGCGCCGTCACGGTGTGTTCCTGACCGCTGGCCACGTCGATGTACCGGACGCCAGTTGCCAGGCCCGTCCGCGCATCGGTTTCTATCTTTGAAACCACCGCCCCGCTGCGCAGTTCGAAATTCCCGGTTGCCTGTGCCGCCATCAGAGGCAAAGGCGTTCGCGCGGGCACATGTCGGATGATCCGGCAAGTGGTGGCTGGCCGATCCGGCCATTTCTGCGCAAGCTCGACCATGATCCGGCGTTCCGCTTTGGTCAGCGGGTGAGGGGCGTCGTAGATACCGTCGGGCAGATTTTCAATCTGCGCCGCCTCCCCCGCAACACCCAGAAACTGCTCAACCCGACCGTACCAGGGATCGAGATCAGCATAGGAAATTGGCCAGCTGTCGCCAAAACCATCCTGCTCGGCCGCCTTGAATTCCTGATCCGAAAGGCGCAGCGCGTTACGCCCCCAAAGATGCAGCCGCCCACCCACCTGACGGGAGCGGAACCAGTTGAATTGGGCCCCGGACGGTGTGGTGTAGGGGTTCTGCCGGTCATTGACGAACAGATGTTCGGTCAGAGGTGTGAAGGACATGCAGCGCGCCTGCACATGCTGCCCCCGCAGGATCGCCATGACACGGCTGAGGATGCTGACACGGGATCCGCCCGTGCGGTCGCTGTCGGGAAAATCACCCTGAGGATCCAGCGCGCGCCCGGCCTCCAGCATCAATGTCCGGCAACCGCGCTCGCTTGTTTCCTTCGCAACCCATCCACCGGCTGCGCCGGAGCCAATGACGATGACATCGTATTCTGGTCCGGGTGCCTGCATCGTTCAGGGCCTGCGCGTGATGTAGCCCCAGACCTCGCCACAGGTCCAGGCGCTGGTCAGGATGATGATATAGGGCAGCGCCGCTAGGTATCGCAAAAGCCGCCCCTTGCCCGCCTGTGTCAGACCGTGGCGCACCCACAGCACCGGTGGGATCAGCGGGCTGGACAGGATATAGACCAGCCGTTTCGGACCACTCATATGCATCGCCCGGATATGGCCAAACAGACGCCCCCAGTGAAAGCGCTCGGGCAACAACTGGCCCAGCCGGGTCGGGGGACGGACATGGTCGACAACCAGCTCATTGGACAGCAACAACTCTTCGCCCTGTTCGATCAAGAACCAATGAACGACCGGTTCGCGAAAGCGTTCTTTCCACAGATGGCGGGTCGCCTCGAGCGCTTTCCGGCTGTAGGTCACGTTCACGTCTGAAACCCATTCCGCCGGACCGCTGTCGAACGGCAAGCCGTAGCGGCCAAAGTCGGTTACATAAAACGCCCAGTTCAGCAGTGAGACCGGTTCCTTGCAGTCGATGGCGCCGCCAATGACATTCTTTCCGGTTTCCGCATGCAGGCGCATGACGGTGCGGGCCCAGTCCGGGTGTGGATGACCACGATCTTCGAGGATCGCGATCACGTCACCAGTGGCGGCCGCCAGCCCGGCTGCGCGCCTGCGGTCAAACAGCTCATGCTGACCTGCCTCGGAGGTAATCGGGCGGGCGGGCGTGATGTCCCCAAGGTCCAGAAAATTCACATCCGGGAACTCCGCCGCGTAATCAGCGGCGTCTGAGACGCTCGCATCATATGGCACGATGATGTCCAGCGGCGGCGGGTCTTCGAATGCGGCGACCGACAGCAGGAAGTCACGCAGGTAAGAGCCGCCATCGACAATCGTCACGACAATGGAAAGCGTTGGATGATCTGTCACCGCAAGCTCCTGCAACTGGAAAAACCCTGCCTCTTCACGGCAGATACTGACAATGCCCGGTCGGGATGCCAAGCGTCGTCTGGAAACCGGTCATCAGTGGTCATGCGGCCATGTCCCCCAGCGCCTTGAGCGTCACAGGCTGGCCGGTTGCACTGCTTTCGCGCACCGCATCGGCAACCTCGATCGCCCGCAAGGCGGCGTGACCATCGGAAATGCGCAAACCTGTCCGACCCGCACAAAGGCCAACGAACTCCTGCAGCTCATCTGCAAAAGACAGCAACGCCGTAGTTTTCCAGGATTTCAGTTTTTCCCGCAGCATGATGCCGGGATAGCGGCGATGCTGGCGGATAGGCTTGCCACCCGGACGATCCATGGTGATCAGCAATGTTTCCATCGGCGCATAGGCCCCGCGCACCATGCCTTTGCTGCCGTAGACCTCGACCTGACTTTTGTAACCTTTCCAGTCTGTCCAGGTCGCCTGATAGATCGCCGGAATGCCCTCGGGGTTTTTGAAGATCGCCATCGCGTTGTCCTCAGAGCCGGGCTCGTTCCAGACCTTTTCGGTGGCGACACCATAAACGCTGGTGATTTCACCCAGCATATGACGGGCCATGTCGGTCATGTGAATCCCCACATCCCACAGCGCGCCCCCCCCGGATATCTCGGATTTGTATTCCCAGTCATGCACGAATTTCGTCAGACCCTCATGGCCACCATAGATGCGCATATGATCGACCTCTCCGATCTGGCCCGATCCGATGATATCTTTCACGTAAGAGAAGGCTGGGTAATAGCGCATGTTGAATCCGCCCCCCAGAGCCCTGCCCGCCGCCTGGGCTGCTAAAACGATCCTGCGGCTGGCCTCGGCCGTGGTGGCCAGTGGCTTTTCCGCCAGCACGTGCAACCCCCGCTCGAACGCGGTCAGGCACAAAGGTTCGCGCACATGTGCCGGAGTCGAAATAATGACCGCGTCCATGTCGGCATCAAAAAACCTGTCTGCATCGGTAAAGGCTGGCGCACCACTGGCCACAGCTTCGGCGCGGTCCATGTCCATATCCATAACGGCGGCAAGCGTGGTGTCAGGGTCGTCGATAATGGTCTGCACGCGCATCTGCCCGATCTTGCCGGCTGCGCCGATCACACCGATCCTCATAAAAATCCTCACTCAAAACCTTGGGGTGTTACACCCCGGACATCTATAACAGCAGATCATCTGTTAGCGGAGTAGCATGCGCAACCACCCTGCGCTAGGCTTCTGAGGCGCAACGATTTCATGCCTAGATTTGAATTGAAGAAGGATTGGCAACAGTGAACTTCACCGGATCAGAAAAACTGCGGGGGCAGGCAGTCTTTGTCACCGGCGCGACAGGGTTTCTCGGGGGGCGCCTGATTTCGGCCCTTCTGGAAAGCGGGGCGCGGGTTACGGCCCTGTTGCGCAGCCGCCATGGCGCGAAGGGCCTAGAGGCAAAGGGCGCCACTGTCGTCACCGCAGCACTTGGTGATCGGGAGGCGATTGCAGATGCCCTGCGCGGCCACGACATACTGATGCATCTGGCCTATGACGTGCGGGCCACTTCCGAGAAGAACCTGTCAGATTTTGCCGCACTGTTCAGCGCGGCACAGGATGCTGGCATCGGCAGGATCGTCCATATCAGCTCCATCGTGGTGTATGATGTCTGGCCCGACGCGGATCTGGATGAAACCAGTCCGGTGCAACGCTCCGGTGGCAGCCCGTACCGCCAGGCCAAGATCGAGATGGAGAAACAGCTGATGGCTGGACCCATCCCGGCTGCCATCCTTCAACCCACCTTGATTTATGGGCCCGGCAGCGCCTTGTGGACGGATCAGTTGACTGAAAATCTGGCCACAGGAACACAAGTCCTGCCACAGCCCCTGGGCCTGTGTAACGGTGTGTTCGTCGACGATGTGGTACAGGCCATTCTCAGGGCGGCAGTTCTGGCGGATCTGGGGCAGGAACGCTTTATCATCTCCGGGGCTGAACCGGTGGCTTGGTCCGACCTTTTATCCGGCTATTCGCGGATCATCGGCAAAGGCGAGCTCCGCCTGGAACCATATCAAACCCTCTCGGACCGATTGGGCCCCGAACCCGATCATGATGCGGGTCCCGAGACCCTCTCGGTTGCGGCCCGGATCGGAGCGCTTGGCCGTACGCTGCTGGGGCGGGAACGGTTCGAAGCGCTGGTGCGTGCCATTAAAAGACGCGTCTCCTCCGGCGATGGTGCCGCCTATCCCGACCGGCATCTGCTGGAACTTTTCGCCGCCAAGGGCAAGTGTAGCATCGCACATGCACAGGAGCGGTTGGGTTATCAGCCCGACTACTCGCTTGAAAAAGGTCTGGCGGCGACAGCAGACTATTTGCGGGGCCGGTTTAGCTGACGCCATGCCATTATTTGAAACGCAACCGCATGGCCCGGATTTCGGAGCCACTATCAAGGCAAAAACATGCTGCATATTGGTGTAGACGCCAGTTCCTGGGAAAATGAACGTGGCTTTGGACGTTTCACCCGCAATCTGATCCCTGCCCTGGCGGCCCGGAAATCGGGCTTTCACTATACGTTGCTGTTCGATCAGGAACCGACGCGGCCTGTGCCCGAAGGTGTCGATATCCGGATTGCCGGGTCGGACAAGTCGATGTCAGAGGCGTCCTCCGGGGCCTCGGCGCGCGGCGGGGCCGATCTGCTCACCATGGCCCGATCCGCACAGCGGATGGAATGCGATCTGTTCTTCTATCCGGCGGTCTACTCCTATTTTCCGCAACTGATCCGACGGCCCTCGGTCGTGTGTTTTCATGACACCATTCCTGAACGGTTTCCCGATCTCATCTTCCCCAAGAAACTGAACTTCCGCCTGTGGCAGGTGAAATGCTGGCTGGCCAAGAAACAGGCAACGCGGATCATGACAATCTCGCAGGCGTCCGCCAATGATCTGGAACGTATTCTGCGCATCCCCGCAGATCGCACCGACATTATCACCGAAGGGGCTGAGCCGGTCTTTCGGCAAATCCACGACGCACAGCTTCTGGCGCAGACGCGTCAGACATACGATATCCCGCCCGACGCGCCCTTGCTGGTCTATGTGGGCGGCTTCAACCGGCACAAGAATGTGCTGCGCCTGATCGAGGCGATGCCTGAAATCCTGGCGCGTGTGCCAAATGCACGCCTGGCCATTGTCGGGCGCACCACCGGCGCGCGGTTCTGGGACAATGTCGAAGACCTCAAGGCCAGCGCTGCTGCCGATGCGGCCCGGTCCGAGAGCATCATCTTCACCGGTGAGATCGACGACGAGCAGCTTGCATTGCTTCTCAACACAGCCGATGCGCTGGTCTTCCCCTCGCTCTGGGAGGGGTTTGGTCTGCCGGCGCTTGAGGCGATGTCCTGCGGTACCCCCGTTCTGTCCTCGGATTGCGGCAGCCTGCCCGAAGTGGTGGGCGATGGCGGGCTGTATTTCGACCCCCTGTCCAGTCAGGCGCTGGCAAATCAGGCCGTCCGGCTACTGACCGAACCGGGCCTGCGGACCGACCTTTCGCAAAAGGCGCTGGCGCAAGCCACCCAGTTCAGTTGGGACAGGGGCGCGGAGCTTGCCGAAGCGTCGTTTCGGCAAGCATTACGCCCGAAATGACAAAAATTGTCCTGACTTGGGTAAATCAAAAATACCCTCAACAATACCGCCTATAACCACAGATTGAGGCGTGTCGGGAAACACGGTACTGCAGTCTCGGACCGGGCCGACAAATATGTTGGAATCGCACCCATTCCGCCCTATCCGTGGAGGAGCCTGGGTTTCCGGCAGTTGCACCGCGAATTGATTTCAGTCTGACTTTGTACGATCAGGATAGATTATGAACTACGAAACCTCGCACCATCTTTCCCTCAAGCAGCTTATCGCGGCGCGCGATGCGCGGGTTGCTGTGGTTGGGCTGGGCTATGTCGGGCTGCCGCTGGCGCTGACTGCCTATGATGAGGGGTTCGATACCACCGGCGTTGATCTCAACCCTGACCGGGTGGCACGGATCAATCAGGGCGATCAGGTCATATCGTATCTGGCGTCAGACCGGATCGCACAAGCGGTAGACAGCGGCAGGTTCCGCGCAACGCAGGACGCCGCGGCACTGGCCGGGGCCGATATCATCCTGATCTGCGTGCCGACCCCGCTGACCGATGCACAAGACCCGGACATGCGCTTTGTCGCCGCCGCCGCCGAAACCATCGCGCAGCATCTGCGCCCCGGTCAGATGGTGGTGCTGGAAAGCAGCGTCTGGCCCGGCGCCACGACCACACTGGTTCAGCCGATCCTTGAGGCGGGCGGTCTGCGCGCGGGTAGTGATTTCTTCCTGGCGTTTTCGCCCGAGCGCGAAGACCCCGGCAATGACAAGTTCGACACGCACAGCATCCCGAAGGTGGTGGGTGCCGACGATCCGCTGTCGCGGCAACTGGTCGAGGATTTCTACCGCGCCATCGTCACCAGCGCCGTTCCGGTCAGCTCGGCCGCCACAGCCGAAGCGGTGAAGCTGGTCGAAAACAGCTTTCGCACCGTCAATATTGCGCTGGTCAACGAGTTGAAGACCGCGCTTGAAGCAATGGACGTGGATGTTTGGGAAGTGATCGAGGCGGCGGCCACCAAACCGTTTGGCTTCATGCCCTTCTATCCCGGTCCCGGAATTGGTGGGGCCTGCATCCCGGTGTCTCCGGCCTATCTGGCCTGGCGCGCCGCGGATGCAGGATCTGATACACCGATCATCAATCTGGCCCGCTCCAGCAACGACGCCGTGCCATCCATGCTGGCGGCACGGATGGCGGCCGAACTGGCGGCGCGTAACGGCTCGGCCATCGCCGAGACCGGGCAACCCCTGACCGGTCAGCGCATCCTGCTGATGGGCATCGCCTATAAGCGCGATGTCGAAGACACCCGCCGCAGCCCGGCGCTGGTGTTGCTGGACGAGCTGGAGAAGCTGGGGGCCGAAGTGGACTATCACGACCCCTATTTCCCCCGCCTGCCCGAAGGCGGCGAATATCCGCAGCTTGCGGGCCGGACCTCGCAGCCGCTAACAGCAGAAAACCTGAAGCGCTATGCGGCGGTGGCCGTGATCACCGATCACAGCGCTCCGGATTACGGTCTGGTCGCGCGCGAGGCGGCACTGGTTTTTGATACGCGCAATGTTTTTGAAAAAGCGGGGATCAGGGTGACGGACGGGCGTCTGGTCAAGATGTGACCCCCTCAGCTCCCCCTGACATTCGGTGACCGAAACGCACGCTCATCTGGCATTCCATCCAAGCAACCGCGGATTGACAGAGCGGTGCCATAGGCGAACCTTTGCACATTTTCAGGGGGTGCGGGCGTTCCATATTGCTGTCACAAAAGTTTTGAGAAACTATCCTCTCAGACATTCCTATGTCTCAATAAATTATAAAGCGGTGTGGCACGAGTAGTGGAGCAAAGCTCCTCCCGGTAAAAATAACCAAATTTTAACCCTCTGTAGTTCAAAGTTTTGCCATGATTTCACCGCGAAATCATTATGGGCATCTGCCCAATGGCTGAACTGCAACCACTTGAGGGCTGGCCAGACCAAGACCATAGCCGGAGGACTTGGAGAACATGATCGGAGTTATCGGAATAGCCATTCTTGTCGGCTTGTGCGCCGGCGGGTTTGCTTTGTTCTCCGGTGCGTCCATCCTTATGGCTCTGGGCAGCTATGTCCTCTTCGGCTGGCTGTTCATCATTGCTGCTCTCATCGTCATCGGTGCTGTCAAAGCCGTGAAGACACGCGTGCAGAAACAAAACCCCGCCTATTCCAGCTAAGCGCTAATCCCGCCCGGCGACCCTCTTGGCCACATAGCCCAGAAACGCCCGCTGCGGGTTTCTGATCTGCGGGCGACCGGACGCGGCCCAATAGGCCAGCCAGTCCGCTTCCAACGCATAGACATCGCGGCCCGGTGCCATTGCCCTGGCTTCCTCCAGCGCCTGTGACGGCAGGATCGGCTTGTCCAGTCCCTCGATCACCTGGCCACGGCGCGAAAAGCGGATCAGGTCGCCGGGCTCTTCGATCATCTCATAATCGGGCAGGTGATCGGCTGCGATCATGTCGCGGATCATTTTGCGGAACACCCGCCGGGGCGAGGCCGAGCCCGATTTCTTCAACAGCACCTCGACCGAGATCCGCCACTCGGGCTGACGCCCGCAATGTTTGCGCGCCAGCTCATAGATGCGCCGCTCGAGCGGTTTGCGCAGGCGAAAGTAGTCGCGGCTGAGGGTCAGCACGGATTTCGCCAGCACCGCGCGAAACAGCCAGTCCGACAGTTTCACACTGACGCTGACCATCCGACCCGCCCGGGTGTGGCGGACGATTTCCCAGCTTTCGATCAGGCCGAACCCGGTGGTGGTTTCCTTCTCGCCGGTGACAATGTTGGTGGTGATCCGAGTGCCTGCCAGCCGCTCGAACGCTTCGCGCAGACGCTTGTAGCCATCGCCGCTGGTTTCGCGATTGGTGGCCACTAGCAGATCATGCGCCTTCAGATGCAACACCCGGCTGACCGCCCGGCCCGCATTGATCGCTGCCATCAGCTGACTGATGCAAAAGATCAGGATGTCCTTGTCGTGGATCGTCGCCAGCCCCCGCACCGAGGGCGTCACCGTGATCTCGACCCCGTTATGCTCGTAATTGAGGATCCGGCGATCCGGCCGGGTCGAGAGCGAAAACATCGGATGCTCCATCGAGCCCATATCTGTCTTGGGCAGCGCATCGAAGATATCGCATACAAAAAAATCACCCGTTGGGTGCCGGTCGGGCAACAACGCCCCTGACCCGCTCATACTGCCCTGCCCATATGTCCTGCCCGAATCTTTGTTCGTGGTTTTATTGACGCCTACCGTAGAGTTATCCACAGGAAGCGTAAAGCCGCCGAAACGTGGGATCAGAGTCACTCCAACGTGGGATCAGAGTCACCATATCGTGGGATCAGATTCAGTATGATCCACAAAAAATACAAAAACCTCTTTTTTTTCTTATACTTAATAGAACTCAAGTTCACTTGTAACTAATAAGATAACAGGATTCTAACTGAACATTTTTTTGCTATACGCTCAAAAGCAGCGTCTCGAAGGCTTTCTACCCCTTAATTTTGTTTAGAAAATCCAGTTTTGTGCTCATAATGCTTCCACATGCTTCCTTTTGTGGTATATTGATCAAAACATAGCACATAGGCAGGTTTTCAATGCGAGCAGCAACCTCCGAGGGGCTTCCCCCTTATTTCAATATTGATCCGGATCTGGCTTATGCTGAACTTGGAAATCCAACCGGCACGGGTGAGTTTTCACAAATCGCGGATGCCTGTGCACGGGGGCGCAGTGATCTGGCAAACCGGGGGCTGGAGGAAAACGGTCAGAAGAAGCTGCGCCTGTTTTCAACCTGGGAAATCACCAAATATCTGATCCCTGTCGCACCCGCCCATTTTCGGCGCGTGCTGAAGGGCAACCCGGACTTGCCGCAGGGGCAATCCGAAACCGAGGGCGGGGCCAAGTGGTTTACGCTGGATGAGGTTCTGCGGCTGCGGGCACATTTTGCCTCGGAGGGGTCCAAAGCCAAGGAGTACCGCCCTTACCGGCCCAATGGGCTACCTGCCAAGATCGTTTCGGTCGCCAATTTCAAGGGCGGTGTTGGTAAGACCTCAACCTGCGCGCATCTCGCCATGTCTGCCGCCCTGGATGGTTACAAGGTGTTGATCATTGATCTGGACAGCCAGGGTTCGATGACGTCGATCTTTGGCGGCAAGGTGAGCGATGAATGGCAGACGGTGTTCCCCTTACTCGCCCGTCATTACGCCACCCATCTGCGCCGTGACAATCAGGGGCGGCTTGATCGGGGTGAGGCACCGCATCCGATCGACGACACCTTGTCCGAAGCGCTGAAGGTCCGCAGCAGCGATCTGATCCAGACCACCCATTGGCCGAATATCGACCTGATCGGCGCTCAGCTGAACCTGTACTGGGCCGAGTTCCAGATCCCCGTCTGGCGAATGCAGGGCCGCAGCTGGAAGCTGTGGGATGCGCTGACAGATACGCTGAACGAAGATGGGGTGCTGGACGATTACGATATCATTTTCATCGATACCCCCCCTGCTCTTGGCTATCTGACGATCAATGGGCTTGCGGCCTCGGATATCCTGCTGGTGCCCATGGGGGCCTCGTTCCTGGAATTCGACTCCACCGGGCGGTTCTTTGACATGCTGCATTCCACGTTTCAGTCCATCGAAGACGGAGAGAACATGGCGGCCCGCGCGTTGGGGCGGCCCGAGATGGCCTTTCAGTGGGACGCAGTGCGCACAATCATCACCCGCTATGACGGCAGCCAACAGGCCGAGCTGGCCGGGCTGATGCAAGCCTATTTGGGCCGCACCCTGTCGCCGCATTGGCAGGGCTACACGGCGCTGATCGGGCAGGCGGGGGAACAGGTCAACGGTATCTACGAGGCCGATTACCGCGATTTCAACCGCGAGACCTATGTGCGCGGGCGGGAAACCTTTGATGCCACCTATGCCTCATTCAAGAAGCTGCTGATTGGCGTCTGGCGAGGTGAGGAACTGGCGCAGCAGGCCGAAGCGGCGGGAACGCCGGAACTGGCGCTAAGGTGATCATGTTTCGCGCGCGAAACACATCAGTGGCGCCCGAAACAGGGTCTGATCTGCGCTGGAAAAGGAGAATGTGATGGCAAAACGCAAACGGTTGACCCCTGCCCGGCCGGATTATCTGGAAGACACCCGCCCTGCCCCCGGGTTGAACCCTATGTTTCCTGCGGATACGCCCCGCGCTGCGCCTCCGGTTGCACAGGTGGCCGGAGCCACGGCGGCTCAGGCGGCACTGGAGGAGCTGTCCGGAGAATTGCGTGCGGCCCGTGCCGAGGGGCGGCTGGTACAGGACCTGCCGCTGGATTCCATCGAGGAAACCTACCTGGTACGCGACCGCATGGCGGCAGATGACGCGGATATGGAGGCGCTGAAGGAAAGCCTGAAAGCGCGCGGTCAGCAAACCCCGATTGAGGTCGTGGAGCTGCCGGAAGGGCGTTATGGGCTGATCTCTGGCTGGCGTCGGATGACAGCGCTGCGGGCGCTGGTGCATGAGACGGGTGAGGCGCGCTTTGCAACCGTGCGTGCGTTTCTCAGGCAACCACAGAGCGCATCTGACGCTTACGTGGCCATGGTCGAGGAAAATGAGATCCGCGTCGGGCTGAGCTATTATGAGCGCGCCCGGATCGTAGCACGCGCGGCAGAGCAGGGCGTTTACCCGGATGAAGCCGCCGCCCTGCGCGGGCTGTTTGCCTCGGCCAGCCGGGCCAAACGATCCAAGATCGGGTCTTTTGTGGCGATTTATCACGCGCTGGACGGCCATTTGAGATTTGCCTCTGCCATCCCTGAGCGGCTGGGATTGTCTATTGCGAAGGTTTTGAAGGAGGAGTCGAAAGCGGCTGCTTTGATCACCAAAGCCTTGCAAGGGGTCGCGCCCGAGACATCGGAAACTGAGATATCGGCTCTGACCCGCGCGGCAAACAGCCTGTCATCAAGGGATGCAAAATCGCCCGCTCCCGAGACGGCCTCGAAAGAGACATTCGGTGACATTCACTTGAAACAGAGTCGAAACGGTTCACAAGTCACCCTGTCCGGCCAAGGGATGTCTGAAGAATTTCTTATGGAACTGAAAACCTGGCTACACGCACGCAGCACCTGATGTTTCGCGCGCGAAACCATGTCTTCTTTCACCCCAACAAATCCGCGGCCGGGTTATCCGCAATATCGACGTCATCGTAGTATTTCTGCGCTTGGGCCATGGAGCGGTGCAGGGAGAGGCGCATGGCGGCCTGGATCGGGGCGCCGTCCAGTGCGGCCTGGGTCAGAAAGCCGGAGCGCAGCCCGTGCGGCGAGGCGAAGTCCTCAGGTAGCCCCGCCAGTTTCAGTCGGTGTCGAACAATCTGGTAGATCGCATCAGGGGACAGGCGGCGCTTGAGCACGTGGTCGGCCTTGGAGATGGGCCGGAACAGCGGCCCATCCCCGATCTGGCCCACCTCAATCCAATGCACCAGCGCCTGTGCCGCGCGGGATTTCAGCACCAATCGCGGGGTGTCGCCCTTGCTCGTGGTCTTGGTTTCCAGCAGTGAGATCCACACCAGACCCTTGGTCTCGAACTCTTTCAAGGACACATCTTCCCGCATCAACCCGGTGATCTCGGACCTTCGCCGCCCGCCCGAGGCCCAACCCAGCATCAGGATCGCCCGGTCGCGGCAATCCCGCCGGGACCCCCGACAGGTGGTCAGTAAGGTCTCGAGCACATCGCGGGTGATGGGATGGGCGGATTTCGGGGCAGGGGGGCGGGCGGCGGCGCGGCGCGCCTTGGCGCGGGCCTGCTTGACCTGCGGGACATCAAACGGGCTGGTGAGGTTTTTCATTCGGTGAAAGGCCAGCCAGGAGGCGATGCGCCGGTCCAGCGTCGAAGGGGCAGGGCAGGCGAGGGACTTGCGTAGCCCCTGAGCAATCAGCGCTTCTGCGGTTTCGCGCGCCACATCCGTTTCTGGTGCGTCATTCAGATCGCGGGCGTGATCGAGAATGAAGGCGAGGGCGGTGGCCTCAGATTCCGGCCAATTCAGCGTCGCTGCGAACCGCTCGGACTTCCAGGCGGTGACATAAAGCAGATCCCGTTCATATGCCCGCAGCGTGTTTTCCGGTGTGCCGCGCACATAAAGATTAGTGAGCGCCTCCTGATCCGTGTCCGAGAGGGCAGGGGAGGCGGCGGGGAGGTATGGGGCAGGGGGCTTCATGTACCCATTCTGCGTCAATTTGGGTCAGATTTCAAATAACATGATAAGGGGTACTTATCAATTATAATAGACAGAATTTCGAAAAAGCAAAGCGCTAAACAATTTGGTTATATTTTGTCTATTATGTTGGTAATATATTGATTCAAAGCTAAAAACTTTTCAAATTCTAAAACAACTGCTCTTCCGTGAAGCTATGTATCTGTTGCGGACTTTTGGTCATTGGACGTTCCAAGATATAGAATGTCACTCAGGTCATGGCTTGGTTTCGACTGGTAATCGCTGAGATCAATGGGTCTTTGTTCTGGGTTCAAAGAGTTCTGCGTTGGCCCGTCGTTTTTCGATTATTAATGTTTGCCTATAGCCTCGAAGTGCCGCGCGCCGCGCATCGGATACTGTTGGGGTTCCTTCGCCCGGCCAAGTGACCAACCAGACACGGGCACTTGGATGAGCACGCAAGGCGGCCTCATGCTCCGATACAATAAAATTAGCGTCGTTGATGTAATAGAACAGAGGTGTATCCGTCCAATCGCGTGCCTGCCGCATAAAGACAAGGTCATCAGGGCGCATTTCAGGCAGCATCGCTTGTGCAATTCCCTGGTAATCGTTTGGGGCACCGGGCTTTTGGGCGGCATAAGGTATACTGAACACAAACACGATGACGCATATCCCTATCGACACCAGCTTGAGGGGCGGGCGTCGGAACATCCAGACGGCTCCCGCTGCACAGAGGATTAGATAGTAGGGTATGAAGAGTAAAAAGGCCCGGTCGGCCAGAACATATACCTTGTAGGACGCCACAAAAATGATCAGCGGAGAAGCCACTGCAAGAAGCCATAGGAGCAAGGTTCGTTCCTGAGGGTAGTGCAGGGTTTTCGATGGCAGTCTCGGGACTAGCGCGCGCCATGCCGTGCCCATGGTCGGAATAAGGAGCGCAAGAAAGGGTAAAACGGACATTGCTGTCAGCAATTCGGTCCGGCGGTGAGCTATTGAGGCAAGCCACAGCATGAAACAGGCTGAACAGATAGCTGCAAAACCCAAAATCCCAGAAGGAATGTTTCGCTCCAAGCTTACAACCGGCGCTTCGCGCTTTGGCGCTCTCAGGCTGGCTGCCAGCAACACGAGGGCAAAGATAAGAATAATCCAGGTCCAGGCTGGTCCGATCTGTAGCATCGGAATGATGCGGTGATCCTTCGCATATAGAAACCCGAAGGAGAAGTATTCTACCAGAAATTCGGGATTTGGGTCGCGTACCGCAGCTTTTCGCGCGCGGTAAACTGCATGCGTCAGTGCTGGCGCGGACAGGATGAAGGCCAGGGCTTGTATTTGGAACAGCCTGGGGGTCCGCCACCGATGCGCAAGATATTCAACCTCTACATTGGGCCGGGGCAGAACCAATATTGTCCAGAACAGGTGAAGCAGGATCAATGGCCAGAAGAACTCGACCGTCAGAATTCCGGCCATGACCGAAGCAACATAAGCAATCTCGATTCCAGGTCTCGGTCTGCGTGTCCTTACAAGGGTAATCAAAAGCCAGGTTGCCAAGAGTGACAGGAAAGCCCCGGCAACATACATGCGGGCCATCTGGCTCCATGCGATGTGAAAGCCATGGAGCGCCAGCAATAGCGCGGCCAGGCATGCCACGGTCGATCCGAATACGCTTCGCGCGATCAGGAAAATCAGCGGGATGGAGCCCAAGGCAAACAGGACACCCGGAAACCGTAGCGCGAGATGAGAGGTTCCGAACGTTTTGGTCCAGCCCAACATGGCCACATACCACCCCATGGGGTGCGGCTCGTCATGAAAGTGCCACCAGATCGTTTCCGTAAGCCCAAGCCGTGGGGGGGGCTCGGAGATGCCGGGAACAAGAGAGATACCGGGAACGTAGATTTCCGGATGAGAAAGACTACGGTCTTCTATTCCCCATAACCGCAAGATAATCGTCAGTACAATTGTGATTGCCAGCGCAATGAAGACGGCCACGTTTCGGCGCTCACGCCTAATTAAGAACACGCTATCTTTTTCGAGTATGCTCATGACTTCTATTTAACAAAAACAAAGTGTGCCCGGTGGTGACAGGGCCAAGTATTCTTGGGCAACATTACAATAAGTGCCCTGAATTAGAAAATATTTTGCGATGGGGATGCATAGGTTCGTGACCCTAACAGCCGCTGTCAGAGATGGCTTTCAGGGCTTTCTCGCCGTGAGGTTGAGATATGTAACGTGACCATCCCAGGGAATAAGTCTCTCCGTTTTGTGCCCTGTTGACGAATGTAGCGACAATCTGACCAGCGCTATTGAGTGCGAATACGCGGCCACGGTTTGCTTCTTCGAAAATCAAGTGCCCGGACGGTGTGAAATCCTGCAAACCTTCCGATACTGTCGCGGCCCCCAAATCTTCCAATGCCGCACGAAAGGGGCTTTCCACTGAACCATCCTCAAAATCATAGATCAAAGTTTCGCTTATGCCTTCCACACGTGCGCCAAGCCCGCGATCATAGGCGTTATTGTTGAACACCGCGATCCGGTGATCATCAAGGATGTCCACGTCATGCTGCGACAACCAGGGGCCTGCCTGGGACCAGATGATTTCGTGGGTCGACGGCCGGTAGAGCATAACAAGAGACGGCGTGCGCAAACTCAGAAACAGGTCCCCACTTTTCCAATATGGCCCATTGGTAAGAACCGGCTCGATGTCGTTCAGGTGCATTGGGTCGTGATAAAAATTGGCGGCGGGGAACAGCAGGTGGCGCAAACCGTTACTATCTAAAATTTCATCCAGCGCCTCTTCGAAAACCACTTCACCTTTGGCACTTACCCGCACCAGAGATTCGCGGGCAAATTTAGGTGACAGGTTTTCAGGCCAGTCATTCAGCTTGTAGCTTGGGATCCAGAAACCGCCCTGTCCGTCAGGGCTGGTTGAATGGTGAAACAAATATTCGCTTCGTGACCATCGGACGTCACCGCAAGGTGTTAACATGAACAGTGGCGCAATGTGGTTTTTGACCAGAAGATCCCCTTCTTCGGTCAGGTACGGGTGGATATAGCGAAAATAGGCGTTATTCCAGTTTTCGTAGCGTGCGAACCCATCAAATTCCGGAAGTCGGTTAACAGTGGCCAGCAACGTTTCGGGCTCTGGTGACCAAGTCCTGAGAATCTCTCCGGTCTCCAGAGACATCAACTCGATCACGTGTCGCGCCTGATCGCCGTTATAGCGGCTTATTAACAAGTACCCGGTTAGTCCACCAGAGCCAGGCGGTTGCCTCCATGACCATCCGGCGGGCAAATCTGCATTCGCTGAAAGACGAAGAAAGGGCATCATTTTGGTGTCCGGTCGCCCAATCTGCTTAATTGCTTGCCGCGCGTTCTCGGGGATTTCGGCCAGTGCCAGTGCCGCTTCACCTATCGCTCCGAAGTGATCGCCACCCCGATCTTCATTTCCCCGGTCTTCATCGAGAACGACCGCACCAAACAGGACCATGCATAACAGCCCTGTGACCAGAACCAGCCCCAAGACCCAAAGCTCGACTTTCTTAAAAAGAAGCTTTTCCATCACGGGTATTGACCTTGAGATGATCAGCTCGAAAAAAAGAAAACTTATGAATTCTGGGGGAGCTTACACCAAAACAGGTCGCTTTTCAAAAAAACGCAGCCATCCCTCAGAATGCAGGCAATCACCGTAAGGGAATAAGTCACTTTTTAGTCAGGCAGTTAGATGTCTTGGAACTTATCTTGTCTGTAAGAAAATATGATCAGGATGAGGGCTCCTAACCAAGCGTTCGGAGCGATTGTCATGGGCTGGATTTTCTAATTGTCCCGAGTTCCGCTATCTCACGGCCAGCTCATCAAGGTTAGTGTAGAGCGCGTTCGCCGTATGCAGCAATTCGGCGTCAAACAAGTGGTCGGGGGTTTGGTCTGGTGTGTTGCGAAAATAGCCGTCGAAGCACTGGCCTTTTCGGGGAAGCTCCAGCGTCTCGCACAAAGCGTGCATTGTCTGATCAGGACGGGCTCTGAGATCATCCTGCGTGACGATCAAGCATCTGTCGCTTTGCTTTTCGACGTTGTGGAAAGCAGCAATCCAGTAGTGCAGCCAGTAATCTGGTTGCTTTGGATCGATCTGGCCGGGATCGAACGTGTCGAACGCGATGGGCCGGTGCAGCAGGCCAAATTCGAGATGCCCGATGTCCAGCATATAGCGGCGAACGAAATCATCTTCAGCCTGAAGTTTAAGAAAGTTTTTGTGCTGGCGCAGCAGTGAGGCCGCATGTGCGGCCGGTCGGCGCAGCGGGACAATGATGTCGCAGCCGGGGAAATAAGACGGCAACACATTCAATCGCGCGATGTTTGCGTTATTCTTCGACAGATATCGCGCCTGCGCCTGCCCGGGGCGCCGTAGCGCAACAATCTTGTCAAAATGTCTACGCAGCCGATCACAGGCTGGTTCGTTTTTGTCACCCTCTTGCCAAAGATCGATGGCTTTCTGGTGATATTTGTCCGGCCAGTAGAGGCGCCATAGCACTTCGTCAAATGCCTCGGGGCTGTCGAGGTCAATCTCAAGCCCGTCACCATGGGCCCGTTCGCGGCGTGTCACCCGATCTGATCGTTTTCCGCCGAGGACTGACCAGAGATAGGGGGCGGTGATAAATGGCATGTCCCGGTATTGGTGCGTTGCGATCACGGGCATATCAAAAAATGCGTTTAAGAGCGCGGTTGTGCCACCTCGGGCCAGGGAAGTGATGAAGATCGGAGGTCGTGATCCCCTTGTCTTATTGGTGAACCTAAAGACCCTGTCATCTGCGGCCGCCAAGGATTTCATTAATAATGGCGTTGAAAAAGCCAAAGCGTGAACCAGGCGGTCACCTTCCGAATAGGCTTCGGTTTCGGAGGGCTCGTTTCCGGGCAAACGCTTCGAGACGAACCGGGCGATAAGGATCGCTGCCACAGTGACGGCGACGATATAATCAAGGCGGAGCATCAGCCCCATCACCTCATCGGTGGTTGCAAGGCCAGCAATATCAGCCAGAAGTATTGGTGCTCCGGCAGCGACAAGCGACAGGCTGAAACGCCAGGCGAGTTGCCAGACGCCTTTCAAGAGCTCGAACGCGGCGCGGCGGACGGCGACCTCTTTCTCTTCATCTGTGGTTTCCGCGTCAAACATCGCAGAAACCCCGCGAACCGAGGATGCAACCAAAGACCGGGCCGCCGGAACAACTCCGGTCTTCAATAGGCCTATTGCAAATCCAAGAACCGCCAGCAGCGAGACGCAGAAAGCGATCATCAATGACGCTCGTCAGGTGGGGTCTCAGCGGTCCTGGCGTTGCGACGGGCATTCAGCGCCCGCTTGATCGGGAACCAAAGAAAGCCGGCAATCAGCAAAACCACGACAACCAGCAGGGCCAGGGCCAGGCCAATCGCGCCGAGACCGGCCCCCGGCCCTATATACGCATGAGCTGGCGTGGCACATGCAAGGCTGACCAAAGCAAATGCAGCGCTCACTGTAACTGAAAATCGTCTGTTCATGATTTGCTCCTGAGTAATTTCGGGTCCAACACGCCTTTATCAAGCGCGGCCGATGGCCTTTTTTGCGATTTCATTTGTCACAGGACGGCAGCGCGTCAAAGTAATCGGGCGGAACATGAACGGCCGTTGTGATGATCGAATTGTAGTCGTCAGTCAGTATGTTCGACAATTCGCGCACCAAATCCCCGTCTGCCGTCACCTCGATCACCCGGCCCTCCATTGGTGAGGAGATCAGCCAATTGCCATTGGGCAGCCGTTCCTGCTGCCCCATGATGAAACTGTCGAAGACCAATTCGGATCCCGCGAATTTATCGCGCACCTCACCGGTTTTCATATCCATTTCAATAATGGAGGATCGGCGGCGATCGGTATTGTTCGAGTATACCGTAATCGTGCCATCGGGATGAAAATCCGCATCGTGCTGGTGCTCCCACGGCCCCGCTTTGTGCCATTTCAGACGCTTCGTCTTCCGATCAACAACACCAACCAGATCGATTGCTCGGTGTGACATGATAAGGTCGCCTGCAGAGAATTGAGGGAATGCCCCGGCCCATTCCGATGGCAGGACTTCGACATCATTTGGGTGAATGATGTCCGGGATTTCATCGGCCTCTGCATCCCAGCGCCACTTGAAACCGTTGGGAATACGGAATGCCAGTTGCGCCTTAGGGTCAGGAAGGATGACGTCTTTCGCCAGGTCAATGCTCTCAAGCGTTTCTCCGGTTTCCGCATCAATCCGGGTCATTTGCTGATCGTGCCCGCCATCCCAGATTTTGGAGGTCCAGGTCCAGAAGCCGCCAAGGTCGGGATCTTCGGTCAGCGAATGGTGAAAGACCATATCTGTGCGCCGCCATATGATGTCGCCGCATGTATCAAACCTCGCCATGCCCATGCTGTCATCGAAATTGGCAAGGATTGACCCATCGGGCAGAGGGCGAATGGCGTGCACAAATTCGGCTTCGTTTCCACCTTCAATAACTTTTGAATGATCAATCTTCCAAGTGTGCAGCACGTTGCCTTCGATATCGATGAGGTCTGTGAGATAGCCGGGCGCGGGATTGGCGATCCGGTTGATCAGCACATAACCGGGCGCGACTTTATCAGCTTGGTGCACGACGTATGAATCCGATGGCATGCGTGCCGGGCGCTGGAGGTAGGTTCCGCCCGGGACTATATACCCGGTGGCTCTCCACGATCTGATAGCCTCTTTGGTCTCTGAGAATGCCTTCCAGGGCTCCCAGTTTTTGTGGGTCGTCCACATCCCTAAAATAAACGAAAAGACAGCAACGAGTAAGATTGCGGAGATGTATGAAACAATACGCATTGGCGAAACCTGGATTACAATCGTTACTGTGTATTTGTCCTCCGCAGCCCGAGCCAAGTCAACGCAGGAGTCCCGGCGCGTTGCCATTGGCGCCGAACTCTGACCTTTTTGTCTGAATACTCCTGATTGTTCGTGATCGTTTGCCCGTATTGACTAGTTGTATTGTGCTTTCCAAGACGTTTAGGGAATATGCGATTTGGGAATGTGAAGCTGCCATGGCTGCCGTGAAAGCGGGGCTGATACTGAGGCCATGCTTCGAACGAGGAATGCACTGGTGGGGTCAAGAAACGGCATCTGGAGTCCAAATGGATTTGTTTTGCAGAGGCTGGGAGTGGATGGCACATTGAGAAGTAATGACTAAAATAAAGACAATGGTTTGAGAGAAGGTGTCGTTTGGTTTCATTGGTTCATGCGGTTTCTGATTGGGCTCCTTTATGAGTGATGATACCAGAGCGCCAGCTTGGGTTTTGTTGCTTACGGCTGCGGTTCTCGCAGCTTTACTTTTTTTACCGACCGTCGGGATTGGCGTCGTGCGGTCCGGTTTCAATCCGGATGAGTGGAGGTTTGCCGCCGGTCTCGAGCGCGGATTTGCCGAGGTGCATGGTCGTTGGTCGACTCATTGGGTGCACGAGGAACTCTTTGGCTGGGATACGCCAATTGCATTTCTGATTTTTGTTATTTTTGTCGCTCTGTTCGGGGTCTCCGTCCTTATCGCACGCCAGTCCGTGGCCAGGACGGGTTCAATTATGATGATCGCCGCTATTGTGGTGGTTTTTCTGGCAGGGTCTTCTCATGTTTATTTGACTGAAATCCTGCATTATCAGACGCAAGCACCATGGTTCAGCCTTGGCCTTATGGCTTCTGTTGGTGCGATGACTATGATTGCGCAGCCGCACGCGCAATCAGTCGGAGGTATAGTTCTGCGCATGATCGTGGCCGCCGAGCTTCTGGCGATTTCGATCGGCTTCTATCAAAGCTACGCGCTTATGGGCTTTCTCATCCCGGCTATCGTCTTGATCCGGATCGACGGGTACGACCATCGTGAAAGCGTGCTCTGCATCTTCCGAGTTCTTGTGGTTTCTGTTGTCGCTCTGGCCCTGTATCAACTGCAGCTGCGGGCGACCATTTCCATTCTGGATCTCAGGGCAAATTTCCGTTTTGCAGGCGGGGTGGAGTCGACAGTGATTTTGGAAAAGTTGTCCGCGTTGCATCGGATGGAAAGGCTTGTCCATAGCGGTGGGCTTTTGGGAATGCCGCAGCCATATCGCGGAATTTTCCTGCTTGGAACGGCGGCTGTCTGTGGGTTGGTTCTTATGGCTGCCTTGAGCGCGCTTCTCGCCCCACGCGCCTTCCCTGGCGGAGGATGGTTCGGAGCGTTTCGCGTGTTTCTCGGTGGGTTCGGCGCCCTGTTCATATTGCCGGTTCTGATCTGGTTCCTCTATCCGGAGCCTTATCTGATTGGTCGCAGCATCGGCTTTATCGGCTTTGTCTTCGCCGGTGTCGCTCTGGCAAGTACTGCGGTTGTTGCTCAGGGGATGGCCGGGGTGCCCGTGTCGCGCATTGCCCCGGTTGCAGGGCTGACCCTGGTGCTGATCTTTGGTGTCAGCCAAGCAATTGCGTCATCGCATATCTGGCCACTTTTTCAGCGTGTGGCGGAGCAGGATGTTGCCCTGGCCGACGACATAGTGGAGCGAGCCAGATCGATGAATGGTTTTGATATCACATCGACACCGATCCGTTCTGTTGGTGGGCCTGCTGACCAGCACCTAAGGTTCGGTGGTTTTCAGACACCCAGCACCTTTCATCGTGGCATCGACATGAATTCCATATTTCAGATTCGTTACGGAGCTGCGAATTATGCCGGGTCGGTTCTGACCCCTCCGCGGCCCTGCGCGGCCTTCCCGGAAGATGGATCGGTTTTCATGGCTGAGGGCACGCTTTTTGTTTGCTTCGAAGCTGCTGAACCCCTGCCTAGGCAATCTACCTGCTTTCCTCTGGGGGGCGAAAGGAATGCTGCGCTTTGTTACTCTGACACTATGGCCGTTCTGCTGGGGCAAACCTGCGCGGATATAGACCCCGGTGACGGCCAGATCGTTGCAACCCAGTTAAACGAAGCTGGCGAGTGGATCAGGTTCAACCGTTTTCCCTGGCAAGCTCTGGCCACAGAAATGAACGGTCTGTGTTACAGGTTTCTGAGTACAGGAGGCGAACCGTTCTCGGTCCTGCGCATTGAGCACAAGACGGCGATGGGAACCGAGTGGACCGTGGAACATGACGCCACAGACGCACAGGCGTTGGAGGAAATATTAAGTACGGGCAATGAGGTGGAGTAAGTGGCCGTGGATCGCCAGAATGTAGTGAGTTTTATCGTCTTTCTCGTCTGCGGTGCAACGCTGGCTTTTCTGGCAGGTGTTTCTGCAGCCGTTCTGAATTTGCCGCCGACAGCTTTGGTTCAGGAAGCCAGAAGCACGGTAAAAGAGTTGATCCACGGCCCGTGGTATCGTGACCCCCGGTGGATGCCGCGTCGCTATGAGGGAACCGGCCTTGTCACATATAATCCCGAGCTTAGCTGGGCTGGGTTAACAGTCATGCAAGGCATGTTTGACGATGGCGCACAGGCGCGCGTCTATGATGCTGACGGGACGCTTTTGCGCACCTGGCCGCTGGATTTTCACGCAATTTGGTCCAATCCGGCTCATATCATCCCTGACAAGAATATCCCCAAGGGATCTGGAGAATATCACACTCAGGGGGTTGCCCTGAGAAAGGATGGATCCGTCCTTGTCAATTTCGCCGAGCTGGGCACCGCGCGCCTTGGTCCTTGCGGTGATACCGTCTGGACTGTTGATCAGATGACCCACCATTCGATCACGGAGAACCCGGATGGGACGTACTGGATTCCAAAAAAACGTGATCCGGCCACCATAACCCCTAAATATATGCTTCCGGGCGCTTCGGTCGAAGCAATCATGGATTCCGACAATTACTATGCCGATTCAGCGCTTTTGATCGACCCCGAGGGACGTATCATTGAAGACGTCCCCATCCTAGAGCCAACGATTGACTGGCTGATAGAAAATCAGGAACTGGACATCATCTATGGGCTCAATCCAGAAGAGCTGGACCCGCTACATCTCAACGATATCGAAGTTGTCACCCCTGAACTGAGCGCGCGCATCTCAGGGTCAGAGCCCGGAGATTTGCTGCTCTCCATGCGTAATCTCCACGCGCTGGCTGTATTGAACAGATCCAGTGGCAAGATCGTCTGGATGCAGCACGGACCGTGGCTGAAGCAGCACGATCCCGATATCGAGCAGGACGGCACCATCACCGTCTTTGATAATGGCAGCGGTCACCGAATGCCTGGCCGTGATTTCGTGGGTGCCCGTGTCCTTCGGTTCGATCCCGTGACTGGTCTGGCTGAGACGGTTTACCCCCAAAACGATGATCAGCGTTTTTTCAGCTTTATCATGGGTACACATCAGGCGTTGCCCAACGGCAATATTCTTGTAACCGAAAGCACATCCGGACGCGTTTTCGAGATCACTCCGGATGGAGAAACCGTCTGGTCGATGGTGTTTGTCGCGGGAACCCGCTCTGCCGCACTGATAGAGGAAGCGCGGCGTTATCCTCTGGATTTTGTAGACCGGTCAGTCTGGTCTTGCCCCTGATCACCAGTTCGGCAGTCGCTCAGTCACGCCGATATACATGAACGTTACCATCGCCCAGTGTTCCGGGGAAGTCATGGACAAGGTCCAGTTGCCCTTTGGCATCCTGCCTCAGTTGCGGGATGGCGCTGAACATTCGGTTCGGAAACAGGACGACCAATGTCACAGGACCAGGCTGAGCTATTGCTTTTGCATATGCTTCGGGGTCGCCAATGGTTGTCCAGTTGGCATTGAAATGGTTCTCAAAGACAGGCCCGCCCGGATTGATGGCGTAAACCCGCTCGGAAGGGTTGCGGGTCTGTTCCACAAAGGCAAAAGCTCCGGCCAGATTCTGTTTTGGCGCGGCATAGTTCCGCTGCACAAGAATCACGGATAAAGCGATCATCGCCGCAACACCGACGGCGAACAGTGGCATTCCGATCCGAGGTTGGCTTATCACTCGTGCCACAATGCTTGCACCGTGCCAGCAGCCGATGACCGCAAAAATGATGACCGGGCCGATATCAACAAAAAAGAAGCGTGGCCATATCCGCATGTCGAGCGACAGGAGAATAGCCAGCGTCACCACGATATGAATAACGATGGACGGGAAAAACAGCGGTTGTGCTGAATGTGCTCCTGCGGCACCAAACGCCAGGGCGACCAATCCGCCGAATGCAACAATCATGGTCAGCGGGCCAGTATCTCCGACTGCCGTCCGTAGCCCTTCCAGCACTGTCCAGACCGGGCTCTGATACTCCTGCATAGGATCGACAGCGGATGTTGCCGCTACCTCGCCCATGGCTTCCACGAGGCTTGGAAAGATCGGCAGATACAACAACACAATTAAGACCAGCGCCATTGCTACGCCAATAAGAGGCCGCAGCACCCAGTCACGGGTCAGGGCGGGGCGCCCAAACCCGGTTACTAGTGACACCAGCCAGATGAAGCCCAGGGCGACAAAGAAGAATACCCCGGTCAGGTGTGTGAAAACCGCAGCTGCGGCAGTCAGGCCAAACGCAATCCACGTGCCGATGGTCGGACGGTGCGTCCCCCGCAAAAAGAAAATAAGGCCCAAAGTGCTCCAGAATGCGAGTTCGGTATATCCACGGGCGTTCTGCGAAAACCAAACCTGATGATAGGAAAGTGCGACAAGCAGGGCCGAAATATGAGCGACCTTCGTGCCTGCAACATCCCGGGCCAGCCACCAGATTGCAGCAACGATACCAACGCCGAACAGCACCGCTGGAAAACGATAGGCCCAGGGCTGATCTCCGAAAATCTGCGAAACCAGCTTAGCCTTCATGCTGAAGAAATAGTGATGGTTCATCGAGTATTCGCGCATCATTTCGCCCCAAGGTAGGCGGACATGCGTATCGACGGTCCAAATTTCATCATACCATAGCGGCGCATTCAGCCCTGCGGTTCGCAGCACGGAGGCGAGAAGCAGTATGAGCAGGAGCACAGCCAGATCATTACGCCCAACTGCGGGGGATTGTTGTATCATGGGGTTTTACCGGTCACATGTGCCTCGGTTCTGGGTGGCATTTGGTAAGTCGACCTTGCGTGAGGCGCGCGCAGCTTTCTGTCGGTATTTTTGCTCCTGCGGTGTATGTGCATACGAATGCGCAAACATTGGAAATTCTGCGCAAAGATAGTCACCTATTTTTGGATAATGTGACCTGGTGGGCCTTATTGGTGCTATTTCTGGGCCTGTGACCTTTCTATATGCTGGCCAGCTCTGCCCCGCACCCTTTGGTTGCATCAGATGGCTTGCAGGCAACTGTTGGCGCAACATTATCTCGCAATTCCCATGACATTCGAAATGATCGCCGAGCAACAAAACACCGCCTGTACCGAATAAACGAATTGAACATCCTGATGGTTCAATTGACGAAAGCTCAAGTCAATGGTTTTCCGTCGGGCGGCTCCGCAAGGGCCTCGGCGGTTAGGCCAAGGCTGCTTTCGACAATGTAAAGCGGGCGTTTGCGGGCCTCGTCAAAGAGACGCCCCAGATACTCGCCGATCACGCCAAGCACCACGAGTTGCAAACCACCGATCAACAGCACGGCAACCATCAGCGAGGCATAACCAGGTACGTCCACCCCGTAGATCAGGGTACGTACGATAAGGAAAATGCCGTAGATAATCGCCGCCAGGGCGGTCAGCATACCGACATAGCCAGCAATTCTCAGCGGGACGGTGCTGAACCCGGTAATGCCGTCCAGTGCGAAATTCCAAAGACGCCAGTAGTTGAACTTGCTTTGTCCCGCTGCGCGCTCAGGCCGGTCATAAAGTACCTCGGCATGTCGAAATCCGACCCAGGCGAAGAGCCCCTTCATAAAACGATTATGTTCTCGCAATTGGGTTATTGAGCGAACCACCCTTTGGTCCATGAGCCGAAAATCACCCGTATTGGCCGGAATCGGAACCCCTGAGAGCCTGTTGATGATCTTGTAGAACTTTATCGCCGACCAGCGTTTCATCGCGGTGTCCGTATTGCGGCGGTGCCGGACGGCATAGACGACATCGAACCCTTCGCGCCATTTCTCGAGAAAGCTTTCAATCAGTTCGGGGGGGTCCTGCAAATCCGCATCTATCGGAACGACTGCTCTGCCCGAGGCAACGTCAAGTCCGGCGGTCAGGGCGATCTCTTTGCCGAAATTGCGGGAAAAGTTTACCACTTTGATGCGCCTGTCATGTTCGTGCGCGTCGGCTAAAATTCTGGCTGTGCCGTCTGTGCTGCCGTCATTCACACATATGATCTCATAGCTTTCGCCAAGGTTTCCCAGAAACTGGCCCAGCCGATCAAACAGGATTGGCAGAACGTCCTCTTCATTGAACATCGGCACAATAATGCTGAGTGTCGGGGTATCTTGACCTGCATGACCGGCCCGAGACTGCGACATGGGTGTGTTCATATTTGGCGGCACCGTTTGAATGTCGTTTATTGTGTAGCTGGCTGTATGTGATCATGGTTTGATGCGGGCCTCAAAGAGTTCCGCGCCTGCGCACAGCTTTTTTGAGCATCCGTGTCTGTTTGTAACCACTACATGTCTGCTCTTTTCGTTGGGAATACCGGGAGTATTCTGAAGATTTGACCTAATGTGCCCGGTGCGGGCGCCGTCATATTGGGGCTATTTGCGGGTTGGGTAATTCTTAACAAGCGTGGAGCCGGCATTAAGCCGATCGATTTGGCTGCCCGGCCGCACGCCATATTCGTTATGTCCGTTTGCCGGTCCGGTTGCGTAGTAGATGAACTCACTGTCGTAAAATCCGGGTGCCCCCCGGGATACATCCTGAATGGCGGCGTTATTAAGGATGACCCAATCGCGCTGGTTCTTGTATCCGCTGATTTTACTGACGGCGTTTTGTTCGATAACGACTGAGGTTGAATCCGGGGAAACGCTGATGCGCGGAATGGTGATGCCCCCATCTTTCTCCCGTCTGACCCGGATGACCGAATTTCGCCTGATCGACAGGTTATCTGCCCCATGGATCGAAATACCGTGTGCATGGGCATTATAAATCACGTTGTTCTCGATCAACACATTCTGATGACGAACCATGGGATCCCCCAAGTTTTTGCCATCTCCGCCCATCCAGATTGTCTGAGCATAATCTCCCGCGCCCATGTCAAAGATATTGTTGCGAATTACGATGTCTGTGCTGCGTCGGTTGGACGCGCGCATGATCTGCAGCATGTCACGGTGATCCTTGCCTCCGCGTATACCGCGAAAATTGTGCAGATGATTGCCTTCGATGATCAACCCATCAACAGCGCCCATAGCCATACCGTCCGAGCGTATGTCGTAGAAGGTGTTTCCCTGGATCGTTATGTCGTTGCCATGCCCACCCGTAAGTCCTTTCCACCATCTGCGGAATGTGTTCTGGGACAGTGTAATCGATACATTGTCCTTGAGGCGGAGTCCGCGGCCATGCCCCACTCCTGATTTGTAGCCACCATCGAACAAGGAGTTCGAGATGGTCACGTTTCTGCTGGAATAGATGGTGAAGCGGGTGGTTGAGTCCTTGTCCCCCGGGGAATACTCATAGTCAAAAATCAACCCATCCAACACGATGTTGCCCGCGCCCTGCAGGCGTAATTCCGTGAAACATGCAGGCGATCCGGGGTTGGTTGAGCGGATCGTGACGGGCTTCTCAAAAATATTGCTAACTTTCAGAGCGCCATAATTCCCGCCTTTAAGAATGAATGTCTCTCCTCCCTTCGCATTTTTTACGGCGCCTGCGAGTTCAGAAGCGTTGCGGAGTATCTGACCCTTTTCTGTACCGGACACGTTTGTCGTGGCTTTCGTGTCGGTACACGCCCCAGCGGCATAGGACGGGGCCGAAAAAGAGAGTAGCAAAATGCAGGCACACACCAGCATTCCGAAAGAACTGTGTTTGTCCCGCATGGCAGGTCCGCCCGTGTCACGTTCATCAATTAGGAAGGCTACGGGCATGGATGAGTCGTGTCCATAAAGCTGTGTTGAACAGAACGTTGATGGATTTGATGGGGCACCCACACGGGGTGACGTCACGGCATCGGGCAATTCACCGCCGATATTTGTTCGGGATACGCGGGCCCATGCCGGAATAGTGGCAATTGTGTGTTCATTGTTGCGGCAGAGGAATCAATTCGTAAAACCCTTGGGTACCGCTAAGGGAAGGGGAACAATTCCCGGTAACGAGTATCAATTTCACTCGGAAATGAAGGCGAAGGGACATTATTGTCCCGATGCGGGCAACAATTTCCAAACATAGCCACATTCTGGCCCATCTGTCGCCTTCGTGCGGCTGTTCCTTCTGTCCTGGGTGAGCGGGATTCTTGTGCGCTGCCACTCACAGCGCCTATGCAAAAAGGTGAAAGATGTCGACGACAATCACGGTAACCTCTGCGGCGGAGTTGAACCAGGCTCTGTCTCAGGCGACAGGTGGGGAAACGATACTGCTTGCGGCAGGTGATTATGGGGTGCTGAATCTCAAAAACGCCCTTTACACATCCAACGTGACGATCAAATCCGCTGATCCGAGCGCGATGGCAAGCTTTTCGGAAGTTTATGTCAACCAAACCTCGAACGTCACGTTCGATACTATCGAGTTTGATTATACATATGTCAGTGGGCAGCGTGAATCTGCCAGCAAGTTCCGGATCGACAACAGCACTAACATAAACATCGTCAATTCGGTTTTTGATGGGGATTTTGCAAGCGGAACCGGGACCTCGGCTGATGGGACAGGTTTCGGCAAGGGGCTTGTGGTCGAGGGTTCGGCAAATGTCACTATCGCCAATTCCGAGTTCCATTCCTGGTGGAAAGCCATAAATGTCGGCACCTCCTCGGATGTTGATCTGATTGGCAACAACATTCACACAATCCGTTCTGACGGCATCAATCTGGGTCGGGTTGACGGCGTTCTGATCGAGAACAACTATATCCACGATTTCGGGGGTGCCGCGGGTTCTTACGATCACCGCGATATGATTCAGATTAAGCGTTCCAGCGGGGATGGCAGCAGCGACATCATCATTCGGAACAATGTCCTGGATATTGGGTCGGGTGACTACACGCAGGGCATTTGGGCCGGGGGCGACAACGCCAACTATTCGGATCCGACGGACTGGCACCAGGATATCGTGATCGAAGGAAACGTTATCTACAATGCCCATACTAACGGCATTGCGATTCACATGACCGATGGTCTGACGATTTCGAACAACACATTGATCGCGGTTCCGCGCTCGGTGACGGGTGGTGTGACCATTCCCAAAATCACCGTCGGATCATCTTCGACCAACGTGATCATCGACCAGAATGTGACATCCGGGATTGCTGGCCACCAGGGACAGTCCGACTGGACGGTTCTGGACAATGCCTTTGTTCAGAATACAGACCCGAACGCAGCCGGATATTATGATGCTCAGTTTACCTATCATGCGACAACCGCAACCGATGGGTACAACCAGTTTGGTGTTATTCCCGGTAGTACAGTAGATGTTCTGGGGGCAGGTTCTGACCTGGTCGATAGTTATCCGCTCTCCTACGATTCTTGGGTTGGAACGGCGACAACGCCTGTCTCCGGTGGAACGGGAACCAGTACACCGCCGTCAGGCACAACGTCCAATAGTACGTCCGGTACGGATACCGGCGGTACATCTGGCACGGATACCGGTGGTACGTCCGGTACGGATACCGGTGGTACGTCCGGTACGGATACCGGTGGTACATCCGGTACGGATACCGGTGGTACATCCGGTACGGATACCGGTGGTACATCCGGTACGGATACCGGTGGTAC
>NZ_JBXWTH010000035.1:0-47569 GCF_059613825.1 Ruegeria sp. SATB027
TCACAGAGCCCGTAGGATAAGTCCGTCCGGGGAAAGGGGAACTGCGCTCAAAATCCGATTTGTGCAACAGAGCCCATAGGACCACAGGTATTCCCCACGTCGGCCCCTCCCCGACACATATCTCGCATAACGGCAATTTGCACCGCTAACGCACTAACCAGTTACTTCTTTACGAAACGCTATGTCAAGCGTTAAGAATGAGGTAGAAACGAAGGTGGGCGGCACGCAGTAGCGTGCAATTGAAATCGGAAGGTCAGGCAAAAGGACCGCGTTGGCCATTTTCACCGTGCAAAAAGCCCGGAAGAAAGGAAGTTCGAATTGGTCGAAAAAACAAAAAACAAAAAGAAAAGAGATGCTGAGGCGACAAAGGCACGGATACTTCACGCCGCGAAGAAAGAGTTTGCCAAACATGGCTTGGGCGGCGCGCGCGTGGATGAAATTGCCGAGCGCGCGGATGCGAACAAGCGGATGCTCTATCACTATTTCGGAAGCAAAGAAGATCTGTTCCGAACGGTTCTGGAAGCGGCCTATCTCGACATCCGAACCGCGGAACGCAAGCTGAACCTTGAAAGCCTGTCACCGTCTGATGCCCTGGAATCCCTAGTGAGATTCACCTGGAAATACTACCTCAAGAACCCAGAATTCATTACACTCGTCAATAGTGAGAACCTGCACCGCGCGCGCCACATAAAGTCGCTTTCGAGTCTTCCGGAAACAACCAAAGGTCTCGTGGAGATGGTGGAAGACATTTTGAAGAGAGGCGAAGAAAGTGGCGAGTTTCGTTCGGGTATAGACGCTACGCAGCTGAACATCACAATTGCCGCCATCGGGTATTACTACCTGACCAACAGGTTTACCGGCTCATTTCTGTTTCAACGGGACATGATGGACGAGCAAGCCTTGAACGAGCGCTTGGACTTCAACGTCGACAGCATTCTGCGGATCGTTCGAAATGAGCAGCCTTAGTTGTAGTGAAACGAATGCATCGAGTAATGCTGACACTTGGATGATCTGAGAAAGCCTTTCCTGCGTGGCCGCGACGTTACTTCGCGCCCATGCGAGGTGCCGAATAAGTTTTCTTGACTTGGTGAACACTTCCGTCACTATAATGAAAGTAACCGAACAGTTACAAAAATACAATCAGGGAGGACATCATGAACAAGATTGCCAAGATACTGCACTTTACGACGGCAGTTGCTGCCCTATCCGTGACAGCTGCTCAGGCCGAAGATGTGGAAGTTCTGCACTGGTGGACATCAGGCGGCGAAGCTGCGGCGCTGAACGTGCTCAAACAGGATCTGGAAAGCCAGGGCATCGGTTGGCAGGATATGCCCGTTGCCGGTGGCGGTGGAACCGAGGCCATGACTGTATTGCGTGCCCGCGTCACTGCAGGTGATCCGCCCACGGCAGTTCAGGCGCTGGGTTTTGACATACTGGACTGGGGAAATCAGGGGGCACTTGCCAATCTGAATGAACTTGCCGCCCAGGAAGGATGGGATGAAGTTGTTCCCGAAGCGCTGCAATTCTTTGCCAAAGTCGATGGCAAGTGGATTTCAGCACCTGTCAATGTGCATTCAACAAACTGGGTCTGGGCCAACAAGCCCGTGCTTGATGCCAATGGTATCGCCGTACCCGAATCCTGGGAAGATTTCGTAGCGGCAGTTGAAACTCTGAAGGCAGCAGGTATTACGCCAATCGCGCATGGCGGTCAGGCCTGGCAGGACGCAACAGTGTTCGATGCGGTAGCCATGTCAACGGGTGGGCCAGATTTCTACAAAGCCGCCTTCATTGATCTCGATGAAGAGGCTCTGGGTTCGGAGACCATGAAAGAGGCATTCGACCGGATGGCGTTCATTCGCGAAAACGTCGATGACAACTTCTCGGGCCGCGATTGGAACCTGGCGACGGCGATGGTCATCAATGGCGAAGCCGGCTTTCAGATGATGGGCGACTGGGCGAAGGGCGAGTTCCTGAATGCAGGCAAGGTTCCGGGCAAGGATTTCCTGTGCTTCCGCTTCCCCGGCACGCAGGATCAGGTCACTTTCAATGCAGACCAGTTCATGATGTTTGATCAGGGCGGCACCGTTTCGGCAGAACAGGCGGCTTTGGCCAGCGCCATCCTGTCACCATCCTTCCAGATCGCCTTCAACAAGGTGAAAGGGTCAGTCCCGGCCCGCACCGACGTAGATGGAAGCGAATTGGATGCCTGCGGCCAGCAGGGTATGAAAGACCTTGCAGCAGCGGCATCCTCGGGCAACCTGTTCGGCTCGATGGCGCATGGTCATGCTGCTCCGGCTTCGGTAAAGAATGCGGTTTATGATGTGGTCACCGCGCATTTCAACGGCGAGTATGACAGTGAAACCGCTGTTCAGGAACTGGTCGACGCGGTTTCCATCGCAAAGTGATCCATTTGCGTGGGGCGATTCCCAGTGATCGCCCCGCACGACTTTTAACTCACGTAACCCGTCCTCAGGAGAGTTGCCATGGCCACGGTTGCTGAGGCAGATTTCAAGACCCGTCTGCAAAACTGGATTCCCAAGCTCGTCCTGTCACCATCTCTGGCGATGGTCCTGATATTTGTCTACGGGTTCATTCTGTTCACGATCTACGTATCGTTTACCGACAGCCGCATCTTGCCGTTCGTCGACAAGAACGGGCAGCGGACATTCGACCTGATCGGGCTGTCGAACTACAAAAAACTGTTCAAGCTTTCCCACTGGGAGATCGCATTGACTAACATGGCCGTCTTTGCCGGTCTGTATATCGTAGTCTGCACAATTATTGGCCTGACACTGGCCATTTTGCTGGACCAGAAGATCCGCGGCGAGGGATTTTTGCGCCCGCTCTATCTCTACCCAATGGCGCTGAGTTTCATTGTAACCGGCACCGCCTGGAAATGGTTTTTGGATCCGGGCATCGGACTGGAAAACATCGTGCAGTCTTGGGGATGGCAGAGCTTCGAGTTCGACTGGATCAAAAACCGGGACTTCGCAATCTATACGGTCGTTCTGGCGGCCGTCTGGCAAACCTCCGGGTTTGTCATGGCAATGTTTCTGGCCGGTTTGCGCGGCATCGACAACGAAATCCTCAAGGCTGCTCAGATGGACGGCGCATCGAACTGGAACCTGTATCGCCGTATCATTATCCCGCAACTGCGACCTGCATTCCTGTCGGCCTTCGTGATCCTTGCGCATCTGGCAATCAAAACCTTCGATCTTGTCATCGCGATGACCGGAGGTGGCCCCGGCAGGGCAACGGAATTGCCTGCGACTTTCATGTATTCCTACACGTTCAGCCGAAATCAGATGGGTATCGGTGCATCCTCAGCCGTCATTATGCTGATGACGATTGCCGCAATCATGATCCCTTATCTCTATGCTGAGCTGAAGGAGAAGAAGTGATGGCCGTCGCAAGCTCTGACACCGCTGTCCGAACAGGCCGATACACTCGCACGCTGATCTACGTCGTGCTGATCCTGTTCGTGTTGTTCTACATGCTTCCGCTTTATGTCATGCTGGTGAATTCAGTGAAACCACTGTCCGAAATCACCGGCGGAGGGATGATGTCCCTTCCAAACGCCTTCACGCTGGAACCCTGGGTAAAGGCGTGGTCCACTGCGCAGGTCGGGGTTGAGCCGACAGGTCTCAGACCCTATTTCTGGAACTCAATTTCGATGGTCGTCCCGGCCGTTGCAATTTCAACGGTACTAGGGGCGCTGAATGGATACATCCTGACCAAATGGAGGTTCCGTGGCGACACGATCCTGTTTGGGTTGATGCTGTTTTCCTGCTTCATCCCGTTCCAGATCGTCCTGATCCCCATGGCTGCGATCCTCGGCGTTCTTGGCCTGTCCGGCAAGACCGCCGGACTGGTTCTGGTTCATGTGGTTTATGGCGTCGGTTTTTCGACCCTGTACTTCCGGAACTACTACGCGGCGTTCCCGACCGAATTGGTTCGGGCCGCTCAAATTGATGGTGCAGGGTTCTTTCAGATCTTCTGGCGCATCCTTCTGCCATCCTCGGGCCCGATTATCGTGGTTTGCGTGATCTGGCAGTTCACCAACATCTGGAACGACTTCCTGTTTGGTGCCTCCTTCGCCTCGGGCGATGGCGCCCCGATGACAGTCGCCCTGAACAACCTTGTGCAAAGCTCGACCGGCGTGAAGGAATACAACGTCCATTTTGCCGGCGCGATCCTAGCCGCAATGCCAACCCTGCTCGTCTACATCGTTGCCGGACGCTATTTCGTGCGCGGCTTGATGGCGGGCTCTGTTAAGGGGTAACCGATGGGTTTTCTCGATATCGACAACGTCACCAAGTCCTACGGCTCTGTCGAGGTTCTGCATAAAGTAAATATCGCAGTGGAAGAAGGCGAGTTTCTGGTGCTTGTTGGGCCCTCTGGTTGCGGAAAATCCACACTGTTGAACATGATTGCGGGCCTAGAGGACATCACGTCGGGCGAAATCCGGATCAAGGATGCCCGCATGAACGGGGTACACCCGTCCAATCGCAATATCGCGATGGTATTCCAGTCCTACGCCCTCTATCCGAACATGACTGTCGGCCAGAACATTACCTTTGGTCTGGAAATGCATGGTGTTCCCAAGCCCGAACGTGAAAAGGCGATGGCGGATGTCGCCAAGTTGCTGCAGATCGAACAACTGCTTGACCGAAAACCGGGCCAGTTGTCGGGCGGTCAGCGTCAGCGGGTTGCCATGGGTCGGGCGCTAGTGCGCAACCCCGACGTTTTTCTGTTCGACGAGCCCTTGTCAAATCTCGACGCCAAGCTGCGGGTCGATATGCGCACCGAAATCAAGAAGCTGCACCAGAACCTTGGTACTACCATAGTCTACGTGACCCATGACCAGATCGAGGCAATGACTCTTTCGACCCGGATTGCCGTGATGAATGGCGGATATGTACAGCAACTGGGCACACCGAAAGAGATTTACGATACTCCGGCAAACCTGTTCGTCGCTACATTCATGGGCTCACCGTCAATGAACCTGATCAAGGCATCCGTACGGGTCGAAGGGGCCTCGGTCTATGCAGTTACATTTGATGATCGCGGCGACGAAGTGCGACTCGCCCTTTGCGCGCCTTCGGACGCGATAAAGACATACGAAGGTAAAGATGTGATATTGGGCATCCGCCCCGAAGCGCTTACCGATGTGGAAGGCGCTGATCACCGGTCAACGCACATTGTGTCGATCCGAAACACGGTGACTGTGACAGAACCCGCAGGCTCGGACACATTTGTGGCCACAACGATCGGAGGCGCCGAATGCGTCGCCCGCATGCGCGCGGATGCAGAGGTTACGCCCGGCCAACAGGCCGAGTTTGCTTTCAATATGGAAAAGGCCGTCGTGTTCGACCCGGTATCCGAAAACAGAATCCCGTAGATGCTCATGACACCAAGCTAAATGCCATTTGTGATAGCAAAGATCGCCCGCTCAACCGGTTCGTTACCGGCGGGCAAATCAGCGATTACATCCGTGCTCGGTCTCTGCTCAGCAGCATACCGAATGTGGGCTGATTGTTCGGCGATCATGGCCATGGTTCCGACTGGCTCCGAGACGCCTTAAAAGACAAGGAGATACACGCCTGCATCCCCCACAGAAAGCAGCGCGAGACACCGGTCAAGTACGACAATCGCAGATCATCGGCATAGACGCCGCGATTGACTTGACGTTCATTGTCTGCCGGACATTCATGGGTTGCGGCTCTCGAACAGTGATGAGGGCCACGCGCGGCTTGTTAGTCTGGCAAATTCGATGCACGCGTTTGTTTGTTTCAAGGCGGCTAGAGGATACCTGGCCGTCTTAGAAAACTAACGAAGAGATACGAGGTGTGTCCGCGGGTTACGAAATTTCGAAGCCGCTGGGCTTTCCCGCCGTTCAGCGACCAGACACAAAACTATGCTCGACCGTTATCTTCCGTCGGAATACTTAAGAATAAATAGTGTAGACTAGAAGCCCAACAAATGGATGAGTTTTTCCCGGTCAACTTTGGATCTGTGACGTTTGTCCATTGGCATTTTTCGCACATGGACCACTTTGGAAACACCAAATTCCTGGGCCAAATTTTCCCAGTTTGATAGCTGATACGCGTCACCTTCAATGCATAAAGCGGGACTGCCGTTGAAGTTCATGAGCGCGCTGTTCGTCACGCTCGGCCATTGCCGGGCAGCTATTTCGATTGCAAAAGGAAAGATGCGGCCAGACGAAGTTGTCACCTCGCTCCCCAGTCTACCTAACAGCCACAAACGACCCAGGTCATCCAACTGACCAGCATCGCCGGTTCGATGCCAGATCGTGGCGCCATCTTTGATTTTGTTCTCTTTGGAGTGTGCTGGATCTAGATAGCCATCATTTACATGATCACCCGCCACCTGAACTTCGTCCTCCCAAATTCGAAGTTTGATTTGCGAAACCGGATGCCCGACAAGAAGTCCCTTACCCGCTGCCATTTCGCGTTGGTCGCTTTCGGAGATGTCACGCGCGTCAAGATGCGCAATCGGTTCAGCTTCGGTTGACCCATAGACGCAGACCACGTCCAGACCGGTATTGGTGAGAAGCCTTTCAATCAGGTCAGGGAACACCGGGCCGCCACCGGTGAAAACTGTATGCAGTCGGTCCGTTTCGCTACACTGAGCAAGCTTTTCGCACAAAGACGGGGGGATCAGAAGCCGCGTAACTTGCTGAATTGATATCCAGCCCGCCAACTGCTTGGGCGATAGTCGATCCAGATTTCTCATCTTCCAGTTCGGTAGAACGGTCGTGCGCCCAGCCGCAAGGTTTATCAGGGTGAACACCGGGAACGCTACCAGATCCCGCTCTGCTTCATTACTGTCAAGAAGCGGTGCGATGGCATCATGTTGTGCCATCAAAAACGCATGGCTGCGGGGGATGGCCTTGGGCCGACCTGTTGTTCCGGACGTAAAGGAAATGAGCGCCATGTCACTGTCCTTGACAGCCGCTTTCCTCAGGTCGCCCTTGGCATTGCCTGGTAGCAAAAGCCGCAGCTTCCAAAGTTCGGGCACAACAAACCTGAGCAGCGCAAAGAAACCTGATGCGCAAATGGCCTTGGGTCGGGTCGTTCTCGCTGCGTGACGCAACCCCGCTAGCCCCATCGCTGGTTCAGGCAATACCACCGTTGCACCCAACGACCACAAGGCCGCAAGACTTGCGTAGAGATCAGCATTGACTGGCATCGCCAACAGAACGCGATCGCCATGGTCAATTCCCTTTCGGCTCCACTTTCTGGCAAATTGCTGCGCACGATTCTGAAGCTCACCAAAGGTGACCTCGCGACCGTTGCTTTCGACGATGGCCGTTCGGTTTGGATATCGATCGACGGCAACGGCAAAATGGTCCAACAGATTAACCATCCAGGCGCAACCCCAACAGGCTGTACCGCCGGAAAACCTCAGCCCCTTCGACAACACTGCGGTCGGCGGATTGATTGTCATCATGGATCAACGCATGGATGGCTGTTTTAAAACCGAGATTTAGGGCTGACCTATGGAAATGACTGGCCAAATGACGGCCTGCGCCGCGCTCAAGGCTCGCATAGGTCTTCAGGATGGCCCCAGCTGGATTTGGGCCTTCTGCATAGTTGGGGATCCCAAACAGAAAACCCGCCAACGAGCCGTCCGGACGACGAGCAAAAAAGATAAGTTCGCGCTTCAACATCGGAATGACGGGCAAGTACATTGCAAGAAAATCATTCTCAGATATGGGTTTATAGAAGGCGTTTTTGGAAAAAGCCTCAACTGACAGTTGGTACACTTGCCGGAACAATCCTTCAGGGTTGGTTCCGTCCCAGGGTTCGACATCAAACGAGTCGGCTGCCGCAAGAGGCGACCTGGACGTTTGTGCCAACGACACGCGCGCCGAGAAATACCTGCTGATGGTCGTAAATCCTGCCGCCCGAAACACATCGGGCTCATGTGGCTTGTTCGTCGGCTCCATTAAAAAAGGCGCTGAACCGTCGCTATCGGATACGAACCGATAGCTATGCCATGTGTCGCCAGACATTGGCCCAATGATCCGATCAATCCCGGCCCGCCGGACACACGCAACGGCCGTTTTCAAAGCCTCCAAACCGGCCTCTGGGGTCTGGCAAGAAAAGTCGCCGATTGTTGCAGCGGGAACATCGTCCCAATCGGGGCCTTGCAGATAAACAGACAGTTTGGCGCCATCGGTCTGAATGGTTTCTTTCGTCATGATACAACTCCTGAGACCATCCCACCGCCAACGGCCCCTGCTATGGACCAGATGTAATAGGCAAGCGGTGGAAACAGTGCCAACAGCGTGAGCCTGAAAACACGATTCTTTTGGAGCAAATGTGGAAGCAACAGGGGCACAATCGCCATTGTTGCGAGTGATACAAGTGCGAGTGCAGTCAGGGGCTCGGCCCAATTCGATTGGTCAGAGTTCAGGGAAACCACCCAGGACCGGATGAAGAACAGGAGGGCGGCAGCAAACGGTATCGCTATTGGCGTGGTGCGCAACGCCACTGCAATAAGCCCCATGGCCAACCCCATCGCACTCAGCCCAAAAAAGGATATCGCATCCCATCCCGCAGCATTCCCCGCCGCGAGCCAACCGAAGCCCAACAGGCCCAGGGCGGCAACAATATCCAGATCGGGGTACTTACTGTCACACGGAGAGGCGGTGCGCGCCCAGCCGTGTGCCGCCAGAACCATGATCGGCAGTACTGTATTCTGGAGTTTCGCAGCTGCCAGTAACAGAAAGACCGCAACAACATAAACGCGGGTCGTATGTTTGGTCAGGCCCAGCTTGGTTCCCACCACGCCGAAACTGGCAAGGGAGGCAAGAAACAAAACGGCCAACAACGACAATTCTGCCAAAGAGCTATGATAGTGACTTTTCAGAAAAATCAGCAAACCAAGCGGCAGGAACAGGTTGTCAAACCCTCGCCAGCTTTGCGCCTCGACCAATGTGCCAAAGGCCGCAACCATAAGGCACAGCATCATGATGTTCGAGGGTGGTAGTTTCGACAAGAACAGGAAACAGATGATCGCAACCAATAGCGTTACGACAAAAAACACCACTGACCCTTCTAGGCTCTTGTCGCCGTCTTCAACCACGTAGCGTTTGGTTCCATATGTCGTGCCGGCAAGCGCAGCAGCAGCATCCGCCAGCGTCAAAACGGCGATCGGAAGCACGTAATACAGAGTGTTTGCCCCTGCCAGCAGAAAGCAAAACCCAACGGATAACGCCAACAGGAAATCACCGTATGAGGTGCGTTCGACGCTGTGCAGCGCTGCTCCCAGACCTTTTGAGAAACGCGGCAAACGCAAGATCAACATGACAATCATCGTTACCGCGATCAGCATGTACACCGGCCAGCGATCCGGGAAAATCCAAGGCAGAACCAGGGTGAAAAGCCCGGTTCCAACATGCATCAGTTTACGTTGCACTTCTGCGTTCAAGCCGACCTTTTGCGCCAACCGACGGACAACTGCCATTAATCCCAACAGGGCGAGAACAGACGTCAAGGCCAGCAGGATCTGTACCAGAACACTCACACAAGCACCTCTTCCACGACAAAGTCCGAGTAGAAAAAGGCCATGTCTCGCGCCTTCAGTCGATCCTCGATCGCGTGATGTGTTTCTATTTTTTCCTTGTGTACGACCGGCACGCGGCGGGGTGCCATCATGTTCCAATACACAAGGCGGGCCTTGGGCGCGGAAGCGGACAGGATAGACCCGTAAACCTGTTCAAACACTTCGGGCGACATATATTCGAAGATATCCGACAGGTTGAAACCATTGGCTTTTTCACCGGTCGAAACGAAGGCCTCCAACGACCCCGGACGGATATCCAGGCGGTCCAGGCGGGCGCGGATCGTATCAAAATGCTCGGGCCTCCAGGCCATTGGGAGTGCATCGCTATGCGTGCCCTTCAGAATCCAGTGCAAATATGGATTTCGCGATGGGTCGGTTTCAACACCTGCGTGGCGAATTCGACGAGCTACATGCTGAGCGGGGCTGCCCTCGACGTGATCAAAGAATGCCTTGTCGCGACCCATACGCCCCATCACAAAGCGCGAGAAAAACACATTCAGCAACAGCCGCCATCTAAAGGTATCAAAGCGTGTGTCAAAGAAAACTTCGCGCGCTTCGGGTGTTCGGGGCGTAAAGACGTCATCAATCGTGCGTCGGGAATGAACAATCGGCAAAAGCCGGGTGCGGAAGATGCGGAAATACCGCTCAAACTTGCCGACCCCGCCGATCCCGAAACGTTCGACGTCGGGGACCAAGCTGGTCCAGAAGGCGCGTGTTTCAGGGTCGGTTTCCCGCAGGGCCTGCGACAGCAACTCCTTGCGTCTGTTGCTTGGTCGCGATCCGGTCAGTTCCAGAAACTCGGGATGTGTCAGCGACCGGAAAGCACCGATCCTTAGCTTCAGGCAGGCAATCTGTGCCGGTGACAGATCAACTACCACAACTTTCGACGGGTCCAGCGTCAGCATGGCCAATGCATTATCCCCGGCCGAACATATGGAAACCAGCGTGCCCCCTGCGCAATCCCCCAGCGCCTCGGTTAGAACGTCTGCGTCTTCCCATAGCTGCGCGTACCGGATGTGACCGAAATCTGCTTTGCCTTCGATTTCACTATGCCCCATCGCACCGTTCCACATTGCCACTTGCTCCGTCGACCGACAGGGTTTCACCATCCTTGATCCATTGCGTAGCACCCTTCAGACCCACTACACAGGGGATGCCCAACTCGCGCGCCACGATGGCAGAATGCGACAATAGTGATCCCCGCTCCACCACAATGGCCGATGCATTCGAGAACACCGCAATCCAGCCCGGATCAGTGTGGCGCGCCACAAGGATATCGCCAGGTTGCAGCGCCTCGGTCCGCGGATCACGGATCACACGGGCCTTTGCGATTACCTGCCCGGCTGAACAGCCGGTGCCGGTTTTCACACGCTCCGGATTGCTGTCCACCTCTTCAGTATCCGCCCATATCGGAGCAATAGCGGGTCCTCGGATTTCTATACGTTCGGGCGGGTCCGCGCGTTGGGATGCAGCAGCATCTTCGCGTTGGCGTTGCGCTACTATAGTTTTCAGATCAGGCGAAAGACTGAACCCTTCGACGGCGCCCAGGACTTCATATGTTGTCAGATGAAAGACGTCGCGGGGATTTGAAAGCAGCCCTCTTGCCGCAAACTCTCGCCCGATGCCCAGAAAAACACGCCGGGCGTGACCGAATATCCGGGTGCGTTCAAAGCGCAGATTCTCTCGATCGCGTACCCGGGCCTTGGCCCACCCTACGATCCATTTTGAGATGTGGCGTTTCAACGGATTGGCTGGAAACAGGGACTTCCAGTCCGGCTCTGTGCCGATGTGCCGCTTACCCTCGGGGCGGGCGGCACTTGCTGCGATGGCCATCAGTAGACTGGTGGGATCATCGCGCAGTGGAATACTCTCCAGCTTCAGCTCCTCAGTACACCTGTCCCCGAATTTACTCAGATAAGACTGAACCTCGGCCCTGATTTGAGGATAAGATGCAAGGGTTTCCAACCGGCATTCCGCGCTCAGCTGATCAGTAATCTCAGCCTCGCGGACCAAGTGAGCCATGTGATTAATACGCTGCGCCGGTTCGGCTGAGACGATATCACCCTGGCCAATCATGACATCGTTATGCAGCTTCAGCCCGTCCTCACCCAACCATTTGTGCAGCAGGTTGCGCGATGCGCCAAAGGCGATCATGCACAGGAAATCATTTACAAGCGGCGCGTCCCAGCGATCCAGCAGGGTACTTTCGATATGACGATACTCGGCGGCCAGTTCGGTCGCATTCGCAGCTTCTATGTCCAGATCACGATCCAGAATTTCGTTCAGCCTGGCATAGAAGTTGCGCCGGGTGCGCGGCAAACGCACGGCCTGCCAGATCAGGCTGCCCGCAACCGCAGCCAGTTTGGCATACTCCAATACCTTGCACGCGCCTTTAGCAGGAGCAGGCCCAATCCCATCTGTAATCTCACGCGGCATGGGTTCTGACACACCCATCATTGTTTCCATGTAGTCGCGGTTCAGCGAGAACCCCGGAAGCAGCGCCAGCGCACGGTACCAGTTGACCAGATTGTAATAGACACGCCCATCAATGCGCCCAAGGAAATTGTCGAAGATGGCCGAGTTCCGCGCGACGGCTCTATCCGAAACGCCCAGAAGCCGCACGAAGGCGCGATAGACCCGAGAGTAGACATGCACGGCAAAGGAATAAGTCAGCGGACTGACCATGCCCGGATAGCTTTCGACAATGTTCGAGTTGTCAAAGATGGTAAGCGCATTATCCGGTATCGCCACTGGACGCAGCTCGGTCGTAATCGGCCGTGCCTGAAGAATGTGCAACCCATCAGCATCGAATGCCCATTCGATGTCTTGCGGGCCCCCAAAAGCCTCTTCCGCTTTGCGCGCCAGCATTGCGACCTGAAGCGCCTGGTCCCGTGTCAAAACCTGGGGCGTGTCTTGCGCGCATTCAGGCTGTCTGGCTTGTTCGATGGTCCAGTCCTCGCCATCAACCTCACCTGCGACCAGGGCATCGCCCAGGCCTTTGACGGCAGACACGACTACAGTGTTTCGTCGCCCGGTTACCGGATCGGCCGAGAAAGCGACACCGGCGGTCGTCGCATCAATCATGCGCTGTACGATGATTGCAGGGGCTTCTGCCTCGCCCCCGGATTTGACCGAGCGATAGGTGGCGACAGAATCCGTAAATCCCGATTGCCAAACCCGTTTCGCCGCCAGCAATATCTTGCTAGCATCGACATTCAAGACCGTATCGAACTGCCCTGCATGACTGTGCTCCGCACCATCTTCGGCCCGACCGGAACTGCGCACCGCATATGGCCCCGGACCCAATGCATCCAATGCAACGCCAAGTGCATCACTCAGCCCGCGCACCGCGACTGGTCCAGTCTTGCCTGGTCGGAAAGCGGTATCGCTGATGACAAAAAACGCAGGCGGATTGAATCCGTGGCAGACAAGGCTCGATAACGCAGCGGCTTTACCTCCGACCACGGTCGGGTCAGTTGCATCGGATTGATTGACGATAAAGGTCATCTGAAGCCTCCGACCAGAAACGGTAAAAAGCCCGCTGTGGCGTAACAGAAGAACACCCAAAGTCCCGCGACTGTGTCCATCTTGCCTTGTGCCTTGGGTGTTGGCGCTTTTACGTAACTGCCTGCCGCAAGGCCACAAAACACAAACGCAGCGGCCCCGAGCACGACGGTTAACCAACCAACGCCGGTCGCAAACCCAGTACCCACCAACAACAGAAACGACAGCGCAACACTGCACAGCCAAACGATGGCGGCACAGCGATATCCCCAAAGGTCCGAATAGGTGTCTACCCCGTCAATTTCGTTTTCAGGCGACCATAGCTTGCGTCCGATTTCAAGAACGCAACCGTTCACGAAAGACAAGGCCAGAAACAACCATAGCTTCGATGCGGCACCACCGGCTGGAAGCCATTCTATACTGGTGAGCAGCAAATCGATCAGGGGCATAATCGCCATGTGGCTGAACAGATAGAGGACCGGCCGCGCCTTTAACCAGACTGGCGCCCCGAATTCGGCTGTCATTGCCGTCAGCCAAAGCCAAACTATAAAAAGGCACCACAGAACCGGGGGGTGCCACAACCATGCAGCGGCGACAGTCACCGGCAATGTCAGCAAGCCAAGTACCAGCACCTCAGCCTGTGACACTAACCCTCTTGGAATGGGGCGCTCGGGCCGGTAACGACGGTCGGCCTCGGCATCCTTGAATTCGTCGCAAACGCGCATCTGAAAAAACAGCATCATCGCCAGGATGAAGCCGACGGCGAAGGCGGGCCATTCGGGCAAGGGGCGATCGGCAAGCCGAGCCGAGACACAGATGCTTGCCGCAGAAAATACCAGCAAGAGCGGAACGGTCTTCTTTAACGGAAAGCGTTCGGACTGATAGATCCACAATCGAGCCAGCAAAGTCATCGTTGGCGGGCCAGACTCTCATGGGCGCGCGTGAAATGCCCGGCAGCGATTGCAGCAACAATCGATATCTCTCCGCACAGACAGATAGCTGCAGCTACTTCGGCCAGCGCCTTGCCATGACCCGAGCCCTTCAGTCCCAGAATGTTCAGCGCCGCAGTCTGGCTGGGCAATCCGGTGCCCCCACCCACGGAACCGACAAGGATATTTGGGAGCGTCACCGAGCAGAAAAGATCATCCCCTCTGGGCTCCATCCGCGTCACTCCCATCGCGCTTTCAGCGACACAGGCCGCGTCTTGCCCGGTCGCGATGTAAAAGGCCGCAAGCCCATTGGCATAGTGAGCCTGAGCCCCAAACTGACCCGATATATGTGATCCAAGATTGGCGACCCGGCCGTAGGCCAACATGGCATCTACCGTGGTGCCAAGCGTCTTTTCCACGACGTCCGCAGGCAAGGTTACCGACGCGCTTACCTTGCGGCCGCGACCCGTCACCAACCCAAGCGCCGAGGCTTTCTTGTCGCCCGAAAAATTCCCTTCAATATACCAGTTTTCAATTGGCACTGGGCAACCGCTTTCAATTGCACGGCACAGCGCATCTGTTGCAATGGTTACCATGTTCTGACCCGCCGCATCGCCTGTGGTGTAACGGCAAATCAGAAAAACGACATTTGTGTCTATGAAGGGCTCCAACGAGACAAGTTTGCCATGCCGGGTTGTGGCTTCAGCCGCTTTCTGGAGATCATCGACATTGCTGACCACCCAATCCACGAACTGGCCGGCCTGCAAAAGGCTTTCGAACACAAAGGCTGGCGTTCGCAATACACCTTCATACAAGACAGCCGTACTGACCCCACCAGACCGACCAACGGCAAAGGCTCCCCGCGCGTAAGAGGCAACAAGAGCAGCCTCAGTCGTCGCCAGAGGGACAAAAAAATCCCCGTTGGCGTTCATGCCGTTCAAACGCAATGGTCCAACGATGCCAACTGGAACTTTCACAGTTCCAATGAAGTTCTCAATATTGGCGCTATAGGTTTCCGAATCCTCGACTGTTGCAGAATCCGCAATCAGTGCTTGATCTGCGTCGCTTGCAGTAGGCTTTAAATGATCCCAGAACCGCGCAATCGTCTTACTGTCAGCCCTGCGAGAGGGGCGCAAAGACGAAAACCCGTCGTCGCTTGGGGCCAACTGCTTTGGCGTGCGGTCAACATCATATCGCGCATTAATTCGCCGCAGCATCTCCCGGACATGAAATGGAATGATCAAAAGGCAGCTCCGATAAACGCTGTACAAAACGACTGCAGATTTAATTCTGCACTGGCTGCACCCTAACAAGAAAGCAAACGATATCCAGCGAATACATCCTGTTGGAGGTTGTGAGTGACTCTACCCTTTTAAGGCGATCCGCCCTCAAAGCTGGGAAACCGAGGATCAGATGGGGCTTCAAGCGGAACAAGCCTGAAGAGATTCCACGAAGTTATGGCAGGTTGGGATGCCATACGGTCTAGGAATGCAGCATGTTGTTGCCACCTGCCAAACCAACCGAATCGTGCGTTTCCGCAACCATTGGATGTTTCGCCGCATCGTAACAAACTGCAAACACCGCTGGAGGGGCGGAAGGTGAAGCGATCTCTGGTTGAGTGGTCCGTCCGCCCACAGTCTACCGATCAAGTCACCTAACACCACCTGAAGCGGCCTTTACCCGCCACATTGATTTTGTTCGCCTAGTCCGATTTTCAGACCGGCTGCTTTTTCGGCTGTCCATCCGAGCCCCGCCCAAGAACAACTTGCCTGTAGATATGTACATACCTGCGAGACATCTTCTTTAAGCTCCAATTTGGAGAAGGAGGATGTAATCGATGACAGAGGACACGCGAGAGAAGCACCTGAACGAGTGCCTGCGCGCCAGAAGCGACCACCACATGACGTGGCTTGCAACCATTCATGGGTCAAGTCGATCAGAGAAAGCCGCCAGCAATTGGTTCAGCGAAGCCTGCCGGAAAGCCGGTCTTAAAGTTGAGAACCGGAGAACGGCCCACGGGTTGCGTGACACATGCTGCGCCAGACTTGCCGAGAGCGGCGCAACCTCTCATCAGCTGATGACGTGGTCAGGCCATGAATCGCTTGATGAGGCTGAACGCTACACCAAGGAAGCAGACAAGAAACGCATATTGTCGGTGGACGACTCGGGAACGAAAATTGTTCAGGTCGCAAATACCTGAAAAAAATGGCATACAAGTCATTGATTTTGTGGTAGGTTTTTACCAAGTGGCGGACCGAGGAGGATTCGAACCCCCGACCCCTTGATTCGTAGTCAAGTACTCTATCCAGCTGAGCTATCGGTCCGCGTTGGTGAGGCGCTGTTTAGACCTGTGGTCAAAGACGTGCAAGCCGATTCTTCAAAAAAAAATCAAAAAGTCATGTCTCCACGCGGAAGCCTGATTTCAAAGATCGTTCCTTCGGGTCCGGTCTCTTTCAGTGTCAGGTTACCGCCATGCCCGCGCACCAGTTCCTGAGAGATTGCAAGGCCCAGGCCAGAGCCTCCTTTGCGGACCCCACCCTGAAACGGTGTGAACAGGTTTTCACGTGCTTTTGGCGGAAGACCCGGCCCGGTGTCGCGAATTTCAAGACACCAGGCATCCTGATATTCACACCCGACGATGGTGATGTGACCCGGCTTACCCGAGGCTTCCAACGCCTGTCTTGCGTTACGCACGAGGTTCATGATGATACGAAACAACTGCTCGGGGTCGGCGCGGGCGATCAGATCTTCCGGCACTTCGTTCACGATCTCGACGCAGCCCCCTGCGACTGCCAGCTGTTCGCTGGTGGCGACATCAGCCGCAATTGTCCGCAGGGGCACCATCGTCAAGGTGGGCGCAGGTTCTTCTGCACGGCCGAATGCCAATGTGCTTTCACACAGCGATACAGCACGTGTGATCGAATTCACCAACTTCGGAGCCATTCGCCGGACCAGCGGGTCATCACTGGATTCGATCCTGTCCGTGAACAGCTGCGCCGATGTCAGAATGTTGCGCAGGTCATGGCTGACCTTTGCAACCGCCCCACCCAGTTGCGCCAACCGCTCGCGCTGTTTGAGAGCCTGCGTCAGTTCCGTTTGCAGCATCTTCAGCGCTTCTTCCGCCTCGCGCAATTCTGTCACTCTGGAATTCGGAGAGATGATGCCGCGCGCATCCTCGGGCGCGCTGGCATAGCGCTGCATATATCCAACCACGCTTTTGATGGGCCGGACAAGAACCACGCGCACCGCAAGGAACAGTAAGGACGCCGTGATGATCGAGATGACAAAGGACAGCCCCAGAATGCGCAGGCCGTAATCAACCATCGCCATACGCAGGGGGGCGCTGTCGATGGTGACCTCGATCAGCAGCCCCGCGCCCTTGACCGGCTCGCCAATGATACGGATGACTTCATTTTCAGGTATAAATATCCGGCTCACCGCATCCCGGATCAAAATCCATGGACCGGCATCCCGTAGATCAAATGTTTTGGTGATTGCCTCTGGAATCGGAGACGACAGCATAAGTTGGCGGACTTCATCCCGACGCAATACCACGTTGTAGACACCGGCATTCGCCAGCAATTCCGCCTCAAGATCTTCGGCCAGCATATCATCTGCCAACAAAGCCAGCGATGCGATCTGAGCGCGTTCCAGACGGTTCAGCAGGAAATCCTCGCGGAACCGGGCAATCGACGGGACAAAGATCAGGATTTCGGCCAACATAACGAAGACCGTCGTCAGGATCAGAAATCGGCCCGACAGCGAGTTCAATTTACGCTCCTTTACAGGTCAGGGAATCCAACGCTGAACAAACCTGACCACACGTTTAACTGTCTGATTCTCAAACAGCCTTGGAGAGAAATAAGCGCCAGCAACGCGTTTGTTAAGCTCTCCGATTGTCGGATAGGGTGAAACCATAGCAGCTATCTGCCCCATCTTCAGATTATTGGCCAAAGCCAACGACCACATGTTTATCAACTCGCCCGCCTGATGGCCCACAATCGTGGCGCCGACGGGCCTGCCCTTCACCACCATGACCTTTACGAACCCTTTGGTTTTGCGCTCGGCCAAAGCGCGGTCATTGTGGTGATAATCAAAGCGCGCAACCTCCAGCCTGTCGCCATGCCGGTCGCGGGTCTGAGCTTCGGTCAGACCTACCTGTGCCAGTTCAGGATCGGTGAACGTTGCCCACGGGATATGCGCCGTTTTCGCCCTGGAGGGCAGGCCGAACAAGGCGGATCGAATGATGATACCCGCATGATACCCGGCAACGTGGGTGAATTGCAGCCCCCCCACGACATCGCCGATCGCATAGACCCGGCGGTTTGACGTCCGCAAGCTGTCATCCGTCTTGATTCCGGTTCTGGTGCGGTCAATTCCCGCCGCAGTCAGGTTCAGACGCTCGATATTGGCTTTGCGCCCTGCGGCGATCAAAAGGTGAGAGCCCCGGTGAATATCGCCGTTCTCGGTCACGACCTCCACAGCGCCATCCTTTCCGCGAATCTGGGCCACCACGGCGTTTTCGTGGATCACGACACCTTCACTGCGCAAAGCCTCCAGCACAATGGACGCGGCCTCGGGGTCGTCTTTGCCCAACGCCTTCTGCCCTTCAACGACTGTTACTTTACTGCCCAAACGGACATGAGCCTGCGCCATTTCCATACCCACCGGACCACCGCCAATGATCAGCAGGTGTTCCGGACGCTCGCGCAGGTCGAAGATGGTTTCGTTTGTTTGATAAGGTACAGTGTCCAGACCAGGGATTGGCGGAACCATTGGCGACGACCCGGTCGCAATCACGATCCGGCGCGCGGTGATGACATGATCTCCGGCCTGCACTTTGGTCGGGGAGATAAAGCTGCCATATTCGCGGATCACTTGGACACCCAAACCTTCGAAGCGCTCCTGGCTGTCCATCGGTTCGATCTGGGCAATCACATCCCGCACATGATCCTTCGCCGCCGCATAGTCGATCTGAGGGTTTACATCGGCCACGCCAAACGCGGCGGAATGCGCCTGACCAAAGGCCGCTTTGCCGCTTGCGATCAGCGCTTTCGACGGGACGCAGCCGAAGTTCAGGCAGTCGCCACCCATCTTGTGCCCTTCCAGAAGGATCACCTTCGCACCCATCTGGCTGGCACCGGCCGCAACCGATAACCCACCGGACCCGGCCCCAATGACCAGGATATCTGTCTTGAGGTGTTGCATGGGTCAGGCGTCCTTTCCGCCACGCAGGGACTTGATGACAATCGGCAAAGCAGCCAGCACACACAAGCCGACAATGGGGCCAATGACGAAGGGTTCCCACAACAAAGAAACGTCCGGTGTTTCGCCACGGTCGAACACACCGCCCAGCCCAACGCCGATCCAAGTATAAACGATACCCCCCGGAATTATGCCCAACGCCGTCGTGATCAGAAAATTGCGAAATTTGACGCCCACCAGCGCAGGCACCAGATTGGCCACAAAGAACGGCACAACCGGGACAAGCCGCAGCAGGAACAGCACCGAGATTTCGTTCTCGCGCAACCTGTCTTTCAGCTTCCCAATCGTCCCCTTTGAGGCATCCAGCCGGGCCGTCAAAGCATTGCCCAACCCCCAGCGGGCGGCCAAAAAGATGGCCGATGCGCCAATAGTGGCCGAAAATACATTGAACACCGTTCCGGCAAACAGTCCAAACAGGAACCCGCCGGTCACCGAGGCGACAGCAGCCCCGGGCAGCGAAAACGCGACGATTACGATATAGACGGCAATGAACCCGGCCACCATGGCCCAAAAGTTTGCGTCCCGCCACGCCAGCAACGCTTCGCGGTTGTCGCGCAGGGTTTCGAAAGTCAGGTAATCACCCAGCGTGAAAAACCCCACCGCGGCGACACCGAGAATCACCAGCAAGGGGATATGACGCGCCAACCCGTTTCGTGGAGCGTGGCTTGTTTCGGACATCTGGCCTTCCGGTTCTTCTTGCTTCATCTTACGCCCAACATGCGCTGCTTGCGCTTTTGGCAACAGTGGGTTCACGGGGCCTTGATCTATGTGGCCGCGAACGTGACAGTTTCAGACGATAATCGACCGATTTGAAATCTTTTCTGCATCCGGTTTACAGAATTGTTGCAAAAGCCGCGAAAACCGGACTGTTGGGGTTTGACTTACACTTCGCTTGGCAGTAGAGGACGGGCTTCGAACACTAGGGCCAGGCGAATCCGCGCCGCACCCGACCGCTATAGATTGGAGACGGAGCGATGAAACGCACCTATCAGCCTTCGAACCTGGTTCGCAAACGCCGCCACGGTTTCCGCGCGCGCATGGCCACCAAAGCCGGCCGCAAGATCCTGAACGCACGCCGCGCCCGCGGCCGCAAATCGCTGAGCGCATAAAACCGCCCACCGATCAGGGTATGAACATGACGCCGCCGGAGGCCCCTGAGGATGGTAAGAACCACCCCGGGAATACGCCCCCGGCGGCTTCTGTTTGTCTACCCACATCCCTGACGATCCTGAAAAAACGAACCGATTTCCTGAAAGCCGCCCGCGCGCGCAGGCAGGGAACGTCTTCGATGATGGTGCAGGCCCGCAGACGCGCTCCGGATGAAGCGGTGGGGCTGCGCGTTGGCTTTACCTGCTCAAAGAAAGTCGGCAATGCCGTGGCCCGCAATCGTGCCAAGCGCCGCCTGAGAGAAGTCGCACGGGCCGTCTTGCCTGTGTATGGTCTTGAAGGTTGGGACTATGTGCTGATCGGGCGGGCTGATGTAACCGCCGATCTTCCTTATGACGTCCTGCAGAGCGACTTGCGGTATGCGCTTCGCAAAGTGCATGCGGATCGCAAATGACCTTTCTGTCCCATATCGTCGCCCTGCCCGTTCGCGCGTACCGACTGATTTTCAGCCCCTGGGTTGGTTTCAACTGCCGCTATCAGCCCACATGCTCGGCCTATGCACTGGAAGCATTGGAAAAACATGGCGCGATCCGGGGATCGTGGCTGGCTGCGCACCGGATTTGCCGGTGCCACCCCTGGGGCGGTGACGGTTACGATCCGGTGCCCGACAATACCGACCCTTAAGTCAACGCCAGGTTGCCGCGGTCGGTGAAGCTGCGGGTCGGAATGACCTCTCGGTCCAGTTTCCCCATCAACGTATGGTGCAAGTCTTCGAAAAACCGAGGCGAATCAAAATACCAATTGTGTGTCGCCGAAGGCCCATCCCCGTATTCATCGCGGGTATTCTTGAAATGGGACCCGCAATACAGATTGACCGCTTTCTCAGGCCGGTCGTTTGGCATTCCGACACGGCCCAGTCGGCGCGATACTCCGACACGCTTGACCTCTGAAATCGACAAAACCTCGTCAAAGGGGCTGTAATAGCATGTCAGCCTGGTACAACGTCGCATCAGAGAGGAGGTCTTGGAACTGCCGTCGCGGAACGATTTCGCGGATACATCCGCCGCGACAAACGCGATCTGGCTGGTCATCCAGCTGTGTTGCGCGGTTTCATGGTCGTCATCGGCATAATCCATGGCTTCGCGCACCAAGAACGTGCCCATGGAATGCGCCAGAACATGGACGTTATACCGGCAATCCGCGGTCTGCATCCGGGACAGCCGCGTGATCCCGTGACTGAACAATTTTTCTGCCGCACGCCGCGCGTCAGCCCGGTCAACGTTATAGCCCAGAACCGATCCATCGCTTGGCCAGTCATAGCTGATGACCACACCGTTAAAACCATGCGCCTCAAGACCGGTGCGTATTTTGCGGTGACGTTCCAGCATCTGATATTGCTCGATATTGAACCCGTGCACGAAGACGACAATATGCCCATTCTCGGTAGCCGTCGCCCCGGCTTCGGCCTGAATCCGGCTTATCCATTGAGACTGCGGTATTTCATGCTGCCGTGCCGGTTGCCCGACATTTCCCGGAATAGCGAGATATCGCGCGGCACCCATCTTGTTTGAATAGTGATCGCCGCTGCGGGCGCGGACCGAAAAGAAATAGTCCATAATATACCTCCTGAAAAATACGCGCAGGGTAACACGGGTGCAACTACGCTCCAAACGCGGTTGATCCTGCTTCTACGCCTTGCCCGGGCCTTCGGTTCGCTGTAACCACGGCGCATGTTTGATGATGCAGACGATATCCACCCGCTGTTTGCCGGCGCGCCCTCGACAACCGAGTTCAAGAAGCTGCGTAAACGTATTGTGCGCCAGACCCGTGAAGCGATCGAGCAATACGGGATGGTGGATCCGTCCGCCCACGACAAGGATGGCAAGCCGCCCCGCTGGCTGGTCTGTCTTTCGGGTGGCAAGGACAGCTATACATTGCTGGCCGTTCTCTACGAGCTCAAATGGCGGGGCCTGTTGCCTGTCGATCTGCTGGCCTGCAATCTGGATCAGGGCCAGCCGGGCTTTCCGGCTACGGTCCTGCCCGAGTTTCTGGGTCGAATGGACGTACCGCATCGGATCGAATATCAGGACACATATTCCGTTGTGATGGACAAGGTTCCGCAGGGCCGGACCTATTGCGCCCTGTGCTCCCGTTTGCGCCGTGGCAACCTCTATCGCATCGCGCGCGAGGAGGGATGCTCGGCGGTCGTCCTGGGGCATCACCGCGACGATATCCTTGAGACGTTTTTCATGAACCTGTTCCACGGCGGCCGCCTGGCCACGATGCCGCCGAAACTGGTGAATGAAGAAGGCGATCTTTTTGTATTTCGCCCGCTCGCCCATGTCGCCGAAGCCGATTGCGAGAAATTTGCAAAGGCGATGCAATACCCGATCATTCCCTGTGACCTGTGCGGCAGTCAGGATGGGTTGCAGCGCCAGCAGGTCAAACAGATTCTCGATCAATGGGAAAAGAACAGCCCGGGTCGGCGACAGGTTATGTTCCGAGCGTTAACAAATGCGCGGCCATCGCACCTTCTGGATGGAAAGCTATTTGATTTCATTAACCTTTCGCTAAATTCCAACGAAAATTCCGGGAATATGGAAGAGATTCCGCTTCTGCGTTAACGACTGACTCAGACTGGTTTCATAGGCTTTGCCTTGTGCAGATCATGCCCAAGGCCAGAAAGCTGATGCGGAACCATCCCCTTACCGACCGTTTTGTCCATTCGTTGAAAACCGTTCTGGGCGGCCCAGCCGCGCTGGCCTTTGTTCCGGCGCTTTGTCTGAGTGCATTCTGGATTGGGGGAGAACAGGCCCTGGTTGCACTGGCCCTGATTTTGCCTCTGATCGTCGCAGGCATCAATGCGCTCGCAGCCAATCCGTCGCGTAAGGGGCTTTGGCGTTCAGGCGGTCTGCTGTCAAAAGACCAGTTTGAAACAGTTTTGGAGAAGGTATTTGCCGACGCCCGCCTGAAGGGGGAAAACTCGGCCTGTTTCGCGGTGGTTCTGGATGACTTTACGCAATTGCTTGATCTGCACGGACAGGCGGCGGCAAACCACGTTGCACAGCAATTCTGCTCGCGCGTTTTGTCCATGATCCGCTCAAATGATTGCGCAACCCGGATGGGTGGAAACAGGATGATGGTTGTTCTGCACCCGGCACGGCAACTGGATTTGGAAGCTTGTATTCAGATGTCGGGCCGTATGCAAAACGCCGTAGAAGATCCCATCATGCTGAATGGCACCGGCGTGTATATGTCCTGTTCCATTGGCTTTTGCCTGAGCAGCAATATCACTGACGGCTCTGCAATCGATTGGCAGGAGGCCGCAAATAACGCCCTTTTGGAGGCACAACAAAACGGGCCATCCACGATTCGCGCTTTTTCCTCTCAGACGCGCAGACGGGCACAGGTCAGGATCAACTTGCGCAAAGAATTCGAAGCGGCGCTGGACAGCGGTGAGATCCGTCCATGGTTTCAACCCCAGATCTCAACCGATACCGGGCGTATCAGCGGGTTTGAAGCTCTGGCCCGCTGGGAACATCCGAAAAAAGGGGTTCTTGCCCCCAATGTGTTCCTGCCCTTTGCCGAACAGGCCGAACTGATGGACCGGTTGGGTCAGGCCATGCGGCATCATTCCTTTTCCGCAATGCGCGACTGGGATCGGTCCATGCTGTCGGTGCCGCGCATCGGGATCAACTTTTCATCTGACGAACTGCGCAATCCGGGCCTGATCGACCGTCTGAAATGGGAACTGGATCAATTCGATCTGACCCCTGACAGGTTGGCGGTCGAGGTGTTGGAGACCGTGTTCTCCAGGCGGCCCGACGATGTCATCACCCGCAACGTCACCGGGCTTGCCGCAATGGGGTGCTGTATTGATCTGGACGATTTCGGGACAGGACATGCCTCGATCGGTTCCATCAAACGGTTCAACGTATCGCGCATCAAGATCGACAGATCATTTGTTGCCAAAGCGGATCTGGACCCAAGCCAGCAACAGCTTGCCAGCGCCATTTTGATGATGGCAGAACGTTTGCATCTGGAAACTCTGGCCGAAGGTGTCGAAACGCCGGGTGAGCACGCGCTGATGGCCCAACTAGGTTGCGATCATGTTCAGGGGTTTGGCATCGGTAAGCCCATGCCATTCAAAAAAACCAAGGATTGGATCACGTCATACCGCAACAAGGTCGACGGTGTTCCCAAAATCGGGCGGAAAACGCGGTAGGGAACCGGAAATCGCGGTAAAGAAGACCCCTCCGTGACGAAATGACGGGCGATTCCGCTTGACCTTTGGGTCTGCACTCTGTTGAACCCTGCGGGTGTCTTTCACTGCTCAAGGTGGCTGTCCCCGATGGACGATCAGAACAAGAACCTTATCCTCGCAACCGCGCTCAGCTTTCTCGTGATCCTGGTCTGGTTCGTGCTGTTCCCCCCTCCGGAACAGACGACAACCCCGGATCAGGCTGAAGTAACCAGCGTCGAAGGCAGTGAGGTTCAGACGCCCAGTGCGGCCGACACCAGCACTGTCGGAGAGGCAACCGCGGCAGCTGCCGAAGCTGAACCCGAGGCCGAAGCGCCCCGCATCAATATCGACACGCCCCGCCTGACCGGTAGCCTGTCCCTTGCTGGCGGTCGGATCGACGAGCTGTCATTGAAAGACTACAAGGTCTCGCTGGCCGAGGATTCTCCGATTGTCGAGTTGTTGTCGCCAGTCGGATCGCAATCCGCCTATTACGCCCTCTATGGCTGGGCTCCTGGCGCGGGCCTGACCGGTGCAGATGTTCCCGGACCAAATACCATCTGGACGCTTGAGCAGGGCGAAACCCTGGGTGTTGACACACCTGTGACGCTGGCCTGGGAAAACGGCAATGGACTGACGTTCCACCGCACCATCGCGGTCGACGAGAACTATATGTTCACGGTCACGCAATCTGTCGAAAACGCCACCGGGGTTGAAATAGGATTGGCACCTTATGGCATTCTTGCGCGCCACGGCATTGGCGAAGACGGGGACCTGCCGGACCTGAAGAACTTCTTCATTCTGCATGAGGGTGTGATCGGTATGGCCGACGGCACTCTGACCGAAGTGGATTATGGCGACGTTCGTGATTTCGATATCGACCCGGACGAGCGCGCTCAGGCCGAGGTGTTTCAGGTCAAGGAAAACGGCTGGATCGGGTTCACTGATCACTTCTGGATGACCACGCTGATCCCGGAACCCGGTTCTGCGTTCAAGGCGGCTGCCAAATACGACTCGCGTCGCAAGATTTACCAGACAGAAACGGTACTTCCGACGCTGACCGTAGCGCCGGGTGCGACCGAGCAGGTGACAACGCAGCTGTTTGCCGGCGCAAAAGAGTGGGAGACCATCCGCGAATACCAAGCTGACGGTGTGCAGAAATTCATCGACAGCATCGACTGGGGCTGGTTCTTCTTCCTGACCAAGCCGATTTTCTGGCTGCTGCACAACATTCATGCGCTGATCGGCAATATGGGTTGGTCCATTATCGGCCTGACGCTGATCATCAAGGCAATCCTGTTCCCGCTGGCCTTCAAATCCTACGTCTCAATGGCGAAGATGAAGGAACTGCAGCCGCAGATGGAAGCCCTGAAGGAAGCCGCGGGCGACGACCGTCAGAAGATGCAGCAGGGCATGATGGAGCTGTACAAGAAGGAAAAGGTGAACCCCGCTGCCGGTTGTTTGCCGATCCTGTTGCAGATCCCGATCTTCTTTTCACTGTACAAGGTGATCTTCGTCACGATCGAACTGCGTCAGGCACCGTGGTTCGGCCCCTTCCAGGACCTGAGCGCACCTGACCCGACCTCGATCATGAACCTCTTTGGCTTGCTGCCCTGGGCCGGCCCGCAGCCGGACACCCTGATGGCGCTTATCTTTATCGGTATTCTGCCGCTGCTGCTGGGGATCTCGATGTGGCTGCAACAGAAACTGAACCCGGCACCAACCGATGCTACACAAGCGATGATCTTCGCGTGGATGCCATGGGTCTTCATGTTCATGCTGGGCGGTTTTGCCAGCGGTCTGGTCGTGTACTGGATTGCGAACAACACGATCACCTTTACCCAACAGTACCTGATCATGCGCAGTCAGGGCTATACGCCGGACGTGTTCGGAAACATCAAATCCGGATTTAAGCGATTGCCGAACACGGACAAGAAATGAGCGGAACAGTTTCAGGCCTTTGGCGTCACCCGATCAAAAGCCATGGGCGTGAAGCCCTGAGCCAGATTACCCTCAACCCCGGGCAGACCATGCCCGGGGATCGCGTTTGGGCGGTTGCCCATGAAGCGGCCAAGACCGACGGGACGGAATGGGCCCCGTGTGTGAATTTCAGCCGCGGTTCAAAAGCCCCCAAGCTGATGGCGATTTGGGCGAAACTGGCCGGCGAGCAGGTCACGTTGCGCCACCCGGACCGCCCGGATCTGAGCTTTCACCCCGACATGGAGCAATCGGTTTTCCTGGACTGGGTAAAACCGCTTATGCCCTCGGATCGCGCTGCGTCCGCCCGAATTGTCCGGGTGCCCGGGCGCGGTATGACCGATACCGATTTCCCGTCAATCAGCCTGTGCAACATGGCGTCTCATCGCGCTGTTGAACAAAAGCTGGGCCAGTCTTTGTCTGCGGCGCGATGGCGCGGGAACATCTGGTTCGAAGGCCTGCCTGAGTGGGATGAATTCAACTGGCTGGGCCGAGACCTTCACATTGGCGAAACCGTGCTCCGGGTGCGCGAGCGTATCGTACGCTGTCTGGCCACCACCGCAAATCCGGAAACCGGCGAACGCGACGCGGATACTCTGGGCGCGCTGAACAGCTGGGATCATCAGGATTTCGGTGTCTATGCAGAAGTCATTCAGGGTGGTGAAATCCGCCTGAATGATACGCTGGAGGTGCTATGACCACGCTTCCGTTTCCGCTGGCCGAAGAGCCGGATGACTTCGCCAAAGAACGCGGTCGCAAGCTGTTTGCCGGCCCGTCTGAATTTGTCAAAGGCGTGGTCGCCATGACCGGTCTGCCCGCCCCTGACCGGCTGGAGGTTTGCTTTGCCGGGCGCTCGAATGTCGGCAAATCCAGCCTGATCAATGCGCTAACCGGAACAAAGGGGCTGGCGCGTGCCTCGAACACACCGGGCCGTACGCAAGAAATCAACTTCTTCACGCAAGGCCCAGACCTCTATCTGGTGGACCTGCCGGGCTATGGGTATGCCAATGCACCGGTTAACGTGGTGGAAAAATGGCAGAAGCTTCTCAAGCAATACCTGAGCGGTCGTCAGACGCTGCGCCGTGCCTTTGTCCTGATTGATGCGCGCCACGGGGTTAAACCGGTCGACGCTGAAATCATGAAGTTGCTGGATACCAGTGCCGTGACCTTTCAATGCGTTCTCACCAAGGCCGACAAGGTCAAGGCCAACGAGCGCGAGAAGGTTCTGGAACAAACCCGTGCGGCTTTGTCCAAACATCCCGCAGCATTCCCGGAAATCGTCCTGACCTCGTCCGAAAAAGGCGACGGGATTCCGACCCTGCGCTCGATCATTGCGCATCTGGAATAGCTTCGCCCTTGGCAGCGCGGTGCAAAGGCCCTAACACGGACGGTCATAGGGACCTTAGCAATGAAGACACGTGACATGAACCGGGACTGGATCGCCACCGCAGCAACTCTGAACAGCGCATTGCCCTATCTGCAGCGCTATGATGGGGCCATCGTCGTCATAAAGCTGGGCGGGCATGCCATGGGCAGTGACGAGGCGATGGAGAGCTTTGCCCGCGATGTCGTCTTGATGCGGCAGGTCGGCGTGAACCCGGTTGTCGTGCATGGCGGTGGTCCGATGATCAACGCGATGCTGAACAAGCTGGATATCCAGTCCGACTTTGTGAACGGCAAGCGCGTGACCGACACGGCAACCGTCGAAGTTGTCGAGATGGTTCTGTCTGGCCTAGTGAACAAGCGCATCGTTCAGGCTATCAATGGACAGGGCGGTTCGGCCGTGGGTCTGTCGGGCAAGGATGCAAACCTGATGATCTGCGACCAGACGGATGTGTCGCTGGGTTATGTCGGCACCCCGTCCGAGATGAACCCGAAAATCCTGCATGATCTGTTCTCACATGATGTGATCCCGGTCATTGCGCCTCTGGGCGCGGGCCGTGAGGGTGAAACGTTCAACGTGAACGGCGATACGGCAGCCGGGGCGATTGCCTCGGCATTGAAAGCTGACCGCCTTCTGCTGCTGACTGATGTCTCGGGCGTCAAGAACGCGGCTGGTGACGTGGTGACCGAGCTGAAAGCCGGCCAGATCCGCGAGATGACCCGCGAAGGCACCATCGCGGGCGGTATGATCCCCAAGACCGAAACGGCCCTCGATGCCCTGCACAGCGGCGTTCGGGCCGTCGTGATACTTGACGGGCGCGCGCCAAATGCGGTTCTGCTTGAACTGTTCACGGAACATGGCGCCGGGTCGCTGATACGGCCAGACTGATCGCAGCAAAAGCCGAGGGAAGATGACAGACCTTGCGCAACCTTCCTCTGTTCCGGATGCGGAAACTTATGGCCGCGTAGAACACGCGGCGCGTCAGGCGGGGTTGATTGTCATGGGTGCGCTGCATCCTCATCGCGTGGCAGCCCGGCAACTGGACACTGGCACGCTGGTCTTGCTGGGCGCGGGTCCTGATTTCTGGCCTGCTCTGAAAGCCTCGCCGGAATGGCGGGGGCCTGATCCAGTAGACCGCTGGTCAACCAGAATCGTCGGCCAGATGGCGCATGCGTTCGGTGCACAGGCCTATTTCCCCTTTGGTGGTCCACCCTATGCGCCTTTCATCGACTGGGCCCTGAAATCGGGACGCACCTTCAGCAGCCCGGTGGGGGCTTTGGTACATGACACGGTCGGCATGATGATCTCATATCGCGGCGCACTGCATTTCGCCCATGAGTTTGCCATCCCAGAGACACCCGGCGTTTCCCCCTGTAACACCTGCGCCGCCCCGTGCACGACGGCCTGCCCTGTCGGCGCGCTGAACGTGCAAAACTTCTATGACCTTGCAGCCTGCCACGACCATCTTGATACCACTGAGGGTCAAACCTGCATGACAGGCGGCTGTCTGGCCCGCCTCGCCTGCCCGCTCAGCGCGGGCGCAGGGCGCGATCCCGAACAATCAGCCCATCATATGAGGGCTTTTCACCCGACATGACCCGCACTCTGATCCTGACACGTCACGCCAAATCCAGCTGGGATAACCCAGGACTTGGCGATCATGAACGCCCCCTGAACAAGCGTGGGCGGAAGTCAGCCCCGGCCATTGGTGCATGGCTGCGCGATAACGGCTGGCTGCCGGATGAAGTGCTAAGCTCGACGTCAACCCGCACCCGCGAGACATGGGACCGGATGGGGTTAACGGCCGATAAGGTCCGCTTTCACAATGCGCTCTACCACGCCGACGCCGAAGACATGTTGCGCGAGTTAGCAGGTGCCTCGGAACCGACTGTGTTGATGCTGGGCCATAACCCCGGAATCGCCGAATTCGCCAACCGCCTTGTGCAACGGCCACCGGATCACATGCGCTTTTTCGATTATCCGACTTGTGCAACCACTGTGATGACATTCAACGCCGACAGCTGGTCGGACGTGCGATGGCATATGGGCACCGTGCTGGGCTTCACCACCGCGCGAGAGTTGCTGGAATAGAAAAAGGCGGGGCAAAAACCCCGCCTTACCACCATTTTGAGCCGTTCAGTGTCCCAGAATCTGGCTGAGGAACAGTTTCGTCCGCTCACTTTGCGGATTATTGAAGAACTCTTCCGGTTCGTTCTGTTCCACGATCTGGCCCGCGTCCATGAAGATCACACGGTTGGCAACCTGACGGGCAAAGCCCATCTCGTGCGTCACGCACAGCATGGTCATGCCTTCCTCGGCCAGCTCGATCATGGTGTCGAGCACCTCTTTGATCATCTCGGGGTCCAACGCCGATGTCGGTTCATCGAACAACATGATCCGCGGCATCATGCAAAGCGAGCGGGCAATTGCCACACGCTGCTGCTGACCACCCGAAAGTTGACCAGGATACTTGTCGGCCTGCTCGGGGATTTTCACCTTTTCAAGGAAATGCATCGCGCGCTCTTCGGCCTCTTTCTTGGGCGTCTTGCGCACCCAGATCGGGGCCAGCGTGCAGTTCTCCAAAATGGTCAGGTGCGGGAACAGGTTGAAGTGCTGGAACACCATGCCAACCTCGGACCGGATCTTGTCGATGTTCTTGAGGTCATTCGACAGCTCGGTCCCATCCACGATGATCGTGCCCTGCTGGTGTTCCTCCAGCGCGTTCAGGCAGCGGATCAGGGTAGATTTCCCTGACCCGGACGGACCCGCAATAACAATCCGCTCGCCCTGATTGACGGTCAGATTGATGTCGCGCAGCACGTGAAAGGAACCGTACCACTTGTTCATGTTGGTGATTTCGATGGCGACCTCGTCGCTCACCTGCATTTTGGAACGGTCGATTTCGCGGTCAATTGCAAGTTCAGACATGTGTTGAACTCCTTAACGGTGGCCAGTCTGAAGCTTGCGCTCCAGATACATGGAATAACGGGACATAGAGAAGCAGACGATGAAGAACAGGAACGCGATGAACGCGAACAGTTCCCAATAGATGCCGTTCCAGGCTGTGTCGGCGCGGATAGCAGATGCCAATCCGATCACGTCGAACAACCCGATAATCGACACCAGCGTCGTATCCTTGAAGATCCCGATGAATGTGCTCACGATGCCCGGAATTGAGATTTTCAGGGCTTGCGGCATGATGATCAGCCTCTGCGCCTGCCAGTAGTTCAGGCCCAGACTGTCGGCGCCTTCGTACTGTCCTCGTGGCAGGGCAGCCAGACCACCCCGGATCACCTCGGCCATGTAGGCCGCCGAGAACAGGGTCATCATGATCATCACCCGCAGGATGATGTCAAAGTTGGTGCCTGGCGGCAGGAACAGGTTCAGAAGCAGCGACGCCACGAACAACAAGGTGATCAGCGGCACACCGCGAATGAACTCGATAAAGCCCACGCACAGGTATTTGACGATCAGCAGGTCCGACTGACGCCCCAGCGCCAGAACGATACCGATCGGAAGTGAGACACCAATGGCCACAACGCCCAGCAGGATCGCCAGCATGAAACCACCGAACTGACGGCTTTCAACAGCTTCGATGCCAATCGGCAGAACCGAGTCCAACGCGCCCGTGAAATAGCTGGATAGCACCAGCCACCAGATCACTGCGGCAACGACCGCACCGATCATACCCACCAGTTCACTCACCTGCTTGCTGAGGACCGAATACGCAAACCAACCGACGACAAACCCAAGCGCGGCCGAGACTGGCCCCCAGATGGTTCCGCCCCACATCAGGAACGGCATCAGGAACGGGTAGATTGCTGTGACGATCAGCATCTTGGTTGGGACGCGGTCCGAATACAGAACCGGCGCCAATGCGACCAGCAACAGAACCAGCGCTAGGATCGGTCTCCAGTACAGATGGCTTGGATAGAAGCCGAACAGCAACTGTAACCAACGGTCATTGATAACCGCCCAGCAGGCGTGCCCATGGGTCGACCCCCAGGTGGCCATCATGATCTCGCGGCACTCGTTGAGAGAGTCGGCATTCCACACGGACTGGAAAATCCATGGCAGAACACCTGACAGCACGTAGTAGATCGCATAAAGCGAAACCACCGTCAGGATCGTGTTAAACCAACTTGAGAACAGGTTGTGCTTGACCCATCCCAGCGCACCGACCTCGGAAGCAGGCGGTGCCTGCTCGGGCAGCATTTCCGTGCGGACAAATGAAACATCACTCATATTACCGCTCCACCAGTTTTACACGGTTGTTGTACCAGTTCATCACCCCTGAGATGCTCAGCGAGATGGACAGATAGACCAGCATCAACAGCAGAACACATTCCAGCTCGCGACCGGTCTGGTTCATTGTGATGCCGCCAAGGGTCCCCGTGATGTCCATATATCCGACCGCGATCGCCAGTGACGAGTTCTTGGTCAGGTTCAGGTAGTTCGAGATCATGGGTGGAATGATCACCCGCAATGCCTGCGGCAGGATCACAAGGCGCATGGTCCGGCCCGGGCGCAGACCCAGCGCCGATGCGGCTTCGGTTTGGCCTTTTGAGATGGCCAGGATACCCGCACGAACGATCTCGGCGATGAAGGCCGCCGTGTAAAGCGACAAGGCCAGCCACAGCGCGATCAACGAGTTACGCAAATGTGTGCCGCCGGTAAAGTTGAAGCCTTTCAGCTCAGGGAAACCAAGGTGAAACCCCAGGATGGTGAGAAGGACAATCATCGGCACAAACAGAATACCCAGCTGGATGTGCCAGATAGTCGGACGATCACCGGATGCCTCTTGCTTGGCTTGTGCCCAGGCGGACACCTTGCGCATCGCAAAGATGCTGCCACCAAGCACGATCAGAATGGCGATCAGGTCCAGCGAGATATCGAACCGCAGGCTCGACGCACCGAAGATGTGTATATCACCCAGGCTGCGCGAGAACAGGAACTCCGGGATATAGACCCCGCGATTGGTCACCGCGACAGAATCGAACAGATTCATCGTGGCTTCTGGGTTTTCTCCGCGGAACGCCCTTGGTGCTGGCAGGCTTTCGATCAGAATGGCCATGGCCAGAACGATCCACAGCAGCACAGGTACGTTGCGGAACATCTCGACATAGACGGTCATGATCCGCGCAACCAGCCAGTTGTTGGACAGGCGCAGAACACCAACCAAAACACCGACTATCGTTGCCGTGATACAACCAAGAACCGCCACAACCAGCGTGTTCAGCAAGCCGATAAAGGCCGCGCGCAAGTGACTGTCGCGCGAATCGTATTCAAGCAAGCGCTGGTTGATATCGTAACTGGCCGGTTCTGCGAAAAAGCCGAACTCAACCGGTTTTCCAAGCGCTTCGAGGTTTTGGATGGTATTGGAAATGATCCAGGCTGCCAGAAGCATAAAACCAATCATTGCAATGACCTGAATGGTCGCAGATCGGTACCGCGTATCATAAAGGAGCATGGACAGCCGGAACTGCTCCTTCGGCGGGTCAGTGAGAGTCGTCATGACCTATGTATATCCCCGTGCATCCCGTAAATATGTCGGCAGAGTTGATCCCTGCTCAAAACCGTACGGGCGTGATTTTTATGGATGGAAAAAGGGCGCAGGTTGCCCTGCGCCCTTCTCCGTCGATATTAGCGGAACGGCGGCGAGTACAGCAGGCCGCCTTCGGTCCACTGTGCGTTCAGGCCGCGTGCCAGACCAATCGGGGTTTCTTCACCGATGTTCTTGGCAAACACTTCGCCATAGTTGCCACCGGCTTTGATCGCCTTGGCTGCCCAGTCAGCGTCCAGACCCAGCATCTCGCCCAGGGTGCCTTCGGTACCCAGCAGGCGGTTGATTTCGGGGTTTTCGGTGCCAGCGGCCAGTTCATCGATATTGGCCGAGGTTACGCCCAGCTCTTCAGCCGAGATCAGCGCGTTCAGAGTCCAGCGCACAACGTCGCCCCACTCGTGGTCGCCGTGACGGACCAGCGGACCCAGCGGCTCTTTCGAGATGATTTCAGGCAGCAGGATGTGATCACCGGGGTTTTCGAATGTGGCGCGGGTTGCCGCCAGACCCGAAGCGTCGGTGGTGTAAACGTCACATGCGCCAGCCAGGTACTGCTGCTGTGCTTCGGCGTTGGTTTCGATCGGAACCGGTTCGTAGCTGATGTTGTTCGAACGGAAGAAGTCCGCCAGGTTCAGCTCGGTTGTGGTGCCGGTCTGGATACAAACGGTTGCGCCGTCCAGTTCCTTGGCCGAGCTTACGCCCAGTGCCTTGGGAACCATAAAGCCCTGACCGTCATAGTAGTTCACGCCGGTGAATTCGAACTTCAGGTCGACGTCGCGGCTGAAGGTCCAGGTGGTGTTACGCGCCAGCATGTCGATCTCGCCCGAGGCCAGAGCGGTAAAACGTGTCTTACCGGTGGTCGGAACGAATTCTACCGCGCTTGCATCGCCCAGAACAGCAGCAGCAACGGCACGGCACAGCGATACGTCAAAGCCCTGCCATTCGCCATTGGCGTCAGGAGCAGCAAAGCCAACCAGACCGGTGGTCACACCACAGTTCAGCTTGCCGCGCGCTTTAACGTCGTCAACGGTCCCTGCTACGGCTGCGCCAGCAGCAAGACCGGCAATCGTTGCCGCGCCCAAGATTACGGATTTTTTCATTTTTACCTCTTCCTGATTTCCCGCCCCATCAGAGGCGGCTCTGCCCGGCAAGTGGATGCCGGATAGGTTACTCCAAAGGTGTCTCTCCTTTAGTGGCACTGAGTTTGGGCGTATTCATAAACAAACGTCAAGGGTCGGATCATCGAAAACGATGGATCAGACCCCAACCAATTTGAACATTTGGCCAAAAATCGGAAAATAAGGATCAAACCGACATATCAAAGAAGCGTTTAGCATGCAGAAATGCGGCTTTCTTCGTTTCGGCAACCGCATGGGCCTCGTCATCGTGACCCCATTGTTCGATCTGCCAGGTTTCGTCCAGGCGCGAAATGCGCCAAATTTCGGCCGGTTCGCGCCAATCCATGGCCGCCGCAAACCCGAGAATCAATGACCCTGACAAGCTGACCAGATCGTGGAACGCCGCCAGTTGAAACGCATCCAGCGCATAGACGCGAGCACGCAGCGCCGACAGGGCAGCGGCAGATTGCGGTTTGTGCAGCACACCGACAACTGGCCGCAAGCGAGCAGACAGTGCGACCTCGGCCCAATCCAGTGCCGGATCCCATTCGGCGCTTTGACGTTCCTGCAACTCTGTTGGATGTGTCGCTCGATAGCACAGCAGATCAGAATCGCCGTAATCCGCAAGCATATCGGCAACTTCCCCGTGCTGGGACCGAACCTTGTCGATTGCCGCATTCGCCGAACGGGTGCATGGCATCGTCGACGGATCTACCTCTTTCTGCTGGGCATCCCATTCTGACGCAACCGCTTCGGCCATGGCGCGGGTCGGCAGGATCAACGCCGCTTTGGCAGGGGTCTTGACGCGGCGGCCATCCAGTTCAACCGTAAACCCGCCGTCGACCTCGGTAATCCGGCTTTCTTTCCAGAAGCGTTTCGGTTTCCAGTCACTCATGTTTCAGTTCCATATCCCGGCCAGCGCAGTGGGCAACTGGTCAAAGGTCTCAATCACGCAGAAGGCCGAGGTCAAAGCAGACCGATCATGGTACCCCCATGCCACGCCGATGCCGCGCACCCCGGCAGCGGCAGCCATGTCCATGTCATAGCTTGTATCGCCGACCATCACCGCGCAGTCGGATTCGACACCGGTCTCGGCCAACGCGGCCTGCACCATGGAAGGATGCGGTTTCGACGGATGGTGGTCGGCGACCTGCCGGGTGACGAAGTAGCGCTCAAGCCCATGCACTTCGATCAACGCATCAAGTCCGCGCTTGGATTTGCCGGTTGCCACCCCAAGAAGCACTTCGGGTACGGCGTGCAAGGCTTCAATCGCCTCTCGCGCGCCGGGATAGAGCGGAGAGCTGGCAGCGCCCAAATCCAAGCGATGCGCGTGATAAGCTTCCTTGTACCCTTCAACGAGATCGTTCTGTACCGAGGAAGGTTGGTCCGGCACCAATCGTGCGATGGCATGTGGCAGGGACAAGCCGACAATGGACAGGATCACCTCTCGCGTCGGTACAGGTACCGACGCCGCCTGAAAGCTGGTGGTCATGGCGTGAACGATACTGCCCTGACTATCGACCAGAGTGCCATCGACATCGAACAAAACCAGCCGCAGCGGTGCGCTCATTGCAGCGCCTCAAACGGGTCGTCTGCGGCCAGATCTTCGGTCCAGCCGAAGGTGTCCCAGCTGTGTTTCATATGTTCCGGCAAGGGCGCGGTCACGGTCACAGGTTTGCGCGTGATCGGATGCAGGAATGACAGTCGCCGCGCGTGCAGATGCAGCTTTTTGCTGATGATCCCACCCAATTGTGCGCCCCAGCCATCACCTAGGTTTTCCTGCCCCGAGCCACCGTATTTGCCGTCGCCGATGATCGGATGCCCTATCGCTGCCATATGCGCGCGCAGTTGGTGGGTGCGGCCCGTGATTGGCTCCATCGCCACCCAAGCGGCGCGCCCGGCCACCCGGTAGAGGGTTGCATAATGTGTATGTGCCCGTTTCGCACCGGGGGTGCTGTCGATCTCGTTCATATGGACGGGGATCATCTTTTCACCCTCGCCGTGAGCGCCATGACCGGCTGCTTTCACAAGACCCGTCTTGATTTCACCCAGATATGGCGTGGGAACACCTGCAACCAGCGCCCAGTAAATCTTGCGCGTGTCGCGGTGACGGAAAGCGGCTGTCAGCCCCTTCGCGGCTTCGCGCGTGCGGGCCAGCAGCAGAACACCTGACGTGTCCTTGTCCAGGCGGTGAACCAGACGCGGGTTTTCGTCATATCCAAACCGCAACGCCTCAGACAGGCTGTCGACATGCCGGGTCTGCCCGCTGCCGCCCTGAACCGGCAGGCCCTGCGGCTTGTTCAGGGCCAGAATGTGATCATCACGGTAGATCACGCAGGACTGGATCATCTTGGCATCCGCATCCGAAATACGATGCTTGACCTCAACCGGTTTGTGATCAGGCCCCGGCAATGGCGGCACACGAACCACCTGCCCGACCTCCAATCGGGTCGAGGCCTTGGCCCGGCCACCATCCACACGCAGTTCTCCCTTGCGGCACATCTTTTCGATGCGGCCCTGGCTGACATGCGGGAACAGGCGGCGCAACCAGCGGTCCACACGCTGATCGCCGTCCCCTTCAGCGACTGTAATCATCTGTACGCCACTCATGCCATTGCCCCTTGCGCCGTGCGGGTGATCCGCCCGGATTGCGTCTTTGTCCGTGTCCCAGAAATCATGGGGGTCTCTCGCGCGCAACGCGGCAAGAGTCAAGGTATCAGACAGGAACCTTTGGCGTTCGTGGGGGCCCAGCGCCGACCGCCACTTCTCGGCGCGGTCAATACATTCCCAGCCAGCCTAGCTGTTGCGCTGGGTCCGAAGCTTGGTGAAGTAATCGAGGCGCTTTTTCAGCTCACGCTCGAATCCGCGCTCGACCGGTTGATACAGAACCGGGCGTTTCATTGTTTCGGGAAAATAGTTCTGACCGGAAAACCCGTCTTCGGCGTCATGGTCATACGCATAGCCAGCACCATATCCCTGATCCTTCATCAGTGATGTGGGGGCATTCAGGATATGTTTGGGCGGTGGCTCGCTGCCTGATTGCTTGGCCAGCCGCATCGCTGCCTTATAGCCGACATAGGCACCGTTGGACTTCGGGGCCAGGGCCAGATAAACCAGCGCCTGCGCCAGCGCCAGTTCACCTTCGGGAGAGCCGAGCCGCTCATACGTTTCCCAGGATTGCAGGCAGATGGCCTGCGCCTGCGGGTCGGCCAGACCGATATCCTCGACCGCCATCCGTGTGATCCGACGCGCCAGATAGCGCGGGTCTTCGCCCCCTGTCAGCATTCGCGCAAACCAGTACAGCGCCGCATCCGGGTCGGACCCGCGCACCGATTTGTGCAGGGCTGAAATCAGGTTGTAATGTTCATCGCCCGACTTGTCATATTTCGCCGCCCGCCGCATCAGCCGCGTCGACAGAGCGTCCGTGTCCAGTGGCGCATCCACCTTCCAGGCCGAGACCTGTTCGATCAGGTTCAGCAACGCCCGCCCGTCACCATCTGCCATTTCCTGCAACGCATCGCGGGCTGCGGGTGTCAACGGTAGCGCGCGGTCCAGCTCTTTTTCGGCGCGCTGGGTCAGGCGTTCAAGATCGGAAAGGCCAAGCCGTTCCAGCACCAGAACCTGCGACCGGCTGAGAACGGCGGCGTTCAGCTCAAAGGACGGGTTCTCGGTCGTTGCCCCGACAAGAAGGATCGTGCCATCCTCCATATGCGGCAGAAACCCGTCCTGCTGTGCCTTGTTGAAGCGGTGGATCTCGTCCACGAACAGCAAGGTCCCCTGCCCGTTCTGGCGCCTGATCTTGGCCGCTTCGAAGACCTTCTTCAAATCCGGCACACCGGTGAAAATCGCACTGATCTGAACGAATTGCAGATCGGTTTCCTGCGCCAGCAACCGTGCGATCGTCGTCTTGCCGACACCGGGCGGCCCCCAGAAGATCAGGCTGGACAGACTGCCCGACGCCAGCATGACCCCCAGCGGCGCATCCGGGCCAAGAACCTGTTCCTGACCGATGACCTCGGCCAGTGACTGCGGGCGCAACCGGTCCGCCAGGGGACGGTGTGGCGCAGCGGTGGGTTCCGTTGGCCCGGTATCGAACAGATCGCTCACGGGTTACAGCCGGAACCGCAATGAGACTGACCGACCACCGCGCAGAAGTCCCATTTGCACGCGACGACCCGGATCTGTCAGCGCATTCTCCACATCCCCAGGGCGTTCGATGTCATTGGAATTGATGCTTTCAAGAATATCCCCCGATCGCAAACCCGCGCGTCCACCATAGGGGCCGGGATCAACAACAACGACACCTGTCTGGGACAGTGGCAAGCCCATATCGGAGATCACCGCAGGGTTGACGCGGGACACCACCAGCCCCGGCAGGACAGTGTCTTCATCCAATGTCGTCTTTTCAGCGGCGGGGGTTTCCGGCGCTTTGATCAGTGCCACCTCAACCTCTTCGCTCTGGGTGCCGCGCAGCCGTGTCAGAACCGATGTTCCCCCCACCCCCGCTACGGACATGCGAAACTTCATCTCGGCGGGCGAGTTCACTTCGTCCCCGTCCACATGGGTCACGACGTCCCCCACCGTAAGCCCCGCCTCACGCAGCGGGCTAAGGTCATGCAGGTCCGAGATGACAACACCCAGCGGAATGGCAAGACCAAGGGATTCAGCAATGTCCGCGCTCATATGCTGACCGGTCATGCCTGCCCAGGGGCTGACAAAACTGTCATTGCCCTGCTGCGCCTGTTTCAGAAACTCGGCCACAAGATTTGCGGGGATGGCAAAACCAATGCCATTCGACCCGCCGGAGCGTGTCAGAATAGACGTGTTGATCCCGATCAGGTCCCCGTTCACATCAATCAGCGCACCGCCAGAGTTGCCCGGGTTGATCGCCGCATCCGTCTGAATGAAATACCCGCGTGCATTGCCTGTCGCCGTACCTGTGCGCGCCAAGCCCGAGATGATACCAGAGGACACCGTCTGCCCCACCCCGAACGGGTTGCCGATGGCAAGGGTCAGTTCGCCAACCTCGACCTGATCGGAATCGCGCAGGGTCAGGTAGGGCAGGTCTTGCGCCTGTTCCAGACGCAGGATCGCAATATCGCTTTCTTCGTGCCCCAGTACGACCGAGGCAGAAAACTCGCGCCGGTCGGTTGTCACGACCCTGATCTCGGTCGCCGAGCCCACAACATGGTAGTTGGACACAACGTAGCCATCTTCAGACAGGATGACCCCGGAGCCCAACGAGTTCTGAACCCGCTGCTGCGGCGTTCCCAGGCTGCCGCCAAAGAAATCCCGAAAGAACGGGTCTGAGTAAAACGGGCTGGCCCGCCCCTGCCGCACGATCTTGGCGTAGATATTCACCACCGCAGGCGAGGCCTTTTTGACCACCGGAGCAAAGCCCAGAGAGATTTCGGACTGCGATTGCGGGACGCGGGTTTCGGCAAATGCTGGCAGGGCCATGACAAGCATAAGAGAGATAAAGGATGCGCGGATCATGGGGGCTCCGGATTAGATTATCCTTGGGATATGCGGGGCAAAGGCGACAAATGCAAGCCGCGCGCTCAGCTTCGGCGGCGCAGGAACTTGAGCCCGGACCAATCGGCATCAATCGCGCAAACCTTCACGTCGACCCAGCCCAGCGGCAGGATTTCACTGCGCAGCATATCCTCGGTCACACCTGCGTGCAGGGGCGAAGATTTCTTGGCCCAGGAGACCCACAGCATTCCTCCGGGCCGTATGTGGGCGATTTGCTCAGCGGCCAATTCGGCGATCTGGTCCGGATGGTTCAGGAACATGTGAACCGCATCCGCAGGATCGGCTGCAGGGTCGAACAGAACACCGTCGGCACCGGCTGTCAGGTTGGGATAATGGGCAGGAGCGTTGAGCGTGCGGACCGCATATCCGGGTTTGAAACCCAGTTTCGACCAGAGCGGTTTGCCCGAGTATCCAGTTGCAGGTTTATTTGTCATAACGGTTTGAACTTAATGGACAAACCGTATGATGACAATTGGCTGACTGAGGCACAAAAAAAGCCTGCCCGATTGCTCGGGCAGGCGCATTAGGTCGATGACCTTAGTGCTTATTCTTCGGCTGCGGCTTCTTCGGCGGCAGTACGGGCTTTGTCCGCGGCGCCTTTGGCATCAACATCGCGATCGACGAATTCGATGATCGCCATCGGAGCCATGTCACCATAGCGGAAGCCAGCTTTCAGGATGCGAACGTATCCGCCCTGACGCTCGGCATAGCGGGGGCCCAGAACTTCGAACAGCTTGGCGACGTCTTTGTCTTCTTTCAGCTGTGCTGCGGCCTGACGGCGGGCGTGCAGGTCGCCGCGCTTGCCCAGGGTGACCAGCTTTTCGATGATCGGGCGCAGTTCTTTTGCCTTGGGCAGAGTTGTCTTGATCTGCTCATGTTCGATGAGCGAGCCAGCCATGTTTGCAAACAGAGCCTTGCGGTGCTCATGAGTACGGTTCAGGCGGCGGTAACCACGTGCGTGACGCATTTTCAATTCCTTCTTTCGCGTTTTGCTTTGTCCGGCTTCCGATGCGTGTCAGAAGCTCACCTTGGGGCGGGATTGCCCGGATTGTACGTTTTGTACCGGCTTTCGGACCCGATTGGTCCAAAATGTACAAAACCTGCGACGGCAGGTTGGCCCCGCCGCCGCAGTCGAAGATGCTTAGAACGCGTCTTCGAATTTCTTTGCCAGATCTTCGATGTTGTCGGGCGGCCAGTCCTCGACATCCATGCCGAGGTGCAGACCCATGCCGGACAGCACTTCCTTGATCTCGTTCAGCGACTTGCGGCCGAAGTTCGGGGTGCGCAGCATCTCGGCTTCGGTCTTCTGGATCAGGTCGCCGATATAGACGATGTTGTCGTTCTTCAGGCAGTTTGCCGAACGGACCGACAGTTCCAGCTCGTCCACTTTCTTGAGCAGCAGCGGGTTGAACTCCAGACCATCGTCTTCGTCCTGGCGACCAGCCGATTCCGGCTCATCGAAGTTGACGAAGATCGACAGCTGATCCTGCAGGATGCGCGCGGCGTAGGCCAGTGCATCCTCGGGGGTGATCGAACCGTCGGTGTCGATCTTCAGGGTCAGTTTGTCATAGTCCAGAACCTGGCCTTCGCGGGTCGGCTGCACGTCATAGGCGACTTTCTTGACCGGCGAATAGATCGCGTCGATCGGGATCAGACCGATGGGCGCATCTTCCGGCTTGTTCTTTTCAGCCGAAACGTAACCCTTCCCGGTGTTGACGGTCAGCTCCATGAACAGGTCGGCGCCGTCATCCAGATGACAGATGACGTGATCGCGGTTCAGAACCTCGATACCTGCGCTTTCGCTGATGTCACCAGCCGTAACGATTGCCGGACCTTTGGCATTGATCGACAGGCGCTTGGGGCCTTCGACTTCCATGCGCAGGGAAACCTGCTTGAGGTTCAGGATGATGTCGGTGACGTCTTCACGCACACCCGCCACGCTCGAGAACTCGTGCAGGACGTTGTCGATCTGGACGCTGGTGATGGCCGCGCCTTGCAGCGAGCTCATCAAAACGCGACGCAGGGCGTTGCCCAGGGTCAGACCAAAACCACGTTCCAGCGGTTCGGCAACCAAGGTCGCCTGACGCGCAGGGTCGTTGCCCGGCTTGGCTTCCAGCTGGGTCGGCTTGATCAATTCTGCCCAATTCTTGTGGATCATGTAATCCCTCCATTCCTGCCCGCGCCCCATGACCAACAAGGTGCAGACGCCCGAGGTTCAAAATGACGTGCTGGGGCCGTGCAAAAACACAGCCCCAGCTTAATTCCAGATCGCTTAGACGCGACGACGCTTCGGCGGGCGGCAGCCGTTGTGAGCAATCGGGGTCACGTCGCGGATCGACGTGATATTGAAGCCCACGGCAGCCAGCGCGCGCAGAGCCGATTCACGACCCGAACCGGGGCCCTGAACTTCGACTTCCAGCGTCTTGACGCCATGTTCCTGCGCTTTCTTGCCTGCGTCTTCCGCAGCCATCTGCGCGGCATACGGAGTAGATTTCCGCGATCCCTTGAAGCCCATGGTACCGGCAGACGACCACGAGATGGCGTTGCCCTGTACGTCCGAGATCAGGATCTTGGTGTTGTTGAAGGTCGAGTTCACATGGGCAACGCCCGATGCGATGTTCTTGCGCTCTTTGCGCTTGATGCGAGTCTTATCGCGTGCCATCGGTCAGACCCTCCCTTATTTCTTCTTACCGGCAATGGCCTTTGCGGGGCCTTTGCGAGTACGAGCGTTGGTGTGGGTACGCTGACCGCGAACCGGCAGGTTGCGGCGGTGACGCAGACCGCGATAGCAGCCCAGGTCCATCAGACGCTTGACGTTCATCTGAACTTCGCGACGCAGGTCACCTTCGACGGTGTAGTTGGCGTCGATATGTTCGCGGATGGCCAGAACTTCGGCATCCGACAGTTCATTGACGCGGCGGTGCGCTTCAATGCCCACGGCTTCGCAGATTGCGTTGGCCGAGGTGTTACCGATACCGGTGATATATGTGAGGGCGATTGGAACCCGCTTTGCAGTCGGGATGTTTACGCCGGCAATACGTGCCACGTGTCACTTTCCTTTTTGTTGCGGTTCCGTAACTCCGGAACCTTTTTTCACAACACTTTACCGTGGCAGTGACGCCAGAGGGTCCAGTATTATTCGAGGTGGTCGGGGCAATTGGGACGAATCCCGCATGCGGTCTTGATTCCCTTTAGGGATGGGGGTCGATATGGGCTTTTGGTGGGGCCGTCAAGCCCCAACTTTCGGTCAACCCAGTATCGCCTCGATCGACGCCGTCACTTCCTTGATATCCGCCAGCCCGTTCACGGGGCGCAGATCGCCCTTGGCGTAGTAATAGCCAATCAGCGGAGAGGTCTTCTTGTAGTATTCCATCAGGCGCGTGCGCAGGCTGTCTTCGTTGTCATCGGCGCGGCGCTGGAAATCATTTTCCTTGCCGCAATTGGTGCATTTGCCATCTGCCGGGATCGGCTTGGTGTTGTCGTTATAGACCTCGCCACATCCGCCGCAGGTTGAGCGTGCGGTGATCCGGCCCACCAGCGCGTCGTCATCAACGCGCATCTCGATCACGGTGTGCAGCGACTGGCCCAGCTTGGCCAGCAAAGCAGCCAGAGCATCGGCCTGCGCCAGCGTGCGGGGAAAGCCGTCAAAGATGAAACCGGCGCCTGTTTCGGTGGTCAGTTTCTCTTCGATCAGGCCGATCACGATTTCGTCGGTGACCAGCTTGCCCGCATCCATGATCGCCGCAACCTTCCGGCCCATCTCGGTGCCCGAGGTCTTGGCTTCGCGCAGCATGTCGCCCGTGCTGAGCTGTACCATGCCGCGTGTTTCAACCAAGTGACGCGCCTGCGTTCCTTTCCCGGCCCCCGGGGGGCCCAACAGAATGATATTCATCGACGAGAGGGTCCCTTCCTGCCGCGTTTCTTGCTTTTGCCGCGCAGTTGAGACTTTTCGATAAGCCCTTCGTATTGATGCGCCAGAAGATGGCTCTGAACCTGTTGGATCGTGTCCATGGTCACGGAGACGATAATCAGAACCGAGGTGCCGCCGAAATAGAACGGGATGGCAAATTGGCCCCGCAGGATTTCAGGCAGCAGACAGACGGCGGCCAGATAGGCCGACCCCAGCACCAGCACGCGGTTGACCACGTATTCCAGATACTCGGCGGTTTTCTTGCCGGGGCGGATACCGGGCACGAACCCGTTCTGCTTTTTCAGGTTGTCCGCCACATCATCCGGCTTGAACGACACGTTGAACGTGTAGAAATACGCAAAGAACACGATCATCGACGCGAAGAACAGCAGATACAGCGGCTGTCCGGGGCCGAAATTGGCCAGCAGCCACGACATGACCGGCCCGTTTGCAGCGCCCGACGAGAAGGTCGAGATCGTCACCGGCAGCAGCAGCAGCGAGCTGGCAAAGATCGCCGGGATCACGCCTGCGGGGTTGACCTTGACCGGCAGGTGGCTGGAGCCACCTTCGTAGATTTTCATCCCGGCCTGACGGCGCGGGTACTGGATATGGATCTTTCGCAGCGCCCGTTCCATGAAGACCACGAACATGATGACGGCAATCACCATCACGATCACGCCAACAATCACGGCGGGGCTGATTGCGCCCGAACGGCCCGACGCGAAGAACTGCGCCAGGGCGGCGGGAACCTCGGCGATGATGCCGACGAAAATGATCAGAGAGATACCGTTGCCGATGCCGCGCGCGGTGATCTGCTCACCCAACCACATCAGGAACATGGTGCCGCCGACCAGCGTGATCATGGTCGACATGCGGAAGAACAGGCCCGGATCGGTCGCCAGATCGCCCGATTCCAGCGACACGGCCAGACCGTAGGCCTGCACGGTGGCCAGTGCCACGGTGCCGAAACGGGTGTATTGGTTGATCTTCTTGCGGCCCTGCTCGCCCTCTTTCTTGAGCTGTTCGAGCGCGGGAACCATCGATGTCAGCAGCTGCACGATGATCGAGGCCGAAATATAGGGCATGATGCCAAGGGCAAAGATGCCCATTCGGCCAAGCGCCCCGCCTGTAAACATCGAAACCATGCCGCCGATGCCCTGCCCCGCTTGTTCCATGAACTCGCGCAATGCTGCTCCGTCAATCCCCGGCACCGGAATGAAGGTGCCCAGACGATAGACGATCAGCAAACCCAACGTGAACAGGATGCGGTTGCGCAGATCGGTGGCCTTGCCAAGGGCAGCCCAGCTTGTGTTGGCTGCCATTTGTTCTGCTGCTGATACCATAAAGTCGGTCTCTCTTATGCAAACGCCGCCCGGAACCGTTTTCCGGCTCGGACGGCGTCTTGGAAAACTCTGAAGTCTATGTAAGCGGGTCTTTGCCCGCTCACAAGCGCTTACTCTGCCGCAGCGGCTTTTGTGACTTTCAGTGAACCGCCCGCTTTTTCAACTGCCTCGACAGCAGCTTTCGACGCACCGGTCACTTCCAGATCAACCTTGGCGCTGATCTCGCCTTTGGCCAGAACGCGGATACCGTCCAGCTTGCGGCGGACCAGACCGGACGCTACCAGAGCGTCTTCGGTGATCGCAGCCTTGGCGTCCAGCTTGCCGGCTTCGACGAATTTCTGGATCAGGCCCAGGTTGATGACGGCGAATTCCTTGCGGTTGGGCTTGTTGAAGCCACGCTTGGGCAGACGCTGGTACAAGGGCATCTGACCGCCTTCATAGCCGTTAATGGCCACACCCGAGCGGGATTTCTGGCCTTTGATACCACGGCCACCCATTTTACCTTTGCCGGAACCCGGACCACGGCCAACGCGGGTGCGTTTTGGGGCGGCGCCAGGATTGTCGCGCAATTCGTTCAGTTTCATTTCGCTTCTCCTAAGCCGGATATGACCCCCGAAGCGTGATGGGCCAAACACGGCATTTCTTGGTTTTGATTCTCGCGGCCAAAAAGCCACCGCAGGCGTATAGGCCCGATGATCCCCCTTGGCAAGCCTGTAGATCGCCAGCCGCTCGGCCTGACCGGCCAAAGCCCCGCGACCGGCCCCGCAAGGTGAACCCAAAAGGACACCTTCACCGGGGTCTGACCGAAAATTGAGCACGAAATATGGCGATTTTGGCAAATATCGCTTGCCATGACCGGGCGGTAGTCTATCCGGATTGCCACAAACAAGAACTTGGCAGGCGCATGACTGAAACCACTCTTTCGACCCGGACACAGCCTGGGGCTACCGCTGCACGTGACTGGGTCACAACGCTTGCCAAATATCGCGAACCCGATCAGCTGCGCAGCGCGTTTGAACTGGGCGTCAGTATCATCCCCTTCTTCGCGCTTTGGGCCTTGTCCTGGATGTTGCTGTCGGTCAGCTATTGGCTGGCTTTTGCGATTTCCGTTCTCAACGCGGCCTTTCTGTTGCGTCTGTTTGCCATCCAGCATGATTGCGGGCACGGCGCGTTCTTCAAGAACCGGACGGTCAGCGACTGGGTTGGACGCGCGATCGGAGTTCTGACGCTGACACCTTATGATGTCTGGCGCCGCACGCATTCCACACATCACAACAGTTCCGGCAATCTGGGCAAGCGCGGGATGGGCGATATCCACACCCTGACCGTGGCCGAATATCAGGCAAAAACTTCGATGAACCGGTTCTGGTATCGTGTGTATCGAAACCCGATCACCCTGTTCGTCTTTGGCCCCGGATATCTGTTCCTGTTTCAGAACCGCCTTCCACTGGGTCTGACCGACAGCGTCCGGTTCTGGGTCAGCGCCATGGCCACCAATCTTGCCATTCTGGTTGCGCTTGTGGCCATTTACTATTTTGGCGGGCTGATGCCGATGGTTCTGATCTTCCTGCCCTCGACCCTGATTGCCGCTACCGCCGGGGTATGGCTGTTCTATGTGCAACACCAGTTCGAGGACACGCATTGGGACGCCGATGAAGACTGGCAGTTGCACGAAGCGGCGCTGCACGGAAGCTCTCATTATATATTGCCGTCCGTGTTGCAGTGGTTCACCGCCAATATCGGTATCCACCACGTGCATCATTTGTACAGCCGCATCCCGTTCTATCGCCTGACCGAAGTGCTGCGCGACCATGATGAGCTGGCAAACAGCAACCGGATGACCATCCGCGAAAGCCTCGCCAACGCGCGCCTGCACCTGTGGGATGAGCAAAGCCGCCGACTGCTGTCCTTCGCCGAGGCGCGGGCGCTGTATGGGTAAGCGTTAAGTTTCGCGGCCAGCTGGGCCGTCGGATAGACGTCAAAAAAGCATATGTGACCATGGAAGAGGGTAACACCATCGAGGTGTTGATCAGCCCCACTTGTGTGGTCCAATTTGATTGTTAGTGCATGATTGGCCTTTGGTCCATCTGAACGATGGTTTCC
>NZ_JBXWTH010000036.1:0-4349 GCF_059613825.1 Ruegeria sp. SATB027
ACCAACAGAGGAAAACCATGAAACGGACGACATCATTTTATTCGGCATTGGCGGTCGGTTTACTGACTGCGACGGTTGCGGCATCGGAGACGGAACTGACAGTTTACACCGCTGTTGAGGCGGAGGATCTGGCGAGGTATGCGGAGACGTTCAACCAGAGTAACCCTGATATCAAGATCAACTGGGTTCGGGACTCGACGGGGATCATCACCGCGAAGTTGCTGGCTGAGCGTGACAACCCACAGGCGGATGTGGTTTGGGGGTTGGCTGCGACCTCTCTGCTGCTGTTGAAATCCGAAGGGATGCTGGAGCCTTATGCCCCGGCTGGCGTAGACAAGCTGGATGCGAAATTCGTCGATGGTGACAACCCGCCTGCCTGGGTTGGCATGGACGCCTGGGTTGCCTCGGTTTGCTACAACACGGTTGAGGCGGAAAAGGCCGGGCTGAAGCCGCCCACTTCGTGGAAGGACCTGACTGATCCGATGTACAAGGATCAGGTGATCATGCCGAACCCGAATTCGTCTGGTACGGGGTTCCTTGATGTGTCCAGCTGGCTTCAAATGTTTGGCGAAGAAGGTGGCTGGGAATACATGGACGCGCTGCACGAGAATATTGCGCGCTACACCCATTCCGGCTCGAAGCCTTGCAAACTGGCGGCGGCGGGCGAGATCCCGATTGGTATCTCTTTTGCGTTCCGTGGGGCGAAGTCCAAAGCTGATGGCGCACCGCTGGAAATCATTGTGCCTTCGGAAGGCGTCGGCTGGGACATGGAAGCAACCGCGATTGTGGCCGGTACCGCAAATCTGGAAGCCGCGCAGAAGCTGGTGGACTTCACCGTCACCAAAGAGGCCAACGAGATGTACAATACCGGCTATGCGGTCGTGGCGTATCCCGGCGTTGCAAAACCGGTTGAACACTTCCCAGAAGGTCTTCTGGATGCGATGATCAACAATGATTTCGAGTATGCCGCCAACAATCGCGCGGCAATCCTGAAGGAATGGCAGTCTCGCTATGACGGAAAGTCTGAAGCGAAATAATTCCATTGGCAGGAGGGGCTTTTGTGCCGCTCCTGCCCGCCACTCTCTTGTTCCCACCAACACAACCAACTCACCCGGCGCGCACCGGCCAGGATCGGTCGTGCCCGAGGTGCAGATGTGAGGACCTCTCCCGTGCTTCAGAAAACACCACCCGGTGAACTGTATCTCAGCATCCAGAATTTGTGGAAAGCGTTCGGCAGCTTTCTGGCACTCAAGGACATCTCTCTTGAAATCAAAGAAGGTGAATTCATTTGTTTCCTTGGCCCGTCCGGCTGCGGCAAGACCACCTTGCTGCGGGCGATTGCCGGGCTGGATCTGCAGACCAAGGGTACGGTTATGCAGGATGGCAAGGACGTCTCCAACCTGCCCCCGTCCGAGCGTGATTTCGGGATTGTGTTTCAGTCCTATGCGCTGTTCCCGAACCTGACGATCGAAAAGAACATCGCATTTGGCCTTGAAAACACGGGCCGCAGCAAGTCGGATATCGCGGTTCGGGTGAGCGAGCTGTTGAACCTTGTTGGTCTGCCGGATCAGGGCAGGAAATACCCGGCACAATTGTCCGGGGGCCAGCAGCAGAGGATTGCGCTGGCCCGCGCCATTGCAACCAATCCCGGTTTGCTGCTGCTGGACGAACCCCTGTCGGCGCTGGACGCCAAGGTGCGCGTTCACCTGCGGCATGAGATCAAGGAATTGCAGCGCAAGCTGGGTGTGACCACCGTGATGGTGACGCACGATCAGGAAGAAGCGCTGGCCATGGCCGACCGCATCGTGGTGATGAACCACGGGGTGATTGAACAAGTTGGATCGCCCACGGAGATCTACCGCGAACCGGCCAACCTGTTCGTGGCCGACTTTATCGGTGAAATGAACCAGATCCGATCTCAGGTCACCAAAGGCGGGCGGTTGAGCGTCGGGGAAAAGACCTTTGCCTGCCTCAGCCACACGTTCAATGATGGCACCCCGGTCATCGCAGCCATTCGTCCCGAAGACATCATCCCTCATGAAGCTGGTTATCTTGACACGGGCGGCAATCGGAACTGCATCGAGGTCACGCTTGATGAAATGGAGTTTCTGGGCTCGTTCTGGCGTTGCCGCCTGAACAACGAGCGGTTCGGATCTTCTGAACTGATCGCGGATTTTTCGATCAACGCCGTGCGTCGTCTTGAGCTGGAAGAGGGGTGCAGCATGGTGATCGAGCTTCCCGAGAACCGCCTGATGGCGTTTGACCTTCCGGAGGCTGCGGCATGAGCACGATGTCGACCAATCACGACACATTGCCTGTCGGGCCGGATATCAGGCCCAAGCTCAGCCGCGATGACATCCTGATGCGCGGAAGCATGATGGTGATCGCGCTCTATCTGATCGTGACACTGGCGCTGCCGCTTTACACGATGCTTTCCAAGTCCTTCTCGACCTACCGGGTCGAGCTGTCCCAGTATGAGTTTCAGGTCAGTGATGAAGCGGGTGTGTTTGACGGAACGATCCTGACGGCTGACGAACTGAACAGGCAATTGGGGGTGTATTCCGACACCGATCTGACAACCGGCTCGGACGGGCGTTTGCCGGTGACCGGGTTCTTTCCGGATTTCAGCTTTCGCAGCCCGGTCATGTACCAGATGCGGAACACGACGGAGGCCGGGCGCTTTCTGGTCGGGTCGACTTTGAACGAAGGCACCGATTGGGTCGAGCTTGATTCCAACACGTTCCGCCGGGTGCAGATGCGGCCGGTTCAAGCGCGGGGTCTGGGCAACTTCATCAACTACTTCTCAACCCCGGCCCTGTTCAACTCGATCAAGAATTCCCTTTGGATTTCGGTTGTCAGCACAATCGTTACGGTGACGCTGGCGTTCTGGTTTGCCTATGCGCTGAACCGAAGCTGCATGCGGTTCAAGGGGGTCTTTCGCCTGATCGCGATGGCGCCGATTCTGGTTCCCTCGCTGCTGCCGGGCATCGCGCTGGTCTACCTGTTCGGCAATCAGGGGATGATCAAGGAGTTGCTGTTCGGCGCCAGTATCTACGGCCCCATAGGCATCGTGATCGGATCGGTCTTCTTTACCTTTCCACACGCGTTCCTGATCATATCGACCGCGCTCGCGATATCGGATGCGCGGTTGTACGAGGCCGCTGTCAGCTTGCGCTCAACCCCCTGGCGGACATTCTGGACCGTTACCATACCCGGCGCGCGCTATGGCCTGATTTCCGCAGCCTTTGTCGTGTTCAATCTGGTGATCACCGATTTTGGCCTGCCAAAGGTGATCGGCGGCCAGTTCAACGTGCTTGCCGTGGATATCTACAAACAGGTGATCGGCCAGCAGAACTTTGAGATGGGCGCCGTGGTCTCGGTGGTTCTGGTCATCCCCGCAATTCTGGCTTTTGCCATCGACCGGATGGTTCAGTCCAAGCAGGTGGCGCTGCTGTCTGCGCGCTCGGTTCCATATCAGGCAACACCAAACCCAAAGACTGATCGCATATTCCTGATCTACTGCAGTTTGATCGGCCTGTTCATTGTTGGTCTTCTGGCCGTGTGTCAGTTTGCGGCGTTGATCAAGTTCTGGCCCTACGATCTGAGCCTGAGCCTCAAGAATTACCAGTTCGACAAGATGGATGGCGGCGGCTGGGGGTCGTATTTCAACTCGATCAAACTGGCCTTCCTGACGGCGGTGATCGGCACGACGGTTGTCTTCTTCGGGGCGTATCTGGTGGAAAAATCGAACGGCTTCAAAACCGGGCGGTCGATCTTTCAGATGTTCGCCATGCTGCCGATGGCCATTCCGGGCATGGTTCTGGGACTGTCGTATATCTTCTTCTTCAACAACCCGTCCAATCCGTTCAATGCGATCTACGGCACCATGGCGATCCTGGTGGTTTGCACGGTGACGCATTTCTATACCGTATCGCACCTGACGGCGGTCACCGCCCTCAAGCAGATGGATAAAGAGTTCGAGTCGGTGTCGGCCTCTCTCAAACAGCCAACAATGAAGCTGTTTGCCCGCGTGACGGTGCCGGTCTGCCTGCCTGCGGTGCTGGACATCTCGATCTATCTGTTCGTCAACGCGATGACGACCGTGTCGGCGGTTGTGTTCCTCTACTCACCCAAAACCACACTCGCGTCCATCGCGGTGCTGAACATGGATGATGCCGGGGATATCGCACCCGCAGCCGCAATGGGCATGATGATCTTCTACACCAACGCAGCCGCCCGGATCTTCCACCTGATGGCATCAAAAGGCATCCTGGCCCGCACACAGGCCTGGCGCAGCAGGTAATCCACAAAAAAAACTCAATATCCCCGCAGATCACATATCTGCGGGG
>NZ_JBXWTH010000037.1:0-135115 GCF_059613825.1 Ruegeria sp. SATB027
GAGCATATGCTCGGCCACAGGCTGTTGCAGCGTCCCGAACAACACGTCCTCGATCTCGTCTGACAAGGAGGACACACTGACCGTGCATTCCACTACATCGGCACACAACGGTCGAACCTGTTCGATCATGTCAGCATCGGGCAGGACAAGGTCGCGATGCCGATCCTCCTGTCGCTGTATGTGCAGCCAGAGAAGAACAACCCGTGGCTTGATCCGTCGCACCAGTTCGGATGTGTTGCGCAACCATGTCTCTCGCAACTCCTGTGCCACAACCTCAAAACGCGCGTCCTTTATGGCCCGCAACCGTTCCAGCAAATGCCTGACAAAGTGGATTTCCGTGAAATCGACCTCGGGATAAAGATCCAGCAGATCGCGCGAAGGTTCAAGAAACCGATCATTCCGACGCGGGTGCACGCGATAGAACCTGTTCGACTGGCAGGGTACGTCCAGCACTTGCAGCACACAACAGTCCGACCCGTTGACGAGGTTTAATACCCCCGGATCGGCAAGCAACGCGTCAGCCCCGCAAAAAAGGTTACCAAAATTGATACAAGGTTTCGGCAACCTTTTTGCAAGCAATGCCGGGTACGGATATTCCACGAACCGGCCAAACGTCTCTTCTCCACCCAGGCAGGCCACATAAGGCGTATCAAGATTTCCGGGCGGTGACCGAAACCACAGATTTGATCCAGCATATTGGCACGCGGCCTCTGTGCCGTTGCTTACACGATTAAAGCTCATACCAAGCCCCCCAAATTTTTCACCCAATTGCCAATTTGCGGCCTTAGGTATTGAGAATCTCCTAATGCGCGCATTTGAAGCAAAATTGACCGGTTCGATCCCCTTGCCGCCCGCCCCGGTCTGCCGATACTGTCCCGGTATCCTCCAGGGCAAAGGCAGCTGAACATGGAAGTTAAATCAGTCGGGGTGATTGGCGCGGGTCAGATGGGCAACGGCATTGCCCATGTTCTGGCTTTGGCGGAATACGATGTCTTGCTGAATGATGTCAGTCAGGATGCGTTGAACAGCGCAATGGCCACGATCGAAGGCAACATGGCGCGTCAGGCATCACGTGGCAAGATCACTGACGATGCGATGCAGGCGGCCCTGAAGCGTATTACAACCACCCTTGAATTGCCGCAGCTGGGACAGACCGATCTGGTGATCGAAGCCGCGACCGAGCGGGAAACAGTCAAACAGGCCATTTTCGAGGATCTGCAACCGCACCTCCTGCCGCATACGATCCTGACGTCGAATACGTCGTCCATTTCCATCACGCGTCTGGCCAGTCGTACGGACCGGCCCGAACGTTTCATGGGTTTTCACTTCATGAACCCGGTTCCGATCATGCAATTGGTGGAACTGATCCGCGGTATCGCAACGGATGAGGAAACCTTCAAAGCCTGCAAGGCGGTCGTGGACCGGTTGGGCAAAACGGCCGCCAGCGCCGAAGATTTCCCGGCTTTCATCGTTAACCGTATCCTGATGCCGATGATCAACGAAGCCGTTTATACGCTGTATGAAGGTGTCGGAAGCGTCCAATCCATCGACCAATCGATGAAGCTGGGTGCGAATCACCCCATGGGGCCGTTGGAACTGGCGGATTTCATCGGGCTGGACACATGTCTTGCCATCATGAACGTCTTGCATGATGGTCTGGCTGATACCAAGTATCGCCCCTGCCCGCTTTTGACCAAATACGTCGAGGCAGGATGGCTGGGGCGCAAGACGCAGCGCGGTTTCTATGACTATCGCGGCGAGGTGCCGGTTCCGACACGTTAAGTAAACCGCCCGTGCCCGGTACGGTATCGGTCAGATGAAAACGCGGGTCAGGACTTGCCTGACTTGCCCAGCGACAGCGTATGATTTCTGAGCCAGGTCATGAAACCACGCGGGTCTCTCTCCAACTGTTCCATATCCTGATCCGAGATCGGATCGCCAATGACCGGCGATTGCGGTTTTTTGCACGAGCGGACGATTTCATGCAGCAACAAGCCTTGCCGCAGGATCGGCGACAGCTTGTTGGCGATCTGGTACCAGCGCGAGTTGCTGCCGGGAAAGAAAATCGGCACCACACGCGCGCCTGAACGGCGGATCATTTTTGCGGTGAACACATTCCACTCGCGCTCGACCGCAGGGCCAAACCAGTCATCCGAAGACATGACGACACCGGACGGGAACAGCGCCACGACACCGCCTTCCTTCAGATGGTCCATCGCCTTGCCACGCATTTCCAGCATCTTGGCCTGCGCTTCGGGGTCATGCGGAAACGGAACCGGGATCATGAAAGACGTCGCTGCCTCATCAAGACCCGTCAGGACCGAGCGGGTCAGAATGCGATAATCACTGCGGACCCGCCCGATCAACTCGGCCAGAATCATACCGTCCACCATTCCGTGAGGGTGGTTGGCAACGACAACGACGGGGCCGGTTTTTGGGATGCGGGCAATCTGTTCTTGCGGTGTGGTCAGGTCAATCCCCATCACCTCAAGCGCGCCGCCCCAGAACCGCTGGCCCCGGTAAAATTCGTTCTTTTTCTCGAATTTGTTGACCATCCGCAGAATAGTCAGCTTGCCCGTGCACCATTCGATGGCGCGAATGGCCGTCGAAGTCCAGGCATCGTCGAACGAGTTCGCATAGGTCAGAGTTCTACGGTCGTAGATCTCGCCCTGATCTGCGGTCCCATCCACCACCGGGCGTGTCTTGGTCTCGTGCGTCGTTTCCGCCAATTCCTGGTCTTCCCGTTCTTCCTGTCCCGGCAAGGGCAGCTTAGAACCCCTCTCCGAACTTGTCGTTCACAAGCGCTTCCAGAGCTTCTGCCAATGCTTCAGCATCCGGTCCGGAGGTCTCGACGTCAATAGTTGTTCCGCGTGATGCTGCCAACATCAAAAGGCCCATAATACTGTCGCCTGACGCAGAAATCCCGTCCTTCGACACCTCGGCATGCGCATCGAAACCTTCCACAACCTCAACCAGCTTCGCCGAAGCGCGGGCATGCAGACCTTTTTCATTTATTATTTTCAGGCTTCGAGTGGTCATATTCATCAATCCGATTTAGTCCAATGTCACATTTTGCGCATTGATGTATTTCCGTCCAGCTTCCATTGCCTGACGAACAGCATCACCAACGGGTAAGTGGCGGCTTTTGGCCAATTTAATGAGCATTGGCAGGTTTGCCCCATACAATATCCGCCGATCCTGAGGGGCGCAGGCCCGCAGACTCAGATTTGAAGGGCTGCCGCCGAACAGGTCGGTTACAACAACAACACCGTCGCCCATATCCACTTCGTCAGCCGCACGACAGATTTCCGCCTGTTTTTCATCCCTGTCGTGGTCGGGTTCGATCGCAATGGCCACAAGGCCGGGCTGCGGTCCGACCACATGCTGTGTGGCGGCCAGGTATTCCTGGGCCAAACCGCCATGCGCAACGATCACTATTCCGATCAATCCGACCTCACACTCAACGACCGACGTTCCATCTCGCGATGCCTAATTGCCACCTGCTGCCCATCCTCTGCAAGGGCCTTTGCAACGGCTTCTGCCATTGCGACGGATCTGTGTTGCCCACCCGTGCATCCGAAAGCCACCGACAGATGTGCTTTTCCTTCGGCCCGAAAGGCCGGCAGCAACAAGGTAAGCAAATCCATCACCCGTCCAAGAAAGGGTTCGTAATTCTTATCCGATTGGACATAGCGCGCAACGTCCGAGTGTCGCCCATCCGCCGCCCGCAACTCGGGGCGCCAATAGGGGTTCGCCAGAAACCGGCAATCAAAGACCATGTCCAGCCCACGCGGAAGGCCCCGCTTGTACGAAAACGACTCGATTGAAACTGCCAGATGTCGCCCCCCCTGGGGCGCAAACCAGTTTTCAACTTCTTCCCGTAACTGGTGCACGTTCAGTTGGCTTGTATCGATCAGGGTATCTGCAATCTCGCGTATGGGGGCCAGCAGCTCTTTTTCACGCTGAACACCGGTCTCAGGGCTGGCATTCTTGGCAACAGGGTGCCGCCTGCGGGTTTCCGAAAACCGGCGCACCAATACGTCATCACTGCAATCCAGATACAAAACGGTCAAATCCACCCGCGCCATGCGGCCCAGGCTTTCGGCCAGTTCGATAAACCCGATTGTCGAGAAATCGCGATTTCGGGCGTCAATGCCAAGCGCCATTGGGCGGTCGCTGTCCGCGCTGTCCAGCAGGCGCAGCAGCAGGCCCATCGGCAGATTGTCGATGGCCTCAAAACCCAGGTCTTCCAGTACATGAATGGCTGTGGATCTTCCGGCCCCTGATGGGCCTGTTACCAGCACGATCCGCCGTTGCTCTGTCATTTGTTCGGCCATTCCGGGTGTACACGCCCATTCTTCAGAAGCTGCATCAACGCTGCGGCCAAGTTGGGCACGCCCGCCCCGCGAAGCAAGGGAACAGCTTGCCCCAGCAGCACGATTGTCGCCTCGGCAGGTAACCTCTGTGGCTCATTTTGATCCAGATCCACAACATAGTCCAAGGAGACCGGTCCGAATACATCCGCTTTGATCAAACCAATGTGACGGGCCTCGATCAAACCCTGTATCTGCGGCACGGCGGCGGCAATGACCTGATGGTCCCGCCTTGACAGTTCGACCCGATCATCCGCGACCAGACCCGCACCATAGGCCATCATCTGCAATGCCAATGCTGATTTTCCCGCGCCCGAGGCACCGACGATCAACAGCCCGCGCCCGGCAACTGTTACGCATGAGGCATGAACACAAGCGCTGTCCCGGTCTTTGGCGTCTGACAGAGAACCTGCTTGCATGAGTTATACAGGTAACCCCACCACAAAGCGTGCCCCTAGCGGGTCTGACGTAATATCCGCTTCGGTCGGGCGGATATTCTCAGCCCAGATTACGCCGCCATGGGCTTCGACAATCTGTTTCGAGATGGCCAGACCGAGCCCCGAATTGTTGCCGAAATGCTCGGGTGGGCGTTGCGAATAGAAACGCTTGAACACTTTGGTCAAGGCCTGTTCCGGAATACCCGGCCCGGTGTCTTCGACCACGACTAGAACACGGTTGTCGCGCTGACGCACCCAGACGCGGATGGCATCACTTTCTTCACAGAAGGAAATGGCATTGGTGATCAGATTGACGAATACCTGCGCCAGCCGTGCCTCAAGCCCGTTTATGACAATCGGTTCGGATGGCAGATCGGTGATATAGTCAATCCCCTTGGACCGCGCGTCCTCACCCAGATATTGACCGATATTGCCAATCAGCTTGAGCAGATCAAAGGGTTGCTCTTCTTCCTTAACCAGTTCCGCATCAAGACGTGACGCGTTCGAGATGTCGCTGACCAGCCGGTCCAGGCGCCGAACGTCATGTTCGATTACACCCAGCAGCTTGTCGCGCTGATCTTCGCGCTTGACCATGCGAAGCGTGCCAACAGCGGATTGCAGGCTGGCCAAGGGGTTCTTAATTTCGTGGGCGACATCAGCGGCGAACTGTTCGTTTGCGTCGATCCGATTATACAAAGCAGTCACCATGCCCCGTAAAGCGCGGCTGAGGCGACCGATTTCATCCGGACGGGCGCTTAGATCAGGGATGCGAATGCGCCCCGGATTGACCCCTGTGCCCCGATCCTTACCCATTTCGGCCGCTGCGGCCAGGTCCGCCAATGGGTTGGCGATGGTCGAAGCCAGCACAAGGCTCAGGCCCACCGAAACCAGCAAAGCCACCACGAACATTTGCAGAATGCGCTCCTGCTCACGGCGGGCCAGTGCGTCGATCTCACCGGCGGGGCCTGTGATTGCAACAGCTCCGGCCGGGGTATCTTCGTAAAGAATCGGAGCAGCGGCTACGATCACGGTCTCACCTGCGGCGTCCTGAACTGCCTGAACCTGCCTTTGACCTGCCAGCGCCTGTGGGATAATTCCCTGTACACGCTGTGCCAGAGTCGGCGCCTCGACCTCGGTCGACCAGTTGAGAAGGTTCGACACACCGATCCAGACCGCGTTCAGCGTGTCGCTGATCACCGTGCTGCCGGTTTGCACCTCGGAATTGGATTGCAGAAGAACCGGCATGGCCGACACTTGCGGGGCACCGCGTGTCCAGCCAATCAGGGTGCCACTGGCGTCATAGACAAAGACTTCGCCGCCTTCGGGAAGTGACAATCCTGACAGCGTATCTCTGACGTCGAGGTTGCCAGCATCCTGCGCGGTGTGCTGCGCACCCTGGCGCAGCTGGGTTTCAAAGACGTTGCTGACCAGCTGCGCATCGCCAAGCAGGTTGCGCGCCGTCTGCTGAACCGTCTCTTTCCGCGAATCGTCCAGATACAGCAATCCTGTAACCAAGATCACTAGCGCGATCAGGTTAAAGGTGATGATCTTGCGCGCCAAAGGCGAGCCCCGCAGAGAAAACAGGTTTCTCTGGGACCGCTTTTCCCTCAGTTCCGCTGACTCGGTATCGTCGGGAATGACCCAGTCATCCCCGAGTACGACGTCACCGTCACGTAGTTCGCTGGCTGCTTCGGTGTCGCGCACGAGAGCCCATTACCCCTTGCTGGCGTGGCGCCTATTCTTCGTTGTACCGATAACCGATACCATAAAGGGTTTCGATCGCCGAAAACTCGGGATCAGCCGCGCGCATCTTCTTGCGCAGACGCTTGATGTGGCTGTCGATCGTCCGGTCATCCACATAAACCTGATCATCATAGGCCACATCCATCAGCTGGTCGCGACTTTTGACGAAACCCGGACGCTGGGCAAGTGCCTGAAGAAGCAGGAATTCGGTCACGGTCAGGGATACATCATTCCCTTTCCAGCTGACCGCATGGCGCAGCGGGTCCATCCGCAAGTCGCCGCGTTCCATTACCTTTGTGTCGTTGCTATTGGCCGCAATCGCGTCGCCGCTTGTTGCTTCTTGCCGACGCAGCAGAGCGCGGATACGCTCAACCAGCAACCGTTGCGAGAAGGGCTTTTTCACATAGTCATCTGCACCCATGCGCAGACCCAGAACCTCGTCGATTTCATCATCTTTCGAGGTCAGAAAGATCACCGGCATCTGCGTTTTCTGACGCAGCCGTTGCAGCAGATCCATGCCATCCATTCGCGGCATCTTTATATCGAGTACGGCCATATCAGGCAGCTTTTTGTTGAACGCATCCAACGCGGCCTGGCCATCATTATAAGTTTCAACCTCGAAACCTTCGGCTTCGAGTGTCATGGATACAGACGTCAGAATGTTTCTATCGTCATCCACAAGTGCAATCTTTGACATCGGGCTCACCCCTATTCCTGCTCACTCGCGCAATAATTCGCTTATTTGTAAGGCATTGTTGGCGGTTTTAAGACGCCGAATCAATCCGTAACTGCGAATCGTGCCTTTGTTGCGGCAGGTCTGCGGCAAATTTGCCTTTATGCCCGCAAAAATATGCCCGGTTCTCGGTCATTGAATTTGTGATGGCGCTAAACCCGAACTTGGTTGCGCTAACTGCGTCAAACCCGCCTGTTCATGTCCTGAACGACCGTGGTAAGACGCGCCCAACCGCCGGTTTTCCCGGTACACTGCCCCAAAGGCGCCTCAGGGCCCAAAGCCCCCGCGCCGCCACAGGAGAAGATACACATGACATCTGGACGGGTTAACCCGCAATTCCGCCTCGAGGATCAGGGCATCGAGGGTCTGGGCAATGTCTATTATAACTTCATGGAACCGGCGCTGATCGAAGAAGCGCTGAAGCGCGGCGAAGGTACACTTGGAAATGGCGGTGCCTTTCTGGTCACCACTGGCAAGTTCACCGGTCGCTCGCCCAAGGACAAGCACGTCGTCAAAACCAGCAGCGTGGCTGACACTGTCTGGTGGGAAAACAATGCCGAGATGACCCCCGAGGGATTTGACGCCCTCTACCAAGACATGCTGGCCCATATGAAAGGCCGCGACTATTTCGTGCAGGATCTCGTCGGCGGTGCCGATCCGACCTACGCGATCAACGTGCGCATGGTGACCGAGCTTGCCTGGCACAACCTGTTCATCCGTCACCTGCTGCGCCGCCCGGATCGCGAGGATCTGGACGAGTTCACCGCGGACTTCACCATCATCAACTGCCCCAGCTTTCAGGCTGACCCCGCCAAACATAACTGCCGCAGCGAGACGGTTATTGCGCTGAACTTCGACCGCAAGCTGATTCTGATCGGCGGCACCGAATACGCGGGTGAGAACAAGAAATCCGTCTTTACCCTGCTGAACTACATGCTGCCGGAAAAAGGCGTGATGCCGATGCACTGCTCGGCCAACCATGCTGTCGGAAACGCGGTCGATACCGCCGTGTTCTTTGGTCTGTCCGGTACCGGCAAGACAACCCTGTCCGCCGATCCGTCGCGCACGCTGATCGGAGATGACGAGCACGGCTGGTCGGATCGGGGCACCTTCAACTTCGAAGGCGGCTGCTATGCCAAGACCATCAACCTGAACGCCGAGGCCGAGCCGGAAATTTATGCGACCACCTCGAAATTCGGCACCGTGATCGAAAACATGGTCTTTGACCCCGAGACCAAGGAACTGGATTTCGACGACGACTCGCTGACCGCGAACATGCGTTGCGCCTATCCGCTTGAATATATCTCGAACGCCTCGAAAAGCGCGCTGGGTGGGCATCCGAAGAACATCATCATGCTGACCTGCGATGCCTTTGGTGTACTGCCTCCGATCGCGCGGCTGACGCCTGCACAGGCAATGTATCACTTCCTGTCGGGCTTCACGTCAAAGGTGGCCGGGACCGAGCGTGGCGTAACCGAACCGCAACCCACCTTCTCGACCTGCTTTGGTGCGCCGTTCATGCCGCGTCGCCCGGAAGTCTACGGAAACCTGCTGCGCGACAAGATCGCCCAGCACGGCGCGACCTGCTGGCTGGTCAATACAGGTTGGACCGGTGGCGCCTATGGTGTCGGCAGCCGGATGCCGATCAAGGCCACCCGCGCCCTGCTGACCGCAGCGCTGGATGGTTCACTGCGCGACGCCGAATTCCGCAAGGACGCCAATTTCGGCTTTGACGTTCCCGTCTCTGTTCCGGGCGTTCCCGAAGTTCTGCTTGACCCGCGTCGGACCTGGGATGATCAGGCCGCATTCGACAAGCAGGCCGAGAAGCTGGTGCAGATGTTTGCCGAGAACTTTGAGCAGTATCTGCCGTTCATTGACGACGACATCAAAGCCGTCGCAATCGGATAAACGAAAAAGGGGCCGCTGGGCCCCTTTCTTTTTGCCGATCCGCAGCTTTTTTAGCTGCCCGCCGAATACTCATCTTATAGTTGTATATCGTTAAAAGCACATACAAGTGCGTTGTTTCAAAGTGCGATCTGCGCTAGGCATATTTACTGTTGAGACGAAAAAGCCCGGCACATTCGCGCCGGGCACTGACTGAAAGGACTTTATGGAAGCTCATATGCGCACACTCACAACGCTGGATTGAGCAACCTAATCAGGCTTCTAGTCTAAGTAAACGGGGATGAGTGTCAACATGGGACTGGCTGGTTAGTATTGCGATCAGCGTGGTTCAAATGGTCGCGGACAGGCGGCGGTTGGCACAGAAAACTACAGGTAACACCATGACGGAAATCTCGAAACTCACCGAACTACGCAAATTGATGCAAAGCATGGAGCGGACGCTTGGGCTGGAAAAACTATCTCCGGTTGAGCGCGACATCTATTACGCCGCGGAAGAGCTTTCAAAATCCACTCAGGAAGTGCGTACGTTCGGTTTGATCGAGCATACTTTGGTCCAAAGCATTTCGCGCCCAACTTTTTTTCGTGCGCTGAAATCGCTGGTCGAAAAAGGCTATCTTTCGCAAAGCGGCAGCGCCAACCGCGGGCGGTACATTGTTCATGCCCCCAGATGACGCGCCCCGTGCGCGCACGGTGATGTGATCGCAATGCGCGGCTGGGCGACTGACACCCTTGCGGCTTCACTGGCTTATGTGCTGGCGTCGATACTGACCTTCGCCGTGCTGATGCCAATGCAGAACGTGTTTTTTCCGGAATACCCAAGCCGGGCGAGCCTACTGTTTTTGCCGCATGGCGTGCGGGTCCTGTCGGCCTGGCTGCTGGGGTGGCGTGCGGTATTTGCGTTGCTGCCGGGTGTGTTCATCGTCTTTGCTTATCTGGCGGGAACGGATGTTTTCCTGCCCACCCGCCTGCTGGCAATTGCTGTCGCGGTTCTGACAGTTCCTGCGGTTTTCTATCTGCTCAAGGCTGTCGGATGGGACCTGTTCCCCAACCCGAACCGCAAACCCTGCTGGATTTGCGTTATGGGCGTGGGCATAGCCACATCCATTCTGGTCTCTGGCCTGACCAATCTGGTCTTTGGCAGTGCAACGGTTGAGTACATCGCGTTCCTTATCGGCGACATCTCGGGCTTGTTCTTTCTGATGCTGGGTCTGTATTTCGCGTTCCGGTTTGCAGACAGGCGACCGGGCTAGCGCCTTAGCCCATCAGGCCACGCCGCAGCAGGTTCAATCCCGCCACCAGTAAAACGAACAGCGTCGCCTTGCGAAAGCTTGCCTGATCGATGCGATCCTGCAATTTTAAACCAACCCACATGCCAAGCATGGCAGGAAAGATCAGTATTACTGAAAACGGGACCGTTTGCACCCGCAGAAAACCGGACCAGACATGCGCGGCCAGTAACATGACCGCCCCCAATCCATAGATGACGCCCTGAATTCGGATTTGCTCGGCCTTCGGGGTATTCAAAGCCGTCAGATAAGCAACTGTGGGGGGACCCCAGATGCCCGACATGCCACCCACGAACCCGGCGACGCCGCCAACAATGGCCTCAACACCGGTTGATGGATGATTTAGTACCAGCCTGACGCCCAGAACCTGCACAAGGGCGAAGAAGGACACAAACACACCGATCAGCAGCAGGAAGACCGAGCCGGGCACCAGCGTAACCAGCTGTGCGCTCAGTACCAGAAAAATACCGCCAACGACCAGGAACACCCGAAACCGGCGAATAGAGCTGAGTGCGGCGCTGGCGCCCCCGCGAAAAGCCTGAACGCCATTGGTGACAAGGGTCGGCAGAATAAGCCCCGCCAGGGTCAGATCCGGTGGCAGAAACGAATTCAGGCCAGATACAAACACCATGGGCATGGCAAATCCAACCATGCCCTTGACCCATCCGGCGGCAAAGGCGACGGCGATGGCAAGTAACAGCTCTTGCGGCGACAGAAGGGAAAACAGGTCCATGCCTTCTAGATATCATCTGGATTTTCTTCTGCATTGCAAAAATGATAAGGTAATTTTTGAACTTTCTAGCAGCAAATTGAGTATTTTTGTTGCGCTGCACGTGCAGCATGATATGACCAGACGACCGAGGAAAGGACGCGATTCATGGCCCATGACGGACAGGATATGACCCAAATGACAACTGATGCAGTTTTGCCCGATCTTCTGGATTTAACGCGGGCCGCCTTGCCTGCTGTGGACGCCGTTTTTGAAAAAGCCCGCGCATCCGTGCGTGGCATGGTGACCGCCGAGGGCCGGGTCTCTGGCGTTTTGATCGAAGCAAATCAGACCGCCGCGCATGGTCTGGCCTGGCTGGCGACATATTCGCAGTCGCTGCAACAGATGCAGCGCTGGGCCGAAGCGCTGCAAGCCGAAGGCAAATTTGGCGAGATCGAGCAGTTGCTGCACCAGATCGCCTTTGGCGAATATCTGCATCAGGTCGCGGGCGGTATTCCGATGAACCAGGGCGAGGTGGTGCGTCTTCAGGATATGGGTCTTGGCTGGGACGCGCTGTCGGGCTTTCAGTCGACCGAAGTGCAGACCTTGATGGCACGGGCCAATTCTCAGGCCGCACGTAGCCGTCTGGTTGCGCTGATGCAGGATCAGGCCGGAGCTACGATGTTCGGCGCGTCCGGTCTGGATGAAGAGCTTGAGATGATCCGGGACCAGTTCCGCCGCTACGCGCAGGAAAAGGTCGAACCAAACGCGCATGACTGGCACCTGAAGGATGAACTGATTCCGCTGGAAATCATTGAAGAACTGGCGGAAATGGGCGTTTTTGGCCTGACCATCCCCGAGGAGTTCGGTGGGTTTGGCCTGTCCAAAGCGTCGATGTGCGTGGTGTCCGAGGAACTGTCGCGTGGCTATATCGGCGTGGGTTCGCTGGGTACCCGATCCGAGATTGCGGCCGAGTTGATCATCGCGGGCGGCACCGACGCGCAAAAGGCACAGTGGTTGCCAAAGATCGCCAGTGCCGAAATCCTGCCGACCGCCGTTTTCACGGAACCTAACACCGGTTCAGACCTTGGCAGCCTGCGCACGCGCGCGGTCAAGGATGAGAATGGCGATTACAAGATCACCGGCAACAAGACCTGGATCACCCACGCCGCGCGAACCCATGTGATGACCCTGCTGGCGCGGACCAACCCCGACAGCACCGACCACCGCGGCCTGTCCATGTTCCTGGCGGAAAAGACACCGGGCACTGACGAGAACCCCTTCCCAACCCCCGGCATGACCGGTGGCGAGATCGAGGTTCTGGGCTATCGCGGCATGAAGGAATACGAGCTGGGTTTTGACGGCTTCCACGTCAAGGGTGAGAACCTGCTGGGCGGAGAAGAAGGCAAAGGTTTCAAACAGTTGATGGAAACCTTCGAAAGTGCGCGCATCCAGACCGCCGCCCGCGCCATCGGCGTGGCACAGTGTGCGCTGGACATCGCCATGCAATATGCGATCGACCGCAAGCAGTTCGGAAAATCCCTGATCAACTTCCCGCGCGTGTCCGGCAAGCTGGCGATGATGGCGGTCGAAATCATGATCGCGCGTCAGCTGACCTATTTCAGCGCATGGGAAAAAGATCACGGCCAGCGCTGTGACCTTGAGGCCGGTATGGCCAAGCTGCTTGGTGCGCGTGTGGCCTGGGCTGCGGCGGATAACGGGTTGCAGATTCATGGCGGCAACGGCTTTGCGCTGGAATACAAGATCAGCCGCGTTCTGTGTGACGCGCGTATCCTTAACATTTTCGAAGGGGCGGCCGAAATTCAGGCACAGGTCATCGCACGACGTCTGCTCGGGTGACCCATTTCGGCAGTCCTGTTTCCCCGACTGGCCCGGCGCTTGCGCCGGGTCTTTTTCCTGATTTGTACAATCTGTACGCGGTCCGAACCGTGCAGAGTACGTTTTGTACAATACATACCATTGCCCCTCGCGGCCCGCGTAACGGTCATATCTGACCTGCGTGTTTCAAAACTTCCCCCTTTGATCCCGCCCTTTTCACCGGTAGAGCATCAACCGGACACGAGGCGTCGAAATTAACTTTTGGAATACCGCATGACCCGACCTTTCCTTGCCATTTGGGCCGTTCTTGCGGCTCTTGCTCTGTCGGCTTGCACCACCCCGCAGCCGACGGTGAGCCGGAACGATATCGATGCGCTGGCGCAGTCGATCCAGGCGCTTGGGCCCGATGTTGATCCGGTCGAGGCACAGCAAGCGGCCACGATTGCCTATGCCTATTCGCAGCAGCTGAAGAAGGACTGGAATGTCACCGACCCGGCAATCATCCACAATGCCAAGGTCATCAACGGGTTCCGCGAAAAGGGCCTGTGCAATGACTGGGCCGAAGCGATGACAAAACGCCTGCGGCAGGAAAATTTCCGGACGCTGGACCTGAACTGGGCCACGTCGCCGCCGACCCCGCTGCGCATCATCCACCATTCGGCATCGATCAGCGCCAAGGGGGACACGATGTATGATGGCATTATCCTGGACCCCTGGCGCAACAGCGGTGCCTTGTTCTGGGCACCGGTGCGCGAGGATACGCGATACAACTGGGCACCCCGGCTGGAAGTGCGCGAGCGGCTTCTGAACGGGTCTTTGCCCTACTGACCCGGTTTCGCCGACAGGGCTGATACGCTAGAACCCTGCCATGACACGCCTGATCCTGACCCTGCCTTTGATGGCCCTGTTTCAATGCGACAGGGATGAATCCGTTGCCGCCTATGGCGCGGCAGACCGGACATGGGCGTTGCAGGAGATCGACGGACAGCCCTTTGCCGCCGGCACCCTGCTGCGGTTCCCAGAAGAGGGCAGGATCACCGGAAATGCCCCCTGCAACAGCTATGACGGTACGCTGAGCGCGCCCTACCCGTGGTTCGAAGTTCAGGACCTGAGAGCAACGCGGGCCGCCTGCGCCGGGCTTGAGGCAGAAGGGGTCTATTTCGCCGCCCTTTTGGCCATGACCCAATCCGAAGTGTCGGGCGATGTGCTGATCCTGCGCAATGAGGACGGGCACGAGATGGTGTTCACAGCCGCCGAGTGACCTGATCCACAAACCGCGCGCGCGCCTCGGGCAGTGGGTTATGCCCCAGCGCGGGGGCGACGCGATGGTTCAGGAAATACCCGGTTGTGCGCAAAGCTTCGGCAATCTCGGCATCCGGCGCGGTGCCTTCGCCCCGCAGGCAGGGCGGCAGCGGCAACAGCTTGTCTGCCCATTCCCCCGCCCCTTTGACACTGACGGCGCGCCCGGTCTTGGGCGACACATAGACCAGCCCCTCGGTCGTGCCGGTCGCGGCGCAGGCGGTCAGATCAAGGCCAAAGCCAAGCTCGTCCAGCAGCGCCAGTTCCCATCGCAGGTAGGCCAGCGGCCAGATCTCATCCTGTCCCAACAGGTCCATCAACCGCTCGGTCCGGGTATAGAGCGCCGGGTGCGCCTCTCGTTCGGGCAAGCAGAAGGACAAAAGCGACACGACGGCGTTCAGCCCGGACAGGGCCAGCCGCCCGGAAAACGCCGCCGCCGCGCGCGAGCGCAGAGGTTCGACCTGAAAGGTGCCGATATGTTCTTCCAGCCGCGCGCGCCACAGCACGTCCAGCTGCGCGCCGGGTTGCAGGATCGGTGCGATCTTGCGGCTGGCCCCGCCCCGCACCACACCGGCATGACGCCCGTGGGATTCGGTAAAGACCTCGATAATCGCCGAGGTTTCGCCGTGGCGGCGAGAGGTCAGTAGGATGCCGTGATCGCGCCAGTCCAATTCGGGGTCCTGTCGGTGATTAAGTTGTGGTGTTCCCAGAAAATCGTGAAGGGTTCCGTTCTGCAATGGTTTTGCACATCAAACGCGGAAAGATAGGTGAACCGCGTGGTCCGACGGCAGGGGGCTAGTAGTTTAAGTGGACAAAGTACGTTTTCGCTCCGAATACACTAATGACAGCTTCAATCAATTGAACCGAGGACCCTAAAAGGGGATTTCGCGGTCTAGACCATGCGATCTTGTAGCGTCCGGAAGCGCGCCCGACGGTAAGGGTTGATTGGTTACGGTAAACAAATTGAGAATATCATCTCTGTCCATAAACATGATCTGACTTCGCTTGGTTGCATCCAGCTTTTCACCTAGCCAGTTCTTGGCCTGCTTAGTGATTTCACCCCCCGCAACGATGAAGGCGTGATCTACAAGCGCTTTCTTACTTGTCTCAGGATCAAAGATTTCGTGACCGAGCATCATGAGAACCTGTTGGTATATTTCAGAGATGTTCTTGTTGCTACCCTTGCTCATACCTGCTGCGTCGAGCTTCCCTTTCTTTGCTTGGATTCCAAAGTAGAGCACATGTTGCGTCGGCAAGACGTAACGCATCCAAATGTCTTTGCCGTATTCCAATGCTTTATCTTTGTGCCCGGCTGCTTGAATGCGATGAAAACCTAGCTGCCGAAACAGCGGCAGTAGCACCTCCTCGATCAGTTCATCTTCAGAGCATTGATCTAGATAGCCGCTCAGGCTGTTCCGGCGTTCCAATTCCTTGGGTGTAAACGGTCGATGAGGGTTGGCTGCCTGGGAGATTGTCTTTGTACCGACATGTCTGATGTATAGGAGATCGTCTTCTCCATAGTAGGCTTCGAAACCTTCACGGAAGAACGGCTTGTTGATGTGTTCAAGCGCAAGGCTGCGATCAGGGTCATCTTCTTCGGCGTCAGCCTTGTGCATAAGAACTCGAAAAACATGCACAAATCGTTCCGGAAGAACGTATGGCCCCGATGACGGTTCGGCCAATAGTTCGGCAAGTACACCAACAGTCCACGCCCAGCGTGTTGAGCCATCGTGTGCGTAGTCCATATCGCATTCTTCGAAGAAGCGCGTGATGTAGCTGCTAGAGCGATATGGAAAATACGGGGCATCGCCGATTACGGCTTCTGCCAAGGATCGCAAGTTCCTGTCTTTGAATTTCATTTGCCACACCTTGCGATATCGAGAACACTGCTTGAAAGGCTTGGTTTGTTGCCGACATTACTTCAAATTTCGAGAACAGACGTTCATACAACCTACAGCAATTGTCAAAGTGGCCTCAAAGCCGACATTCACCCGGCCCGCTACTCCAGCCCCTCTTCACCCAGCAGGTGCCGGCCTTGCCGGTCTTCAACCTCGATCACCCAGAGGTCGGGGTCAAAGCTGCGCTGGCGCTGGATGGCGTGATCCACGTCGCCCTCGGGACCAGAGGAAAGTTCGAGCCATGTGCGTTCGCCGCTCATCAGATCAAAGCTGCGCTGAAAGGCGCTGGCCTGCCCGTCGAGCGTGTTGAGCTTGACCAGAACCGCGCCCGCGGTGTCATCGCCATGGGCCACAACAAAGGCGGGGATTTCCTGAAACCGGAGCCGCGCCAGATAGGCGTGAACCCAGAAATCGGCGGTCAGGCGGGTCATGCGTTACCGTCTTTGAAATCCAGACCCATTTCCGAATAGCGCTCGGATTCCTCAAGCCAGTTGGGCCGGACTTTCACTTGCAGGAACAGGTGGATCTTGCGGTCGAGGAACTCTTCCAGTTCCGCCCGCGCGGCCTGACTGACGGCCTTGATCGTCTCGCCCTTCTTGCCCAGAACGATGCCCTTGTGGCCGTCGCGCATGACATAGATGACCTGATCGATTCTGGCCGAGCCGTCCTTGCGTTCTTCCCAGGTCTCGGTCTCGACCGTCAGTTGGTAGGGCAGTTCCTGATGCAGGCGTAGGGTCAGCTTCTCGCGCGTCATTTCAGCGGCGATCATGCGCAGGGGCAGATCGGCGATCTGATCTTCGGGATAAAGCCACGGGCCTTCGGGCAATTCGCCCGCCAGCCATTTGCGCAGGTCGTCGACGCCGTGGCCTTTTTCCGCCGAGATCATGAAGGTTTCGGCAAAAGGATAGCGCGCGTTCAACTCGCCGGTCAGGGCCAGCAGCGCCTCGGACGGGACCTTGTCGATCTTGTTGATCGCCAACGCGATCGTGCGGCCCTGCCCGATTTCTTCCAGACCTTCGAGGATGCGCTCGACCCCTTCGGTGATGCCGCGATGCGCCTCGACCATGAGCACGACCACGTCGGCATCCGCGGCCCCGCCCCATGCGGCGGCGACCATGGCGCGATCCAAGCGGCGGCGGGGCTTGAACAGGCCGGGCGTGTCCACAAAGACCAGTTGCGCATCGCCTTCCATCGCAACGCCGCGGATACGGGCGCGGGTGGTCTGCACCTTATGGGTCACGATCGAGACCTTTGCCCCGACCATGCGGTTCAGGAGGGTGGATTTGCCTGCGTTGGGCTCTCCGATCAGGGCGATAAATCCGGCGCGTGTGGTCATGTGTCTGGCAATCCTGTCTGCAACTGCGCCCCCCTATAGCAGAAAGGGGCGGCGGGCCAGAGGGATTTGTCGCATTGCGGCCCTGCGTCTGCGGTGGCAGGACAGGCTCAGATGCCCAGCCAGTTCCAGCCCGGCAGCAAATCCTTTCAGTGAGGTTGTCATGAAACGTCGCGAGTTTCTTCTTGGAAGCGGTGCCGCCGCTGGCGCGTTTGGGTTGGGCGGATGGTCGCTGGCAGCAGGTGATGCAGCACAGGAACTGGTGCTGCAACCCGCCAGTTACCGGCTGCGCGAAGGGCTGACCACAGGGATGGTCAGCCTGTCGCCCGATGCGCCACCGCCGGTTCTGTATGGGCGGCAGGGCGAGCCTATGCGGCTGAGTGTGCGCAACACCTTGCCGGATTATACCTCGATGCACTGGCACGGGTTGCGTATTCGAAACGAGATGGACGGGGTACCCTACCTAACCCAGATGCCCATCGGCGAGGGCGAAAGTTTCGCCTATGAGTTCACGCCACCGGATGCGGGGACCTACTGGTATCACCCCCATTGCATGACGATGGAGCAGATGGCGCGCGGGCTGACCGGCGTGATGGTGATTGCCGAGCCGGAAGAGCCGGGGTTCGACAGCGAACAGGTGATCAATCTGCGGGATTTCCGTCTGGACGAGGATGACGCGTTCCTGCCTGCCTATACGGCGCGGGGTGCGGCGCGGGCGGGCACGTTTGGCACGGTGCAGACCGCCAACTGGCAGAGCACGGCGGTCTATGAGCACGCGGCAGGCAGTCTGGTGCGGCTGCGGGTGGTCAACACGGACACGACCCGCATCTATAAGCTGCATCCCGAGGGGGCCGAGACCCGGATCATCGCCTGGGACGGGCATCCGGTCGAGATCGATCTGCCGGTGCCAACGGCGGACGAACCGCTGTTGCTGGGCCCCGGTCAACGGGTGGATATTGCCGTCCGGATGCCCGAGGGCGAAGGGCAGTCGGCGGAGCTGATGGCCAAGTTTCCCGGCCAGCCGCACCGCGCCATGGCGCGCTTGCGGGCGACTGGCACATCAGCGGCGCGTGATCTGAGAGAGCTGCGCCCGTTGCGTGCAAATCCCGTTGCGCGCCCCGATCCGGACCGTGCGGAATTGCATGAGTTCGTCTTTGGCTGGACCCCCGAAGGCGGTGCCCCGAATGACGGGTTCTGCGGCACGCTGGGGTATAGTTTCTGGTCGATCAACCGCAAACCCTGGCCGGGTGATGCAGCGCAGGGCACCGGGCCGCTGGCGGTTCTGGAACAGGGCAATAGTTATGTCCTGCGATTGCGCAACGAGTCGCCCAACCTGCATCCGATCCACCTGCACGGGCTGGCCTTCGTGCCGCTGCGATCCAACCTGCGCACCCTGCCTCCGCTGATGACCGACACGATGCTGCTGTTGAAGGATGAGGTGGCGGATATCGCACTGGTGGCGGACAACCCTGGCGACTGGGCGTTTCATTGCCATGTGATCGAACATCAGAAAACCGGGCTGACCGGGTTTATCCGGGTGGAGTGATAAATGAAAGCCGTCGGCCCGACACCGGACCGACGGATAGAACGGATCAGATCACGGGTGACGGCGCAGGATGGGGTTCAGCACGGCAACAAACACGATGCCGTACAAAACGTGGCCGATCAGCGCGACCCATGTGATCCCGACGAAGTTCAGGAACGGCGGCAGACCGGCAAAGGTCGTGACACCTCCGATTGCAAACACCCACAGACCGAATCCATAGATTGCCGAGGCTGCCAACATGTGGACCGGACCCAGTACCTTGACCCAGATTGGCTGGAAAATAAGGAACCAACCCAAAGGATAGGCAATCAGGCCGACAATGTAGAAATGCACGAAGAAGCCCAGAAAAGCGTTGCTGGGCAAACCCAGACTGGACAGCAAACTCTGCGCCAGACCTTCGGGTGACAGGTTGGCCCAGCCGATCCCCGGACTGACAACTTGCCCCCAGATATCGAAGGCCATGGTTGCCACAAACCCGGCAATGAACAGGAAGCCGATATTGACGAGCGAGAGTTTTGCACGTTGCATTGGATTGCCTTTATACGTTGTTTCCCGAGTGCTTTGACCTGCCGCAGTCTGACGGGTGCCAAAACGACTGATACCCAGATACAGGTCGTCTGTCGTGGCTTCTATAGTCTTCAAGTTAGATTGAAGTTTGTGACAGGCCGAGCTTCAACAGGGATCAGCCGACCCGCTCCAGCAACGCCTTGGCAGCCGCCTGTTCGGCCTGGCGTTTGGAGCCCGCGGTGGCTTGTGCCTCGGTTCCGTCCTGAAGGCGGGCGGCGATGGTGAAGACGGGGGCGTGGTCGGGGCCGCTGCGTTTGACCTCGACATAGCTGGGTGGTTTCTGGCCGCGCGCCTGTGCCCATTCCTGAAGCGCGGTTTTGGCGTCGCGGGCGTCGGCCTCGACCTTGTGGATGCGGTCGCCCCAGAGGGCGAGGATGACATCGCGGGCGGCTTCGAACCCGGCGTCGCGGTAGATAGCAGCAATCACCGCCTCCATCGCGTCGCCCAGCAGCGCCTGTTTGCGGCGCCCACCCGAGAGCATCTCGGACCGGCCCAGTTTCAGCACCGCGCCCAGATCGATCTGGCGGGCGACATCTGCGCAGGCCTCTTTCCGGACCAGCGCGTTGAACCGGGGCGCAAGCTGGCCTTCGGAGGCTTTCTTGTCGGCCTCAAGCAGCGCGGTGGCCATGACAAGGCCCAGCACGCGGTCGCCCAGAAACTCCAACCGCTGATTGTCGGGCCGGGTCGACGATGAGACCGAGCCGTGGGTCAGCGCACGCACCAGCAACTCGGGGTTGGCAAATTCATACCCCAAACGCTGCTGAAACGCCTTTATCTCGGCTGAGAGCTTCAATTGACCGCCTTAAAGAACCGATCCCCACGCCAGGTCCAGAAGAACAGCATGGACCGCCCGGCGGACGAGAACATGATCCGATCGGCACGACCGATCAGGTTTTCGTAGGGCACATAGCCAACCCCGCCAGCGGATTGCGGCAGGCGGCTGTCAGCTGAGTTGTCGCGGTTGTCGCCCATGAAGAAATAGTGGCCTTCGGGCACGGTATAGATGCCGGTATTGTCCGAGCCCTGATTGCCGATATTCAGCACGTCATAGGTGACGCCGTTGGGCAGGGTTTCAATCAGGCGCGACTTTTCACAGGCGCCGCCAACACCGACGGGGCCGTTTTCGCAGCGTGGGCGCAGGCGTTGCGGGCCCTGCGGTTCGGCGATTTCGGTGAATATGCCGTCAGGCTGTTGCGGAACCGGTGTGCCGTTGAGGATGATCTGCCCCTCGCGGACCTGAATGCGGTCGCCCGGCAGGCCGATCAGGCGCTTGATATAATCGCGCCCGCTAACCGGGTGGCGGAAGACGATGACATCGCCGCGCACGGGATCGCCGCCCCAGATGCGGCCGCCGTCGTCGCCCTGCATCCAGCCGCAGAGATCTTCGGCGTCGATATTCAGGCCGACACTGGGGATGATCAGGCTGGGGCATGAGGCGTAGGAATAGCCGTAGGCCATCTTGTTGACGAAGAGGAAATCGCCGATCAGCAGCGTCTGTTTCATCGAACCGGAGGGAATCCAGAACGGTTGAAAGAAGAGGGTCCGGAACACGCCCGCGATCAGCAGGGCATAGACGATGGTCTTGATCGTTTCCCAGACGCCGCTTCCGGTTTTGGCTTCGTCGGCCATACTGCTCTCTCCAGTTCTCTGTGCTTGGCTTCGCTGCTACATGCGGGGGGGATGGGGTCAAGTCAAGGCTGTGTGACGTGATCTTGCAGGGGACGCGCCTCGATCACGACAAAGGCCTGCGCCCAGGGGTGGTCATCAGTCAGCGTGACGTGGATGATCGCCTCGTGCCCTGCGGGGGTCAGTTCGTTCAGGCGTTCGGCGGCCCAGCCGGTGACATGCATCACCGGCTGCCCGGTGCGCAGGTTGGTGACGGCCATGTCCTTCCACGAAATGCCCATGCGCAGGCCGGTGCCGAGCGCCTTGGAACATGCCTCTTTCGCGGCCCAGCGCTTGGCATAGGTGCCTGCGGTATCCGCACGGCGTTCGGCCTTGCGCTGTTCGGTGTCGGTAAAGACACGGTTGCGGAACCGGTCGCCGAAACGGTCAAGCGTGCCCTGAATGCGGTCGATATTTGCAAGGTCTGTGCCGATGCCGAGGATCATGTGGCTCTCATTTCTCTGGTCGGGCCAATCAACGGCAATTGATGACCACACGCAAGCGGTTGGTTGCCGCATTCCGTGATATACTTTACCGGAATGTTCAATTTTTACGTTGGTGCGGGGGACGCAATGTCGAAAATTCCGTTCATGGCAATCGCGGTGGCTGGCATTGTCGCAAGCACCGTTTTCCCCGCTTTTGCACAGGATTGCGGAACCGAGGATACCCCCTGTCAGGTAGGAAAGTTGTCCTATCGGGTGGTTCTGCCCGAGGCCGCGCCCGAGCCGCCAGCTGTTATCTACCTGCATGGCTATGGGGCAACGGCGAATTCAGCCGTGAATCTTTCCGGCCTCGCGGCGGCCTTTACCGACCGCGGCATCGCCTTTATCGCGCCGAACGGTCAGGTCGACATTGGCAACCCCAAGGCGCTGGATTGGGGGGTGCATGATGGCTATCGCTGGCCGCGGGATGACCTGGTCGCGCTGGAGCAGATCAAGGAAGACGCCATTGCCCGTTTCGACCTGAACGCAGATCGCATTTTGCTGGCGGGGTATTCACGCGGCGGATCACTGGTTTGGGACAAGGCCTGCACGGACCATTCCTTTGCCTTTGCCTATGCCTCGGCATCAGGGGCCTTTTGGGAGCCAATGTGGCGGCGGTGCAGTGGCCCGGTTCACATGCATCATTCCCACGGATTTGCAGACCGCACCGTCCCGCTGGAGGGGCGTTTTGTGACCTTTGGGGACTATGATTTCGAACAGGGCAGCGTTTTGAAATCCATTGAAATTCTGACCAGAACCAATGGATGCGGGCAGATGGCAAACAGCGTTGCAACAGAGGGCGCATCCTGGCGAAAGAAGTGGAGCAAGTGTCAGGACGGCTCTGTCACCCTGGCGCTTGGGCCACATGGCCACGGCAGGCAGCCCGGTTGGGGTGATGCCGTGGCGGATTGGTTTCTGGAAATCTCGAACGCGCCCTAGCGCTTCCACCGGATTTTGCGGAAATCAATTTGCGTGCGTTTGCCAGGTCTGTACCGAAACCGAGGATCAGTTGTGTTCCCTCACAGCTAAGTGCTTATTTAGAGCGAGCGTCGACCAAGCAGAGAAAACAACGACCCAACGGTTGAGAAGGAATGCAATCAACAGAAACAACCCGACAAGGCTCCAAATGAACGTCGCGTATTCCCCGGTAAGAAAGTAGATGTACTCCTGCGTGATATCCGGCCTTCCGAAAAGTAAAGGTGCCCCGAGAAGCACCAAAAATTCAACAACCAAGAATCTGGGCAACGCAAGAACTGCAAAACGACGTGCTTCCGCCTTAGTAGCCACTCGCCCTGTTTGACGAGCGAACCTGCGCCCAACGATTGAAACTGCCAATACCACGGACAACGGCGTCACCAATAGACCGTCGAGTGACACTGAGATTCCAGAGAGTAGATAAATCGAGTAGGTGACGACCGGCACAAAAAGTCTGAAAACCAGCAGCCACAGTGTATACCTTGGCAAGCTGATCTTTGCCCGTCCGTTTCTCTCTGCCATCAAGACAACCGCACCGTCAGGATCTTGTAACTCGCCACCCCGAAAAACCCGGCGAAGGCGAAATCGAACCAGCGGCGGGCGCGGCGGTAGGTACGGACCATGCGGGCGGATGAGAATAGAAACGCATAGCCGATGAAGATCATCAGTGATCCCGCGTACAGCATGGCGAAATAGCCCAGCAGCATCGGCAGGCTGGCATCGCTTGGCGCGACGATGGCATAGATCGACCCCCAGCTGAGGATTGCCTTGGGGTTGGTCAGGTGGATCGCCGCACCTTTGGCAAAGATCGTGGGCAGCGTGCCGGTGACCGGTTTGCCCAGGGCGACCTCATCATCCGAGGTCATCGCGCGTTTCAGGGCCTTCAGCGCCAGCCAGCCCAGATAGGCCACGCCGACATAGCGGATCACCTCGAACAGCCAGACATTGGCCAGCATGACCGCCGACAGGCCCAGTGCTGCGGCAATGCCCCAAGCGGCCGATCCGGCGCAGATGCCAAGGGCAAAGGCCAGCCCGGCGGTGCGGCCTTCGTTCATGGCGGTTCCGGCAATGCCCATCGTGGCCGGGCCCGGCGAGCCCCCGGCCATCAGCCAGGCGAACCAGATGGCGATAAAGCCGGGGGTGATCACGCGCGTGCCTCGTCCATCAGACGGCGCATTTCCCGAATGGCGGGGGTGAGACCCAGAAAGATCGCCTCGCCAATCAGGAAATGCCCGATGTTCAGTTCCATGACCTCGGGGAAGGCGGCAACCGGCTTTACGGAGTCGTAGGTCAGGCCATGGCCTGCATGGACTTCGAGCCCCAGAGAATGGGCAAAGGTGGACATCTGGCGCAGCGATTCAAGCTCGCGCGCGGCGGCGTCCATGCGGCCTTCGGCATGGGCATCGCAATAGGCACCGGTGTGCAGTTCGATCACCTCGGCACCAATGCGGTGCGCGGCCTCGATCTGGCGCTGATCCGCGGCGATGAAGATCGACACGCGGCACCCGGCCTCGCGAAGCGGGGCAATGAAATGGGCCAGCTTGTTTTCCTCGCGCGCGACTTCGAGCCCGCCTTCGGTTGTGCGTTCCTCGCGCTTTTCGGGAACGATACAGACGGCGTGCGGCTTGTGACGCAGGGCGATTTTCTGCATCTCTTCGGTGGCGGCCATTTCAAAGTTCAGAGGCACCGACAGAACCTCCATCAGGCCGTCGATATCGGCATCCGAGATATGGCGGCGGTCTTCGCGCAGATGCGCGGTGATGCCGTCGGCGCCGGCCTCTTCTGCCAGCTTGGCGGCGCGCAGCGGGTCAGGATAGGCCCCGCCGCGCGCGTTGCGCACGGTGGCGACATGATCGATATTCACACCCAGACGCAGACGGCTTTCGGACATCATTTGGTTCCTTTTGCAGATTTTCGCCCCGACCTTAGCGATCTTGGCGCGGGACCGGCAGATGTTTCTCCGGCCAGACGTTTGATTTCTTCAAACTTTGCCTTGATCTTGGCGCGGCGGCGCTGCTGGTAGGTCAGGATCAGCGGCAGGCTGAGGTAGTAGCAGATGATGCCCGCCACGATACCGGGGATGATGCCGCCAATCATGTAGGGATAGAAAACGTCGTTATAGAACTGCCCCAGCCCGTGCCAGTCGGCCACGCGATCAGTGAAGAGCGCAAGAAGGTTGTCCTTGAGGTCACCGATGGCGTCGGCGAACTTGCCCATCAGCCCCTGAGTGTCGCCTTCTTCATATTCGGTGCCCAGCAGGAAATGCCCGGTTTGCAGGCAGATCACCCCAATCGGGACATAGGTCAGGGGATTGCCAAAGAACGTGCCGCTGAGCGCGGCCAGAATATTTCCCTTGATCAGCCGCGCACCAATTGCCGCAACCAGAAAGTGCAGCCCGTAAAACGGCGTGAAGGATGCGAAAACGCCCGCCCCGATGCCGCGGGCGATCCGGTCAGGGGAATCCGGCAGGCGGCGGACACGGTGTTTGACATAGTGGAAGGCGCGGGTCCATCCGCCACGCGGATAGACGAGTTCCGATGCGACCTGAACAGGAGAGCGTCGGTCTCGGCGCTTGAATACCACCCGTGATCACCCCTTCTCAGCCAGCCGCGGTCGCGGTTTTGGTCCGGTCCCGATAACGCTCGACCGCTGCAACATCGCTTTCAGCCTCAAGCATCAGCATCAGCGAATGCAACTGTTCAAGGTCGCGCAGTTCGACATTGATCAGCAGGCGGTAAAAATCCGGTTTGCGGTCCACAAATTCCAGGTTCGAGATATTGGCCTTTTTCTCGCCGATCAATGTGCAAATGCGCCCCAGAACCCCGGCATCGTTGCCGATGGTCAGATCCAGTGTCGCCCCATAGACGGCCGGGTGCGTACCCGAATGCCAGTGCAGATCGACCCAGCGTTCCGGTTCGCTTTCATATTGGCTGAGCTTGTCGCAGTCGATCGCGTGCACCACAACACCCTTGCCCCGGTAGGTGATGCCGACGATCCGTTCGCCCGGCAGCGGCTGGCAGCAGGGCGCGCGGTCGAATTTCTGGCCGGGTTCAAGACCGATCACGGCGCGCCGCAGCGGAATGGCGTCGCCGTCATCCTGAGCCAGTTCGGGATAGACGGCCTGAACCACCTCATGAGCGGTCAATTCGGCACTGCCCAGACGGGCCAGCAATTCATGCCGGTCTTTCAGGCGCAGGTGCTTGGCGGCAGTATCAAGCGCCTTGTCGGTGGCCTTGCGCCCCACATGGTCAAAGCCCGAGCGCGCCAGTTCCTTGCCCAGCTTGATGAACCGTTCGCGATCCACTTCGCGCAGGGCGCGGCGGATGGCGGTACGGGCCTTGCCGGTGACAGCGATCTCAAGCCATGTGACCTGCGGTGTCTGCCCGTCAGCGGTGATGATATCGACCGACTGGCCGTTCTTCATCCGCGTCCAGAGCGGCACGCGAATGCCATCGACCTTGGCCCCCACACAGGCATGGCCGATCCGGGTGTGGATGGCATAGGCGAAATCGATCGGGGTCGCACCGCGCGGCAGTTTCACCACGTCGCCCTTGGGGGTGAAGCAGAAGACCTGGTCCGAATACATCTCGAGCTTGACGGCTTCGAGGAAATCTTCGTGATCATCCTCGTTGTCGAATTGCTCGGTCAGGTTGGATATCCATTTCGCCGGGTCGACGGCAAAGGGGTTTTCCGTGCGCACCCCGTCCCGGTAGGACCAGTGCGCCGCAACGCCGGTTTCGGCCACATCGTGCATCTGGCGGGTGCGGATCTGAACTTCGACCCGTTTGCCATCGCGGCCTGAAACGGTGGTGTGGATTGAACGGTAGCCGTTCGATTTCGGCTGGCTGATATAATCCTTGAACCGACCCGGCACCGCGCGCCAGCGCTGATGGATGGCCCCAAGCGTGCGATAGCAGTCTTCTTCCGTCTGGGTGATGATGCGGAACCCGTAGATGTCGGACAGGCGCGAGAAGCCCTGATCCTTTTCCTGCATCTTGCGCCAGATCGAATAGGGTTTCTTGGCGCGGCCAAAGACTTCGGCCTCGATGCCCGCCTTTTCCAGCTCGTGACGCATGTCGCCGGTGATGCGGTGGATCACATCGCCGGTTTCACGTTGCAGCGTGATAAAGCGACGGATGATCGACTGGCGGCCTTCGGGGTTCAGGACGCGAAACGCGAGGTCTTCGAGCTCCTCGCGCATCCATTGCATCCCCATGCGGCCCGCAAGCGGCGCGTAGATATCCATCGTCTCGCGCGCTTTCTGAACCTGCTTTTCGGGCCGCATCGCCTTGATCGTGCGCATGTTGTGCAGACGGTCGGCCAGCTTGACCAGAATGACCCGCAGGTCCTTGGACATGGCCATGAACAGCTTGCGGAAATTCTCGGCCTGCTTGGTTTCGCGGCTGGACAGTTGCAGGTTGGTCAGCTTGGTGACGCCGTCGACCAGCTTGGCGACCTCATCCCCGAACAGATCGGACACCTTGCCGTAATTGGCCTTGGTGTCTTCGATCGTGTCATGCAGCAATGCGGTGATGATCGTCGCATCATCCAGACGCTGTTCGGTCAGGATGGCGGCAACGGCAACAGGGTGGGTAAAGTAGGGCTCGCCAGAGTGGCGGAATTGCCCTTCGTGCATCTGCTGGCCAAACTCATAGGCCAGCGCGATACGTTCAGCATTCGTCTTGGGATTGTAGTTGCGGACCAGCGCAATCAGATCGTCAGCAGAAATCATCCGGTCCGCACCTTCGTCTTTGGAGCTTACCCCTGCCCTTGAGCCTCCATCAGAGCGCGCAGGAGCTTTTCTTCGGACATGTCGTCCATCGCAGGCTTGTCCGACTCGGCACCCATCAGCAGCGCCATCTGATCTTCTTCCGGCTCATCAACCTCGATCTGGGTCTGGTTGGCCTCGATCAGGCGTTCGCGCAGGGCGTCCGCGCCTTGGGCCTCGTCGGCGATTTCGCGCAGGGACACGACAGGGTTCTTGTCGTTGTCGCGGTCAACGGTAATCGCGGCACCGGCAGAAATCTCGCGCGCCCGATGGGCGGCCAGCATTACCAGTTCGAACCGGTTTGGAACCTTGTCTACGCAATCTTCAACCGTCACGCGGGCCATTGGGCGCTCTCCGTTTCTGAGTCCATGTCAGGAAGGGGTTTATCTAAGCGCGATTCCGCGCCTTGACAAGCAGGAAATGCTGCATTTGCAGGGATCACAGCGGCGTAACCGCCGCAACCTCGGACGGGGGCAGGTCGTCGACCATCTGGGAAACCGTTCGATCAAGCACGGGGTGGCGCCAGTCGGGCACAATATCCGCCATCGGCACAAGCACAAAGGCGCGGTCCTGAAGGCGCGGATGCGGCAGGATCAGCTGATCCGGTGCCTCTTGCCGCTGTGCCTCGGGCGGCAGGGTCAGCCAGCGGTCGAACAGGGCGCGGTCGGGCAGTATCTGATCACCATAGCACACAAGATCCAGATCCAGCGTCCGCATTCCCCAGCGCTGCACCCGTTCACGACCGAACTGGTGTTCAACCTCGTGCAGTACGCGCAAAAGCTGGGACGGGGATTTGTCGGTTTCGATCAGCACAGCCGCATTCACGTAGTCCGGACCAGCGCCCGCGGGGAAGCAGGGTGTCGCAAAAAACCGGCTGGCAGAGCGAATCACTACGCCCTGTTGCGAAAGTGCGTCAATTGCGCGCTGTAGCGTTACAGCGGGCCCATTTCCTCTCAGATCGAGATTTGCGCCCAATGCCACAACCGCATTTGGCAAAGAATTGTACATATGCTACCCTATATTCGACACATTGCATACTTGCGATAAGCAACAAAACTTCTAATTATAAGCTCACCAGATTGCGTCAATTTGTAAAACACCCACTCACTCACGTAACGCGGCGCAGTCTGGATTATACCGGAAGGACCTATTTATGTTTTATAAGGACGAACGGCTAGCGCTGTTCATCGACGGCTCGAATCTTTATGCCGCTGCAAAAGCACTCGGTTTTGACATAGACTACAAACTTCTGCGGCAGGAATTCATGCGCCGTGGCAAGTTGCTTCGGGCTTTCTACTATACAGCGCTGCTTGAAAACGACGAGTATTCACCGATCCGCCCATTGGTTGACTGGCTTCATTACAACGGCTTCACCATGGTCACAAAACCGGCCAAGGAATACACCGACAGCATGGGGCGTCGGAAAGTCAAAGGAAACATGGATATCGAGCTGACTGTCGATGCCATGGAACTGGCACCACGTGTGGATCATATCGTGCTGTTCTCGGGTGACGGGGATTTCCGCCCGCTGATCGCCAGCCTGCAACGTCAGGGCGTTCGCGTGTCGGTCGTGTCAACGATCCGCAGCCAGCCGCCGATGATTTCGGACGAGCTGCGCCGTCAGGCCGACAACTTCATCGAGCTGGAAGACCTGCGTGACGTGATCGGTCGCCCGCCGCGTGAAATGCCGGCAGAGCATCGCAGCGTCGCGGTTGCAGGCGGCAGCTGATCCGGCACCACTGCCTGTTGATGGGAAAAATTCGCGCGGTCAGGACCGGAGTCCTGGCCGCGCTTCTTTAACTAAGGATTGGTGCTGAAACATCCTCTGACTAACAACGATTCGTGTCAGATGAATGACAATGTCCTGTCTGGACCAAGGCCGGGAAAAGACTTACCTGTGCCCTAAGGAGACAGCCGAATGACCAAGCCGCCACTGACACTTTATCTGGCCGCCCCCCGTGGGTTCTGCGCCGGTGTGGACCGCGCCATCAAGATCGTTGAAATGGCCCTGCAGAAATGGGGGGCACCGGTCTATGTGCGCCACGAGATCGTGCATAACAAATTCGTGGTCGACGGGTTGCGGGCCCAAGGGGCTGTGTTTGTCGAAGAACTGCATGAATGCCCCGATGACCGCCCGGTGATCTTTTCCGCCCATGGTGTTCCGAAATCGGTACCAGCCGAAGCCGCGCAGCGTGAGATGATCTATGTGGATGCCACCTGTCCGCTGGTGTCGAAGGTTCATGTCGAGGCGCAGCGCCATGCGGATGCGGGATTGCAGATGATCATGATCGGCCACAAGGGCCATCCCGAAACCGTTGGCACCATGGGACAGCTGCCCGAGGGTGATGTGCTGCTGGTCGAAACGGTCGAGGATGTGGCCACCGTGCAGGTGCGCGACCCCGACGCGCTGGCCTTTGTCACCCAGACCACCCTGTCGGTGGATGACACCAAGGACATCATCGCAGCCCTTCAGGCCCGGTTCCCGGCCATTGTCGGGCCGCATAAGGAAGACATTTGCTATGCCACGACCAACCGGCAGGAGGCCGTGAAGGCCGTGGCCCCCAAGGCCGATGCGCTGCTGGTTGTGGGGGCTCCGAACTCGTCAAACTCCCGCCGTCTGGTCGAGGTCGCATCACGCGAGGGGTGCAAATATGCACAGCTGGTCCAGCGTGCGACCGAGATCGACTGGCGCGCTTTGCAGGGCATCAAAAGCGTTGCGGTGACCGCAGGCGCATCGGCCCCGGAATTGCTGGTGAACGAGGTGATCGACGCCTTCCGCGACCATTACGATGTCACTGTCGAGCCGGTCGAGACCGCAACCGAAAACGTCGAGTTCAAAGTACCGCGCGTGTTGAGGCAACCGGCGTGATCGGCGTGCCGAAGGCGCCGCTCTATCTGGGGCTGGCGGGACTGGTCCCGTTTGTCTGGGGCGCGCTGACCTATCTGAACGGTGATCTGAACGCCTGGGGCGCGCGCAGCTTTGGCCCACGCTTTGTTGGCCCTTATGTGCAGCTGTTCTATGGCTCGGTCATCCTGAGCTTTATGTCAGGTGTGCTGTGGGGCTTTGCCACCAAGACCTCGGGCAGCAAGGCGGCGCTGTGTTATGGGCTGTCGGTCCTGCCTGCGCTGTGGGCCTTTGCCATGACAGGCGGCGGGCCGATCACTGCAGGCACCAATCTGATCTACGGGTTCACCGGCTTGCTGCTGCTGGACGCCCTGTTTTCATACTGGCGGCTGACGCCGGTCTGGTGGATGCAGCTGCGTATCCTGCTGACCGCAATCGTTCTGGCCAGCCTAGCCGTAGGAGTGTACCTGTGAGCGACAAACGCACGATTGATGCCTATACGAACAGAGTAAACGAATATCTGGCCATTCCTCTGCCAGCCGAACAACTCAAGACCCGTCAGGATTTTGTCGATGCGGTCGGTGCGGGCGGCTATGTGCTGGATCTGGGGTCAGGCCCCGGATCGGACAGCGGTTTCCTGATGCGTCAGGGGCTGAAGGTGCGGGCGCTGGATGCCACCCCCGCCTTTGTCGAACATGCCCGCCGGAACGGGGTGGACGCGCATCTGGGTACGTTCGACGATGTTACCGAAATCGCCGAATATGATGGTGTCTACGCCAGTTTTTCCCTGCTGCACGCGCCGCGTGCGGATTTTCCGCGTCACCTGAAAGCGATCCACACGGCCCTGAAGCCCGGCGGCCAGCTGTTTCTGGGCATGAAGCTGGGCACGGGCGAGCATCGTGACGATCTGGACCGCTATTACACCTATTACCCGGAAGCCGAGATAAGAGAGGCGCTGACCCAGGCCGGGTTCACGATTGACCGCACGGTCGAAGGGATGGGCAAGGGTCTGGCCGGGTCGTACGACGGGTTTATTCTGGTGTTCGCCCATGCCTGAGTTGTTTGCCTATACAGATGGCGCCTGTTCCGGCAATCCCGGCCCCGGAGGCTGGGGTGTGCTGCTGCGCGCGATGAACGGGGACAGGGTTTTGAAAGAGCGGGAACTGAACGGCGGCGAGGCCGAGACCACCAACAACCGGATGGAGTTGCTGGCTGCCATCAGCGCGCTTGAGACGCTGGAGCGCCCGTCAAAGATCACCATTGTCACCGACAGCGCCTATGTGAAGAACGGCGTCACCGGCTGGATATTCGGCTGGAAGCGGAATGGCTGGAAAACCTCGAACAAGAAGCCGGTCAAGAATGTCGATCTGTGGCAGCGTCTGGACGAGGCGCAGGAACGACATGATGTGACATGGGAATGGGTCAAGGGCCACGCAGGCCATCCCGAAAACGAAAAGGCCGATGAACTGGCCCGCGCAGGCATGGCGCCGTTCAAGCCGAAAAAGGCGCAGGCGTGAGCGCGCTGACGCTGCTGGATTATGCCTCGGTTCTGATCTTTGCGCTGACCGGGGCGCTGGTGGCCAGCCGGGCGCAGCTGGATCTGGTGGGTTTTGCCTTCATGGCCTGCCTGACCGCAGTTGGCGGCGGCACGGTACGCGACCTGCTGCTGGACCGGCACCCGATCTTCTGGGTCGGCCAGCCGGATTACATCCTGATCGCCGTCGCGGCGGCGGTGTTTGTGTTCTTTACCGCGCATCTGGTGGAAAGCCGCTATAACTGGCTGGTCTGGCTGGACAGTTTCGCGCTGTCGGTCGCCGTTGCGGCCGGAACCGGTGCCGCGCTGTCACTGGATCAGCCCGGTATCATCGTCGTGCTGATGGGTGTGACGACCGGGTGTCTGGGCGGGCTGATGCGCGACGTGGTCTGCAACGAGGTGCCGCTGGTGCTGAAACAGGGCGAACTTTACGTCTCGTGCGCGTTTGTGGGGGCGTTGACGGCGGTACTTGCGGTCAGGCTGGGGCTGGAGCCCGCCTTTGTGCTGGGCCTGTGCGCCCTTGTGTGCTGGGCCTTGCGGGCCGGGTCGCTGGTGTTTGGCTGGCAATTGCCCGTCTACAAAAGCCGCCCGCCCCGCAACTGAACCTGTCGGTGGACGCGACCGGGGCGGGCTGATAGCTGTTTGGAACGCGCAGCCCGGAGGCCAAATGCCGTTCAGACTTACATCGATTCCGGTCTCACTGGCTTTGCTGGCCTCCTGCGGCGCATATTATGCGCCTGTCCACTTTGTTGCCGAGGGTGACCGGATCATCGCCTCGGGCACGATTGACGAAACGACGCTGTCCGCTTTTGAAGACGTCACCGCCGAAAATCCCGAAGCGCGCACGCTGGTGCTGCAATATATCGAGGGATCGGTGGATGACGACGCCAATGTCATCTTCAGCCGCGAGGTGCGCAAGGCCGGGTTCGATACCGTTGTGCCCTCGGACGGTCTGGTTGCCAGCGGCGGCACCGATCTGTTTCTGGCCGGACATCGCCGTGTTTTGCAGCCGGGGGCCTGCGTGGGCGTGCACAGCTGGGCCGGGTCGGGGCTGGTGGCCACGGAGCTGCCCGAGGATGACCCGGAACATGACCGCTATCTGGATTATTTCAGGGACATTGGCGTGGATGAGGCGTTTTACTGGTACACGCTGTATGCGGCCCCAGCCGACAGCATCTACTGGATGACTGCCGCCGAGGCGAACCGGTTCGACATGACCACAAAAACCGCCCCGGCGCTTGGTTCAGCGCTGGAGTGCGACGAGCGCTGATCTGCTGCACTATCTGTCGAGTGAAGGTTTCCGGGACCGAATGCGCAGCATGGGAATACATCAGCGGCGCAGGTAGGTCTGCCAGATCCAGATCACCAGCAATGCGCCCAGAACCGCGCCCACAAAGCCCGACATCCAGCCCATGACGGTTATCAGAAACCGCAGAACGAACCCTCCGATCAGGGCGCCTATGACACCGATCAGCATGGTGGTTGGAATGTCCGCCTCAATCCGCATCAGGCGGGTGGCGAGAAACCCCGCGGCAGCGCCGATGATGATCAGGGCGACGATGGGCATGTCATTTCCTCCAATGCGTCGGCACAATGATCAGGGCGCCGATAGACGAGATCACCGCATCCAGACCCGGAGGGCCAAAGCTGATCCCGAACATGATGCGAATGAAGTAGAACAGGAACGCCCCGCCCACGCAGATGATGATCGACTGAAGATAGCCGTTATGGGTGAATCCGGTCTGTTCGGACAGATATCCGACGATCCCGGCAATCACGACGGTCCCCATCATCACCATGAACATCGGGCTTCTCCTAGGTCAGGCGGGTGCCGGTGGGAATGGGCCAGCCCCGCAGGAAGGTTTCCCTATCCTGCGCGCCTTTGCCCGCCCGTTGCAAGCGCAGCAGTTCGACCGCACCCTGACCGCAGGCCACGTGCAGGTGGTCGTTCAGAACCTCACCCGCTGTGCCCTGCCCGTCTGCCAGCCGCGATGCCAGCAGCTTGATGCGTTCGCCATTCATTTCGGTCCATGCGCCGGGAAAGGGTGACAGCCCGCGGATTTGCCTGTCGACCTCGACCGCCGGGCGTGCCCAGTCGATGCGGGCCTCGGACTTGTCGATCTTGGCGGCATAGGTCACGCCATCCTCGGGCTGCGGTTCGGGTATCAGGTCCGGCAGCTTGGCCAGCGCCTCGACGATCAGCGCGGCCCCCATGGCCGAGAGCCGGTCATGCAGATGCGCGGTGGTTTCTTCAACCTCAATCGCGGTTGCCTGTCGCAACAGGACCGGGCCGGTGTCCAGACCGGCCTCCATCTGCATGATACAGATCCCGGTTTCGGCATCGCCGGACATGATCGCCCGGTGGATCGGGGCGGCACCGCGCCAGCGCGGCAGCAGGCTGGCGTGGATGTTCAGGCAGCCGTGTCGCGGCGCGTCCAGAATGGGCTGCGGCAGGATCAGGCCATACGCGACGACGACCGCGATATCGGCGTTCAGCGCGGCAAATGCGGTCTGTTCGTCAGCGGATTTCAGAGAGGTTGGGTGGCGAACGGGCAGGCCCAGCGCCTCGGCCCGGGCGTGAACCGGCGTCGGGCGGTCTTTCTTGCCACGCCCGGCGGGGCGCGGGGGCTGACAGTAGACGGCGGCGATGTCGTGCCCGGCCCTGACGAGTGCGTCCAGCACCGGGACCGAAAAATCAGGGGTTCCCATGAAGATGATGCGCATCGTTGGCTCCGGCAGTTGGGACGGGTGCCGGGCTGAAGCCCGACCTACGGACGTCAGGTTTGTTTGCGGGCCTTGCGCAGCAGCATGTCACGCTTGACCTTGCTGAGCCGGTCGAAATACATCCGCCCGTTCAGGTGGTCGATCTGGTGCTGCACGCTGGTCGCGTCGATCCCGACGAAATCGCGGCGGTCCAGCATGCCATGTTCGTTCAGGAACTTCACGGTCACCGCGCGCGGGCGTTTGATTGTGGCCGAGACGCCGGGCAGGTTCGGGCTGGCCTCTTCATGTTCGCGCAGCTCGATCGAACTGTGCAGGATTTCCGGGTTTGCTAGACGCACGGCCCGACCCCGTTCGGCAGAACCGTCAACAACGGCCAGCCGCAGCATCACCCCGATCTGTGGCGCGGCAAGACCGACGCCGGGCATCGCCTCCATCGTGTCGATCATGTCGTCCCAGATGGCGCGGATCTCATCGGTGATCTCAGGCACCTCATCCGCCTTGGTGCGCAGGCGTTTGTCAGGCCATGGCAGGCAGGTACGAACGGTCATGCACGGGCCCGTTCGCGTTTGAGCTTTTGCATCTTGCGGGTGATCATCTGCCGTTTCAGCGGCTTGAGATAGTCGATGAACAGCTTGCCGTCCAAATGATCGATCTCGTGCTGAACGCAGGTGGCCCAGAGCCCGTCAAAGGTTTCTTGTTGCAGGTTTCCGTCGCGGTCCATCCATGTCACATCGACCACTTTGGGGCGCGTCACCTCGGCGTATTGATCAGGGATCGACAGGCAGCCTTCCTCGTAGACATTGGTTTCTTCCGAGGACGCGATGACCTGCGGGTTGAACATGATCAGCGGGCGCGGCGCCTCGCCTTCTTCCTTGACGCAATCCAGCACGATCAAGCGATCCAGCACGCCGATCTGTGGCGCGGCAAGGCCAACACCGGGGGCGTCATACATCGTTTCCAGCATGTCATCGGCCAGTGCGCGCAGGTCGTCCGTGAGGTCGGCCACCGGGGCGCAGACCTTCTTGAGACGGGGGTCGGGATAGATCAGGATGTTACGTTTCATGAGGCTGATTTAGGGCATCGTGACCCGCGCCGCAACGCCCCCCTTGCACCTGCCCGAATTGAGGTTAGCTTTCGGTCGAGAAAATGGAGCAGACATGACTTTCAACGACCAGATCGACCGCCGGGGCACCAACAGTACCAAATGGGACAAGATGGAGATGCTGTACGGTGTCTCGCCCGAGGACGGGCTGGCCATGTGGACAGCCGATTCAGATTACCCGACGGCCCCCTGCGTGATTGACGCGTTGCGCAAGGCCGCAGATCACGGCGTGTTCGGGTATTCCTGGGCGCACCCGAAGTATCTGGCCTCGGTCCAGTGGTGGATGAAAACCCGCCACGATTGGGAAATCGACACGGATTGGATTCTGACCACCCAGGGCTTAGGCAATGCAATCGCCCTGTCGCTGGATGTCTGGACCGAGCCGGGCGATCGCATCGTGACCTTCACCCCTGTCTACCATGAGTTTGCCCATAAGGTGAACAAGGCGGGCCGCCGGGTTGTGGAATGCCCGCTGGTGCGTGACGGGGAAAGTTATGGCCTTGATCTGGAAGATGCGCAGTCGCGGCTGGACGGGTCCGAGAAGATGTTGCTGTGGTGTTCGCCGCAGAATCCGTCGGGCCGGGTCTGGACGCCAGAGGAACTGCGCGCTGTGGCCGCATTTGCCGAGCGCAACGGGTTGATCCTTGTCTCGGACGAGATCCACCACGATCTGGTCTATCCCGGTGCCAAATTTGTGCCGATGGATGTGGCGGCCCCAGATGCGCGGCCATGGACGGTGACGCTGACGGCGGCATCGAAGACCTTTAACATCGCCGGGCAGCGCACCGGCAACATGATCATTCCCGACCCCAAACTGCGCGAGGCGATGAAGCATCGGCTGACAACGCTGGATTATGGCCCCAGTGCGTTGGGTGTGGCGATGATCACCGCCGCCTACAGCCCGGCCGGTGCGGAATGGGCAGATGCCCAGATCGCGCATCTGGACGGAAACAGGCGTCTGTTCGACCAGACCATCGCCGAGATTCCGGGCCTGTGGTCGATGCCCTTGCAAGCGACTTATCTGGCCTGGGTCGACTTTTCCGGCACCGGCATGGATCACGCTGAATTTGTCCGCCGATTGCGCGAGGACGCGCGGATTGCAACCTCGTCAGGTCCGGGTTTTGGCACTGGCGGAGAAACGTTTGAACGGTTCAACCTAGCCACGCAACGGGCGCGGGTCGAGGACGCCTGCGCGCGGCTGAAACGGGCCTTTGGCGACCTGCAATAATCCAGGCGGTGGCTGACCCTACGATGGACCGCGCCTGTTGGCCGGGCGCGGACCTGAATGGCGAAATCCATAGCGATAGCCAGCCTAACGGCCTGTTGGGCGTTACCCTTACCGAACCCGGTACTACGATAGAACTCCGATCCTAGTCTTCGTAGCCCAGCAACGCGATGGGCGCATCCGGGGCGCGGTAGAAATCCAGCGGTGCCTTGTCATGGGCGGCGGTGCTGCGTTTGAATTCATACCGCATCTCGCCGCCTTCATCCTGATCGGCAATGATCAGGCATTGATACAGAAGGTTGGCCCCGTCATAGATATCGACCAACCCGCGCAGGCGCGGTGTTGTTTCCGCCTCAACCGTGAAACCATCTTTCCACAATTTGAGAATTTTATAGGTATTGTCGCCCATCTGGACACGAAGGCGACTGGCCTTTTTCAATGTGGCGATTCGGGCGGCGTCCAACTCGGCGCGTATTTCCTTTGAAACATAAGTACTCATTAAATCATTCCCCCGCTAATGACCTCTATTGTGCGGGAACTGTTGTAAAAATCCAGTGAACGCGTTCACGCAACGGGCTGTGCCTGCGGTTTGTTGCACAGATATCCCAGCATTGCCTGTGCGCGCATGCAGGTCTTGTGCGCGGGCAAATGCATAGGAACAGGCGGGGCTTGGACCTATCTTTGGCCAAACGCCTATGCGGAGGATGAGATATGGGCCTGCTGGTCGATGGAAAATGGCAAGACACCTGGTATGACACCAAATCCACGGGTGGCGCATTCAAACGCAGCGCGGCGCAGTTTCGCAACTGGCTGACCGCCGATGGCCGCGCGGGGCCGTCGGGCAAAAGCGGGTTTCGGGCCGAAGCCGGGCGGTATCACCTGTATGTCAGCCACGCCTGCCCCTGGGCGCATCGCACCCTGATCTTTCGCGCGTTGAAGGGGCTGAGCGATCTGGTTCCGGTTTCGGTCGTGCATCCCGACATGCTGGATCACGGCTGGACCTTTGAGGCGGATGATCACGGTGCCACGGGTGACCGTCTTTACGGGCTGAGCTATGCACATCAGGTCTATACCAAGGCGGATCCGTCCTATTCCGGTCGCGTCACAGTGCCGATCCTGTGGGACAAGGCGCAAGAGACCATTGTTTCGAACGAAAGTTCGGAAATCATCCGCATGTTCAATTCGGCCTTCAACGACATCACTGGCAATACGGACGATTACTGGCCCGAGGCGATGCGGGACGAGATCGAGGAGGTCAATGCGCGCGTCTATTCAGACGTCAACAACGGCGTCTACAAGTCGGGCTTTGCCACCTCCCAAGCGGCCTACGACGCCGCCGTGGGCCCGTTGTTCGACACGCTGGACTGGCTGGAAGGGCGTTTGGCGCGGAACCGGTATCTGATGGGGGACCGGATCACCGAGGCCGATTGGCGGTTGTTCACAACCCTGATCCGCTTCGACCCGGTCTATCATCTGCATTTCAAGTGCAACAGGCAGCGCCTGATCGATTATCCAAACCTATGGGCCTATACGCGTGAGCTGTATCAATGGCCCGGTGTCGCCGAGACCGTGAACATGGATCACATCGTGCGCCACTATCACTACAGCCATGACAGCATCAATCCGCACCGCATCATTCCGGTGAACCCGGTGCTGGATTACATGGAGCCGCATGGGCGCGATCAGCGCCCGGCGGCGTAATGTTCGACCATCGCCGCCAGATCCTCTGGCGGCGTTTCGCTTTGAACATAGGCACAGGCATTGGGACTGTGCGCAAAAATCGACCCGTCGGAAAAGAAGGTGGTGTTGGTGACAAAAATCACCCGTGCCTCGGGGCGGCGATAGCTGGCAAAATCGGCCACAGCCAATGCGCTTCCGGTTTCCAGAACCAGATCCAGCACGATGATATCAAAATCCGTGCCATAGAGCGCCAGAATGGCGGCCTCCTGAGCGTCAACCAGCGTGACTTCGGCGTCTTGCCGCTCCAGATGTCTTTTCCAGACCCGACCAAGGTCGGGGTTACTCTCAACAATCAGAACTTTCATTTGCAACAACCTCGGCACTTGGTATGGTGAGTGGTGCCGACCCCCGTGGTCCGTGATCTCGTTATTTCCTTAACAAAGTGTTAACAGCAGCCGCACGCTTGCGTGTTCGGGCGGATTTGCTTGTGTAAATGGCAAAAATCCGCTTGAAGCACCCCGAAACCGGTCAATCCCCGCAGAGAGAGCAGATGAGTACACTTGATCACGGCTTGGACCCCCGCGCAGTTCGCGACCACGGCGGGGGGCTGGACAGGGCGATTGTCAGGTATGGCGGAGCGCGTGCAGATTGGATCGATCTGTCGACCGGAATCAATCCGCATCCTTACGCCGTTGCGGGCCTGACCACCGGGGATTGGGCCGAATTGCCGGATCACGGTGCCTTTGAACGGCTGAGTGATGCGGCCCGCAGGTTCTGGAACGTGCCGCAGGGGGCTGCAATCCTGCCGGCGCCCGGTGCATCGGCTGTCATCTCTCGTATCCCTGCGCTGGCCGCGCCAGGGCGTGTCCGGATCACGCCGCCCACCTATAACGAACACGCCGCCGCCTTTTCAGCGCAGGGATGGCGTGTTCAGCCTGAGGGCGCGGCTGACGCCCGCGTGATCGTGCATCCCAATAACCCGGACGGGCGCATCTGGCAGGAACGCGATGTCTCGGCCCCGCTGACCGTGATCGACGAGAGCTTTTGCGATGTCACTCCAGAGGCATCGTTGATCCATCTGGCGGAACGTCCCGGCGTGATCGTGCTGAAGAGCTTTGGCAAGTTCTGGGGGCTGGCCGGGATGCGGCTTGGGTTCGCCATCGGGCGGCCTGAGTTGATCAACCGCCTGAACGACCTGACCGGACCCTGGTCGGTGTCCGGCCCGGCCCTGCGGGTTGGAACGCAAGCCCTGTCGGACGATGACTGGGCCGATGCCACGCGCGCGCGGCTGGCGGATGAAGCGACCCGGCTGGATACGCTGATGCTGACCAGGGGCGCAGATATCGTCGGTGGCACCAGCCTGTTTCGTCTGTATCGGTTTGATGACGCCTTGGAGTGGCAGGACCGGCTGGCCCGCGCCCATATCTGGAGCCGTATCTTTCCTTATTCAACAACCTTTCTGCGTCTGGGCCTGCCACCGGAAAAGGGGTGGGACAGGCTGGAGGCCGCGCTGTGAGCCCTGCCCTGATGCTGGTCTGCGCCATGTGCCTGGACGCCACTCTGGGAGAGCCCGACTGGCTCTGGTCCCGCGTCAAACACCCGGCGGTGATGATCGGCAACCTGATCGGATGGCTGGACAAACGCCTGAACCACGGGCGCGGTCGGCGGTTGAAGGGGGTGGCGGTGCTTGCCCTTCTGATCTGCGGCGCATGGGGCCTTGGGTGGGGTCTGTCCCTGCTGGGGCCGGTGGTTGAAATTCTTGGCTGCGCGATTCTGCTGGCGCAAAAGTCGCTGGTTGCCCATGTCCGCGCGGTTGGTGACGGGTTGCAAACCTCGCTGGAAAACGGGCGGGCGCAGGTGGCTATGATCGTCTCGCGCGACACGCAGGATATGACCGGGGCACAGGTGGCGCGTTCCGCCATCGAAAGCGCGGCTGAAAACCTGAGCGACGGGGTCATTGCCCCTGCATTCTGGTTTCTGGTCGCCGGGCTTCCGGGGTTGCTGGTGTACAAGGCGGTGAACACCGCCGACAGCATGATCGGCTATCGCACCGAAACGTACCGTGATTTTGGTTGGGCTGCGGCCCGGTTCGACGACCTGCTGAACCTGATCCCTGCCCGCCTGACCTGCGTGATGATCGTGGCGCTGTCCGGCCAATGGTCGCGCTGGGTTGAGATGGTGCGGGATGCGCGGCGTCATATCTCGCCCAACGCTGGCTGGCCCGAAGCCGCCATGGCCCGCGCCCTGAATGTCGCGCTGGCAGGGCCGCGCAGCTATGACGGGCAGGTGCGCGATCTGGCCTGGGTCAATGGCGACGCCCCGCGCGAGATCGGTGCATCAGAAGTTTTTCGCGCATGTGACATGCTCTGGCGGATTTGGGGGCTTGCGCTTGCGCTCGTGTCAGTGTGGGTTGGGGCCGAACTGATATTCTGACGGACCCTTTCATGCGTATACTCTCTGGCCTGATCGCCGCCGCCCTGTTTACCTCACCTGCGCTGGCGCAATGTGGCGGTGGATTTAACTCCTTTGTCAAAGGGCTGAAGACCGAAGCCGTGCAGCAGGGTTTGGACAAATCAGCGGTGAACGGGTTTTTTGACGGGGTGCAGCAGGACAGCGCCGTGCTGAAGGCCGACCGGGCGCAGGGCGTGTTTCAGAAGCCCTTTATTGAGTTTTCCCGTCGTCTGATTTCGCAAAACCGGATCGAACGCGGGCAAGCGATGTCGCGCAAATACGATGCGGTCTTTGATCGGATCGAGCGCGAGTATGGCATTTCCCGCGGGGTGCTGCTGGCCTTCTGGGCATTTGAAACCGATTACGGATCGTTTCAAGGCGACTTCAACACCCGCAACGCCTTGGTGACGCTGGCCCATGACTGCCGCCGCCCGGAGCTGTTCCGACCGCAGATCTTCGCCGCCATCGAGCTGTATCAGAACGGTGATTTCGACCCGGCCCGCACCACCGGGGCTTGGGCCGGAGAGATCGGCATGGTGCAGATGCTGCCGCGTGACATACTGGAAAACGGCGTCGATGGTGACGGTGACGGGCATGTCCGCCTGAAAAGCTCGGCCCCTGATGCGCTGATGTCGGGGGCCAAGATGCTGTCGCATCTGGGCTGGCGCGCGGGTGAGCCTTGGTTGCAGGAGGTCACCGTGCCCGCGCAGATGGACTGGTCCCTGTCCGGCCCCGGCAAACCGCGTTCGGTGGCGGAATGGCAGGCGATGGGCGTTCAGGCGCGCGGCGGGTCCTTGGCCAACCTGCCCGCCTCGCTGATCCTGCCACAGGGGCGCAACGGGCCTGCCTTTCTGGCCTACCCCAATTTCGACGTCTATTTCGAATGGAACCAGAGCTTTGTCTATGTTCTGACCGCCGCTTATTTCGGAACACGGCTTGAGGGCGGCCAGATCTATGATGCGGGCAATCCCGCGCAGGGCCTGAATGGCGCACAGATGAAACAGTTGCAGACCAAGCTTCAGGCCAAAGGATATGATGTGGGCAAGATCGACGGGATTCTGGGCGCCGGAACGCGGGATGCAACGCAGGCCGAACAGAATCGTCTGGGCCTGCCTGCGGATGCGTGGCCAACGATGGAGTTGCTGGAAAAACTCTGAGCCAGCGGCCCGCACTTCTGCGGTATGACGCGAACCCCCAAGATTACTCGTCGATATCGGCACCGTCGCCGCTGATTATGTGACCGGATATTTCTTGGGGTCAATTCCATGTCTTTGACAGACAATATCAATGTAACTTCCCTTTGGAGGAATACCGCCAAATTTGCTGCGAATACCACTGCGGGTTTCGCCCTGGAAATGGTGAAACCGGGCCCAATCGGGTTCGTAGTCTTCAATGTTCTCGACCGGGTCCAGAAACCCGCGACGCGGCCAATACAAATGCCAATGCTGGCCTCGGTCGATTTCACCGGTGACCCCCAGCGCCCAGCGGGTCACACTTGGGCCGGTTGTCGTCCACGGAAGATCGTAGAGCGTGATTGTCTCGCCCGCCTCATAGCGTTTGACCAGTTTTTCGATGCGGTCACTGCCCAACCAAAACGGGATCGGGACTTCTGACTCAAGGAAATTCAGGATCAGCTTCAAGGCCAGAGATGTCTTGGGAAGGCGCAACACGCAATTGTTCATCGCCTTGTTGCGCCAGACGACACCAAACAGATAGTCCGGTGGAACATCCAGCGGCCGGACGCAGTAGATATCCAGATCAACCCACACATAGTCGGTTTTTTGCAACATGTGGATCCGGAAGATATCTGAATAGACCGCCATCCGTCTCCGGCCACCGGTCAGGTTTTCGGTGGTTTCATCCGCATAGATTTCGCGGGCGTCATGAACAACAACGCCGTCGGGAACATCTATGTTCATATCCAGCACGTACAGGTGGAAGACATAGCCATGATCCAGAAAAGACTGAATGCATACTCTTTCAACGCAAGATAACGGCGCACCAAACCAGAAACTTGCAACTTGAAAATCCAAAACAGCACCTCTTGCCCAAAGCCGAAACGGGATCGCTGCTGCACTAACGAAGCGGTGTGTGGCTCGTCAACCGCGGCTGCTGTTTTGGCGCGACTTACCCTGCCTTGCGTCAGCGCGTTGTGTCGAGGTGCCCACAGTTTGGTTCTGGCCCCTCATTGGGCGCGCATTTTTGGGCTGGTGTCCCCAACAAAGCCGTTGACGTCTGCCGCGGGTTCAGATTGCTGCGCAGGTTGGTCCGTTGCCAACATGGCCGGCCCAAATTGTGACTTCTTTATTTGGGCCGCACCGGGTACCTATCCCCTTTCTGATCAATCAGGATCAGCCGCTCGCCACTGTGGACATACAGGTCGCAGCGGCTGAACCCGTTGCGATACGCGATGCAGACGGAACCGTCATCGGCGATGGAGTAGGTTCCGAATGCAGACCCCCCGCCCGCGTAGGTATAGGAATAAGCGCCCCCCGCCGAAAACTTGGCCTGACCATCATCGTAGAAGGTCAGCGTCTGGCCCGCGAGGGCGTCAAGCTCGGCCACTGTCAGCGGGACATCGCCGGATTTGACGGGCCATTCAGCGGTGACAACCGGAGTGGCGGCGATGAGGGCGGGGATCAGGAAACGCGTCATGAGGCCAAGGTAGCGCGTTATGCCTGCAATCATCATAACGTTGCGGTGAGCGGTCAGGCCACCATCTGCTCGGCCTTTTTCAGGTCGACCGAAACCAGCTGGCTGACGCCCTGTTCCTGCATGGTGACGCCGAACAGACGATCCATGCGCGCCATGGTCACCGCGTGGTGGGTGATGATCAGGAAACGGGTGTCGGTCTGGCGGCACATCTCGTCCAGCAGATCACAGAAACGGGTGACATTGGCATCGTCCAGCGGCGCGTCAACCTCGTCCAACACACAGATCGGGGCTGGATTGGCGAGGAAGACGCCGAAGATCAGCGCGGTCGCGGTCAGCGTCTGTTCGCCGCCCGACAGCAGGCTGAGGGTCGAGAGCTTCTTGCCCGGCGGCTGGCACATGATTTCCAGTCCCGCATCCAGCGGGTCGTCGCTTTCGACCATGACCAGATTGGCCTCGCCCCCGCCAAAGAGGTGCTTGAACAACATCGCGAAGTTCGAGTTCACCTGTTCAAAAGCGGTCAGCAGACGCTCGCGCCCTTCGCGGTTGAGGCTGGAGATGCCGCTGCGCAGGGCTTTGATCGCCTCTTCCAGATCGGCCTTTTCACTGCTGAGCGTGTCGAATTCTTCCTGAACGTCCTTGCTGTCTTCCTCGGCCCGCAGGTTCACTGCGCCCATGGCGTCACGCTGGCGCTTGTGGCGGTTCACTTCGGCCTCCAGCGCATCCGCGGCGGGCATCTGGTCGGGGTTTACGTCCAGCTGGTTCAGCAGCTGGTTCGGGGTCAGTTGCTGGTCTTCAGCAATTCGTTCTGCTGCCGCAAGCACGCTTTCCTTTGCTGCGTCACTGCGCGCCTCGGCTGCGGCGCGGTTTTCGCGGGCTTCCGAGGCCAGGCGTTCCGCCTCACGCTCGGCCGTCACCACTTCGCGCAACTGTGTTTCTGCTTCGGCCAGCTTGTCGGCGGCGTCGGCCCGACGGGCTTCGGCGGCTTCGATCAACTCGTTCAACTCTTCCCGCGCCTCGGCGATTTCGCCGGGGGCGGCCATGGCCTCGGTCAGTTCCTCTTCCGAGCTTTCCTTGCGCTCGGCCAGTTCCGAAATCCGTTTCTCAGCCGTTTCCAGACGGTGCCGCCAGCCACTCAGGTCCTTGGTGACCTCCTGCGTGCGACGGGTACGGGCGTCGCCTTCACGGCGCAGCTCATCATGGGTCGAGCGGTGGGTCAGCATGGTGATCCGCGCCGCCTCGACCGTCTGTTTGATGTCCTCAACCTCGGCGCGGGCGCTGTCGAGGTCACCCAGATCGTTCAGCGCCGCCTCGGCCTCGCGCAGCTGCACGCGGGCGGACATGGCATCTTCTTTGTGGCGATCCACGGCAAGGGCCAGTGTTTCAAGCTTGCCCTGCGCAAGGTTGCGATCCGCCTCGGCGCGGCTGAGCTGGCGTGCGGTTTCGGCCATGCGCTGATCGGCGGCACGGCGGGCTTCGCGCGCGCGGCGGTCGGCCTCGGTCACGTCCGCCAGTTGCCGCGACAGGGTTTCATGCGCGGCGCGGGCGCCGTCGGCCTGCGCCTCGGTGCGGGCCAGTTCCTGTTTCAGCGCCTCAAGCTTGTTGAGCTGCTCCAGCCGCAGCGCCGCCGCACTTGGCGCATCCTCGGCCCAGGCACGGAACCCGTCCCAGCGCCACAGGTCGCCCGAGCGGGACACAAGACGCTGGCCCGGCTTCAACGACGCCTGCAACCGCGCGCCCTGATCCGCATCGACCAGCCCGATCTGCGCGATGCGACGGCTGAGCCTGTCCGGCCTCGACACGTGCAGCGCCAGCGGGTCGACCCCATCGGGCAAGGGTTGATCGCTGTCATAACCTGCCACCTGAACCCAGCCGGACGGGCCGTCACCTTCGACCAGCGGCGCACGGAGGTCATCGGCAAGCGCAGCACCCAGCGCCTTCTCAAAACCCGGTTCCACGCGCAGCAGGTCCATCACCTGCCCGCCCTCGGCCGTGTCGCGGTCCACCAGCTTGGCAAGCGCGGTGGTTTCGGCGCGGATTGCACCCAATTCGCCTTCGGCCTCGGACCGTTGCGCGCGCGCCTCGGCTTCGCGGGCCTGCGTTTCATTGCGCAGCTCATCCGCGGCGGCCAGCGCCTCTTCGGCGGCCTCGGCGGCTTCGCGGGCTTCTTCCTCGCTTTCCTGCGCGGTTTCGAACGCCTCGCTGGCACGGGTCAGGGCTGTTTTGGCCTCATCCACGGCCAGCCGGGCTTTTTCCTCTTCCCCCTCAGAGCGGGCCAGCGTCTTGCGGCTGTCTTCGACCAGACGCTGCGCCGACTGGTGACGGGCGACAAGACGCGCCATATCCTCGGTCTGCTGCGACAGGTGGTCTTCGCGGTCCTGAAGGATCGAAGCCGCTTCGCGGGCGATTTCTGCGGCTTCCGCCACCTTCGCGTCATGCCCTTCGGCGGCCTTGGCCAGTTCGCGGGCTTCCCATTCCAGCCTTTCGATCATCTGGCCCGCGTCGCGGTTCAGGCCGGTTTCCCGTTCGATATCCTTGCCGAGCTGATGGATGCGGCTGGTCAGCGTTTCAATGGTCTGGCGCGCGCGGGTTTCCTGATCGGTCAGTTGATCGCGCTGCACCTGCTGGCGTTGCAGGACAGCGGCGGCGATGGCCTCTTCCTCGCGCAGGGGGGGCAGGGTTTCTTCGATTCCGGCTCTTTTCGCGGCGGCGGCGCGGGCTTCGGCCTCGGCGCGGGAGGCCTCGGAAATCCGGTCCCTCAGCTTGTCTTCGGCCTGCTGGCGGGCCATGTCGGCCTCTTTCCAGCGGCGATAGAGCAGCATTCCCTCGGCCTGACGCAGCTGTTCGCCGATTTCGCGATAGCGTGCGGCCTGACGGGCCTGACGGGCCAGTTGCGCAAGCTGCCCGCCCAACTGCTCGAGCACGTCATCGACGCGGGTCAGGTTGGCCTCGGTCGCTTTCAGCTTCAACTCGGCCTCATGCCGGCGTTGATAGAGCCCCGAGATTCCGGCGGCCTCTTCCAGAATGCGACGGCGGGCGCGGGGTTTGGCGCTGATCAGCTCGGCGATGCGGTTCTGCCCCACAAGCGCGGGGGAATGGGCACCGGTCGAGGCATCCGCGAACAGCATCTGCACGTCGCGTGCGCGCACATCCTTGCCGTTGGTCTTGTAGGCGCTGCCGACATCGCGGGTGATCCGGCGCACGATTTCAAGCTGGTCGGTGTCGTTGAACCCCGCGGGCGCCAGACGTTCGGAATTGTCCATGGTCAGGACAACTTCGGCGAAATTGCGGGCGGGCCGTGTGGCGGCACCGGCAAAGATCACATCCTCCATCGCGCCGCCGCGCATGGATTTGGGGCGGTTTTCCCCCATCACCCAGCGCAAGGCTTCAAGAAGGTTGGACTTGCCACAGCCGTTCGGACCCACCACACCGGTCAACCCGTCCGCGATGATCAGATCGGTCGGATCAACAAAGCTTTTGAAGCCGGTCAGTTTGAGCTTGCTGAAACGCAATGGCCGCGTGTCCCGTGATTCCTATGAATTGAAAGTCTGCGCAAGGGATGGGGTCCGAGTCAACGCAGTTGCGCAGGATATGGGATATCAGTGCAAGTTATCCACAACATCTTGCCGAAATGCGCTGGAATACGCGTATGTCAGTATGGGCTGCATTCAAAGACCTGATACCCGGTACTGCCCCCGACATTTTCATAGATACCATAGTCGATACATTCATATCGGGGCGTCGAGACGGCAGTCAGCAGCAACCGTTCCCCCGCCTCGCGGTCGCAACCCAGAACACCAACCGTGACAGCAGCGTCGCCCAGCACGTCGAGGATCGGGCAGCCCGAAACCTGCGCCATGGCAAGCGCGGCGCGATCCCGAACAGGGCCAAGCCGCGGTGCGTATTGCGCGTTGATCCGCACCGCCTCGGCCAGATCGCCGCGCACGCGCACGTCGAACACACTGCCGTTCACCGCCACGCGGGTGGCAGGAACGTCGCGGAAATGCGGGGTTCCGGCGGCGCAGGCGGCCAGCAGGAGCGGAGCGAGAAACCGGATCATGCCGCAGAGTTGCAGCAATTTGGTTAACAGAACCTTTCTGGACGTCAGGCGCGCAGAACTTCGCCTAACCGGCGGATACCTTCGCGGACCGTCGCCTCGTCCGAGTTCGAGAAGCTGAGCCGGATCGTGTTTGCCCCGCTACCGTCTGGGAAAAACGCCTGCCCCGGCACAAAGGCCACTTTCACCGTATCCAGCGCATGCGCCAGCAGGTCAGACCCACTGATCCCGGCGGGCAGTGTCACCCAGACGAACATGCCGCCTTCGGGGGGCGTCCACGCCACCCCGTCGGGCATGTGCTGTTGCAGCGCATCCAGCATCGCATCACGGCGCGCGCGGTAAGTGTCGCGCACTTTCGGGATATGGGTGTCAAAGCACGCTTCCGCGACCTGATGCACGGCCATCTGGTTGATGGTCGCCGAATGCAGATCCGCCGCCTGTTTCAGCAGAACCATCTGCGAGATGATCGGCTTGGCCGCAACCACCCACCCCATGCGCAGACCCGGTGACAGGGTTTTCGAGAAGCTGCCACAATAGATCGTCCGGCAGTTTTCGATCGATCCCTTTCGTGCCTGTTCCAAAGCCAGGATCGGCGGGATCGGATCACCGTCATAGCGCAGTGCCTGATAGGCGCCGTCTTCGATCAACGCGCAGTCCAGTTCGTCGGTCAGGTCCAGCAATGCCTCACGACCCGGGCGGGTCAGGGTTTCGCCTGTCGGATTGGCAAAATCGGGCGACAGATAGGCGAATTTCACGGCGCCATCCCCTGCCGCAGCCCTGAATTCATCGGCCCCCTTGTTGCCATTAAGCCGGTCAAAGCGCGGCTCATACGCGTTGAACGCGGCAAGAGCACCCAGATAAGTGGGCCACCCGACCAAGGCCGTGTCGCCGGGGGACAGGAACAGCTTGCCCAGATAATCCAGCGCCTGCTGCGAGCCCGAGGTGATCAGGACGTTGTCCATGTCACATTCCACTCCGATCTCGCGCATGTGCTGCACCAGCCACCGGCGCAGGGGGGCATAGCCTTCGCTGACCGAATATTGCAGCGCCTGCGCCTGCATGTCCGGTCCCAATGCCTGCTGAAACGCCTGCGCGAAAGCCTCGGCGGGAAAAAGCGCGGGGTCCGGAATGCCACCGGCAAAGGAAATGATGCCGGGCTGATCGAGCAGTTTCAGCAGCTCGCGGATTTCTGACGCCTTCATCCGGGAAGCCCGGGTGGCAAACAAAGGGTGATGGGACATGAGGCTCCTCCGATCTCATTTCGGCGCAGCCTATGCTTTCTCAAATTAAAGTCAACACTTCTGACCTAATATTTCAGCGGATGTGACCGGGTATTCTTGAACAGCCCCCCTGTCCATGGTCAAATGAGTTGACCAATTTCGGAACGGACCATGCCTTTTCAGAAAGTTCAGACGGAGAAACTGTCACTTGCGGTCGTTCGCCAGATCGAGTTGTTGATCCTGCGCGGCATCCTGCGCCCCGGGGAGCGCCTGCCGCCCGAGCGTGAGTTGGCCGAACGGATGGGCGTGTCGCGCCCGTCCCTGCGCGATGCGGTGTCCGAGCTTCAGGAACAGGGATTGCTGACAACAAAAGCCAGCTCCGGGATCTATGTGGCCGAGGTTTTGGGCTCGGCCTTTTCGCCGGCGCTGATCCGGTTGTTCAGCAGCCATGACGAGGCCGTATTCGATTACCTGTCCTTTCGCCGCGACATGGAGGGGCTGGCGGCGGAACGGGCCGCGCGGCTGGGATCAGAAAGCGACCTGAAGGTTGTTCAGACGATCTATGACAAGATGCGGGCAGCCCATGACCGGAACGCTGCGGACCAAGAGGCGCAGCTGGATGCCGAGTTTCATATGGCCATCATCGAAGCCAGCCACAATGTGGTGATGCTGCATATGATGCGGTCAATGTATGACCTGCTGGTGCAGGGTGTGTTCTATAACCGACGAACAATGTTCCGGCAGCGCGCGACCCGCGAGGCCATTCTGGACCAGCACAGCACTATCAACGCAGCCCTTCAGGCCCGCGATCCGGCAGCCGCACGTCAGGCCGTCGAAACGCATCTGAGCTTTGTCGAACGCTGCATGATCGATCAGCAGAAGGCCGAGCGGAACGAGGCTGTTGCGCAGCAAAGGTTGCAGCACGAAACCCGTCAGGCCTAGCGCTTTCCAAATGCCCTCAGGGATCAGGCGGCCCCGGTTTCGGGCTGGATCAGGTGTGACGGGAAAGGTGCGCCACTGCCTTCGCCCAGGTCGTCATTCGGGGCGATGGTTGTCAGGGCCGGGTCGATGAACAGCCGCGCGCCCCGGTCCCTGAGGTGTTTGTGCAGCATCACATGTTCGCACACGAGGTCGCCTTTTTCATCCCGGCAGGAATAGCGCAGGCCACGCAGGGCGCGGGTCTTGTACAATCCTGCACCGCCAAAGGCGCTGTCGACCGGTATCAGGGGCATATCGGACGGAATGTGGTACTGGCGGTCGAAAACTGCTGATTTCAGCAGAACTTTCCGCCACTTACGGCGCCCGAACAGGGGCTTGCGCGTTGTCCGAATTCTTTGCCAGACGTCTTCGTCACACCAGCCCGCACAGCGCAGAGCATAGATATCGTAATAGGCCGGTTTGGAATTGGCAAAGACACCTTCCCAGCGTGGTACGGACCGTTGTGCAGCCGTCAGAACCGTCTGAGCGTCCAGACAGACATTCGGCCCGTTCAGATCAAGCACCAATGTCAGGTCGTGACCGCTGTCGCGTTCTTCCAGCCTGTTGAGGACAGCGTTTCTGGCCGCCGTAATCCGCTCGACGCGGTCTGGCAGTCTGGAGGCCAGACCGTCCATGCGGACAAGGTCCACTTTCGGGTCGCGGCGCGCGAATTCGGACAAAACCCGATCTGTGCGATCAGTGTTGTCGTTTGTCGCGATGGTCACGGAATAGCGGTGCAAGCGGGTGGTCAGGTCTTCGATCCTGTTGATGCTTTCGATCAGCGCGGCCCCGCCGTTCCTGACCACTCCAACAATATTCATCGAAACGTCTTCGCCTGCCACGGCCCGTCTTTCCCTGTTCTTTTTGCACCCGTGGATCCCGAAGGGGACCTTCAGACCCTCAGAAGGGTACAGAATCCGGGTGATGTTGCGGTCAATACAATCAGCCCCGTCACCAAAACAAAAGACCCGACAGCGCAATGCTCTCGGGTCATCTGCGTTTTTTACCGGTCGGTGTCCCCGTCAGTGCAGCTTGGCGCCCACATCTGCGATTGAGGCCTCGATCAGCTTGTTCGCCTGCGCGGCTGTCATCTGCTTGGCCAGAACCGAGCTGGCAGCGGCAATCGCAACCGAAACGGCCTGATCGCGCACGTCTTTCACAGCCGAGGCTTCGGCCGAGGCAATCTGATCCTGCGCAGCAGCCAGACGGCGTTCGATCGACTTTTCGAGATCGACTTTCGCCTGGTCCGCAGCCAGAGCCGCGTCCTGTTTGGCCGCTTCGACAATCGCATCGGCCTGTGCCTGCACTTCACGCTGCTTGCGCTCGTACGAGGCCAGCAGGCTGCGTGCTTCTTCATGCAGGGCGCGGGCTTCGTCCAGCTCGGCCTTGATGCCTTCGGCACGGTTGTCCAGCGCACCGCCGATCATGCCCGGCACCTTGAAGTAGAACAGGACCGCGATGAAAACGATGAAGCCCAGAAGGACGACAAAGTCGGTGTTGCCAAGCGAGAAAAACGGGCCGCTTGCAGCCAGCGCGGGGCTGGCGGCACCAACGGTCAGGATAAGGGCAAGAGTGTTCCGCATGTCACTTATCCTTTCATCTGCGCGTCAATGGCACTGTCGATGGCTTTGGCATCCGCCTCGCCGCCCAGCGCGGTGACCAGTTCAGCCGCCGTATCCTTGGCGACCACTTGAATGCTTTCCAGCGCACCGGCACGGATTTCGGCAATTGCCTTTTCCGATTCAGCCGCCTTTGCAGCGATTTCCGCGTCTGCTCTGGCAATCGCATCATCCAGACCAGCCTGGATTTCTGCGCGTGCTTCTGCCGCGATACGCTGCGCTTCGGCACGGGCATCGGCCAGCGCCTTGTTATAGGCCTCTTCGGCCTCGACCGCTTTGGCCTTCAGATCTTCGGCCGCAGCCAGGTCATTTGTAATGGTCCCCCGGCGCTCGGCCAGGATTGCCGCGATGCGGGGCAGAGCCACGCGAGACAGGACCAGAAAGATGACGACCAGCGTAATGACCAGCCAGAAAATCTGGTTGGGGAACCAATCGAAGCAGAGCTGCGGCATCCCGATGGCAGAGCCATGCGAGTCAACGCACGCGCCAACTACTTCTTCGCTAATGGGTTCAGTCGCCATGATGTCCTCCGTCGGAACGTTGTCTTTACAACAGGTGGGCCGCTATGGCTTGGACCCACCTGCGCGTAAGGATCAGGTTCCGCAGATTAGACGGCGAACATCAGCAGCAGCGAGACCAGGAATGCGAAGATCCCCAGGGCTTCTGCGAATGCGATACCGATGAACAGGGTTGCAGTCTGCGAAGCAGCCGCCGAAGGGTTGCGCAGGGCGCCGGCCAGGAAGTTGCCTGCAACGTTGCCCACCCCGATTGCGGCTGCGCCGGAACCGATTGCTGCCAGGCCTGCGCCGATGTGTGCGAGATCGCCTTCCATGATGTATCTCCTTACGAATTGGAAGTTTCGATGTTGGGTTATCGGACCTTAGTGCGAAGGATGCAGCGCATCTTTCAGATAAACACAGGTCAGAATGGTGAATACGTAGGCCTGAATGAAGGCCACCAGGACCTCGAGGCCGTACATTGCGGTGATCGCCAGAACCGACACGGGCGAAATCAGGGAAATTGCGGCAAAGCCTGCAAACACCTTGATCACCGCGTGGCCAGCCATGACGTTACCGGCAAGACGAATGGAGTGACTGACGGGACGCACGAAGTACGAGATCAGCTCGATGATCGCCAGGATCGGGCGCAGCGCCAGCGGCGCGCTGGAGACCCAGAACAGGCCCAGGAACGCGGCACCGTTCTTGACGAAACCCAGAATGGTCACGGTCAGGAACACGGCCAGCGCCAGCGGGATGGTCACGGCGAAATGCGATGTGGTGGTGAACGAGGTCGGGATCAGGCCCAGGAAGTTTGCGGTCACAATGAACATGAACAGGGTCATGACATAGGGGAAGAACTTGACGCCGTCCTTGCCGCAGATGTCTTCCAGCATCTTGTAGATGAAACCATAGGCCAGTTCCGCAATCGACTGCATCCGGGTCGGGACGATGGCGCGCTTTGATGTGCTGAGAACCAGCAGGCCAAAGATCGCCACGATGGCCAGGAACAGCCACAGGGTCACGTTGGTGGGGGTGTACCAGGCAATCTCGCCACCGAACAGCGGCTTGACGATGAACTGGTCCATCGGGTGAAACACCAGGCTGCTGGCTTCTGCTGCGTGGTCTGCGCCTTCGGCGCCGTGTGCTGCGGTGGTCTCGCTTGCCACGTTCAGTCCCTCTCGTCCTTTTCGGCCTGCATATGGGCCGCTTGTTTATCTTGAACCTCTTTCGCGCTGCGGAGCATAACCTTCACGCCCGCGACAAGGCCCAGCAATGTGAACAGCACCAGAAAGATCGGGATTGTCCCGAGCAGGCTGTCCAGCCCGTATCCGATGCCAAATCCGATCCCCAGACCGGAAACCATTTCGATGACCATCCTCCAGGCAAGCTCGCCCCCGGATATGTCACTGTCAGCACGGGCAGCCGGTTGTCTGGCCTTTTTCGCCGCGTCGATCTTGGCCTCAAGCTGCGCCATACGCTGCTTTTGGTCGTCATCGGTCACGGACGGAATCCTCGCGCTGTCTTGCGCATGGTGCTAAGGCGCGAAAGGCACGGAGTCAACGGCGTTGATGGCGTGAAATGACGCAGGTTATCATATTGTTTTTACTATAATATTTAAGGATCATTTGCCCAGCCGTGTTGCCTGCGTTTGGTCGGAAGGGCGTTAATTAGCCAAAAACCCATATTCAACCTTTTGGTTGATCTTTTTTTGCCAGCTGAGGCCAAAGGCGTCGAACAAGGCGTCCGTCGATCAGCAAGAGCCCGGCAAAAATCGCCGCCATGCCCATCAAATGCTCGGGGTGCAAGGTTTCCCCTAACACCCAGATTCCAAGTATCAGGGCGGAAACCGGTGCGATCAGCGTGACAGTCGAAATGTTGGTTGGCCCGACTCTGGGCAGCAACCAGTAGAAGGCAATGAAAGCGGCCGAGGTCAGCACAAATCCGATCATCAGCAACGAAAGCCAGGTTTCAGTGCGCTCGATCACCGGCAGGCCTTCACGCCAAAGCGCCAGGGGTAAAATTGCCAAGGCCGCCCCCGTCAGGGCCAGGGCGACCAGCACCACCGGCTGCATGTCGCGGAAGGCCCGCGCAATGTTGACGGAAAACGCGTAGCAGATCGGCGCGCACAGGGTCAGCAGAACCGCCCAGAACTGAGAGGTTTCGCCATTGCGCAAAATCGGGACGGACAACACGACAATCCCGATGAAGCCGCACAACACGCCAAGCGATTTCAACAGCGTCGCACGCTCGCTTCCCGGCCAGAAATGCGAAACGATGACGGCAAAGGCCGGTGTTGTCGCATTCACGATCCCCGCCACGCCGGACGCGATATGCTGCTGCCCAAGCGCATAGAACGCAAATGGTGCTGCATAGCTGAGCGCCCCGAACCCCAGCAGACCGATGGCGCGCCGGAGTGTCAGGTGAACCGGCATGCGGGCGGCAATCACATAGATCCAACAGCCCAGCGCCCCAAATGCAACGCGTCCCAACGATACGGATAGCGGCCCAAGTTCGCGCAGCAATATGGCGTTGAACATGAAAGACATGCCCCACCCGATGCCAAGGACGCAGATCACCAGCCAGTATTTCAGCGCCATAGCCGCCCCCTTTGCGCATCGCCGCTGAACAGTGACGTGATGGGGGAAATTGTCAAACGGGTTCTCGCCCATTAGGAAAGACCCATGTCCAACGATCTCGACACCGTGTTTGCAGCCCTTGCCGACCCCACCCGCCGCGCCATTCTGGCGATGCTGCTGGAGGACGATATGGCCGTGACGGATGTGGCCGAGCCGTTCGAGATGTCGCTGGCGGCGATCTCGAAACATCTGGTCATCCTGACCAAAGCCGGGCTGATATCACAGGAAAAGCGCGGCCGGGTGAAATGGTGCAAGCTGGAACCCGACGCGCTGCGCACCGCTTCGGTCTGGATGCAGGGGTTCGGTCAGTTCGAACCCATCAACCTGGATGCGTTCGAACGGTTTCTGGAAGTCGAGCTTCCGATCTCGGACGAGACCTAGCGCACCACAAAGACCGACATGCTGGCATGTTTGGCCAGATATCCGGCGTGGCTGGAAAAGATGTAGTCGGTGATCCGGGGCGCATGGGTGCCCACGATGATCAGATCTGCACCGATCTCTTCCGCTGCGCGGGTCAGGTCGCTGTCCACTTCGGCAGCAACATCGACCGAGTGTATCTTGCGCACCGCAACTTCGGCCGCGCCTTCTGATGCAAGCTGTTCGGTGAAGTCGGCCAGTTGCTTGTCTATCTCGGCCTCGGTTTCCGAGGATGCACCCATATGGGCCCCGCTGACACTGACCAGAGTGATCTTGGCGCCCTGCCATTTTGCCACCTGCGCGGCGACATCTGCGGCCTTGCGAACCTCGGGCGGCAGATGGCGGTCAATTGGCAGCATGATATGTTTGAACATAATCTCCTCCTTTTGTCCGCCTTCCAAGGTAGTCCTGAGACCAAAGGCCTGCCTTGATCTGGCTCAACAGATTTTGCCTTTGGAATTCGTGGGCAATCCGTACCGGTTTCAGACCGAAAGCGGCCTTATTCAGCTGCCCGGCGTTGAGGGCTGGGGCGCGGGGCCTCTTCTTTCAGCAGCATCAGCAGGGCAATGACCGTCAGCGCAACACCGCCCAGGATCAATCCCGTCGGGACAGGTTTGCCCAGCGCGATTTCCCACAGGATCACCCAGCTTGGCACCAGAAAGGTATAGGCCATGACCTTGGCCGACGGCAGCCGAAGCGAGGAGAATTGCACCAGAACGAAACTGGCCGCTGTTGCGAAGAATGAGATATAGAACAACCCGATCCAGACAATGGCGGGAAGGGCTGTCCAATCGGTCGCCTTCAGGTCGGACCAGCCGAACAGGACCAATAACAGGCACCCGGCAACCAGCGTTCCGAACGTGAACACGACGGCAGGTTCTCCGCGGTTCAGCCTGCGGATCATGGGGGTGTAAATCGCGTGCGCGACACATCCCCAGAAATAGATGATCTCGCCCCCGCCGATCTGGAAGGCGCGGAACATCTGCCAGTCGGCCCGAAAGATCACCCATAGCGCCCCAATCGCACCGATGGTCAGGGCCATTGCCATGCGCGGCGTGGTGATCTGGCGCAGCAGGACCCAACCCGCAATGGCCGAGACAACGGGGGTCAGGGTGAAAACCGCGGCAGCGCTGACCGGCGGGGCAGTTTGCAGCCCGTAAAACATCAGGACAAAGTAGGTGGCGAACAACCCGCCCAGCACCAGATACCGCCAGGGCGCCTGTGCGGCACTGCGGGGCAGACCGGTTGTCGCCAGTGCCGCCACACCAATCACCACAGCCGCGATGGCAAAGCGCACCGCATTCAAGGCAGCAGGGGCAATTTCGTTGGCAATCATCGACCCAAGCGAGAAGCTGCCTGCGACTAGGGCTGAAAAGGCCAGCATGGCCAGATGGCCACGCATCTGCGGGTTCATGGACACCAGCCTTTGGAGGCTTCTTTCAGAAAACTCAGGAACGCTTGCACCTTGGTCGTTCGGTGCAGGTCCACATGGGTCACCAGCCACAGGTTGCCGAACCATTCCGGAAGCGGGTCGATCACTTCGACCAGAGTGTCATGACGGGCGGCCTCCCAACGGGCCATAAAGCCGATACCGGCCCCGGCCAGAACGGCCTCGCGCATACAGAAATTGTTGGTGCAGCGAAAGGTGATGCGGTCGGCGGATACCGTGTTGCGCAGCCACCGGGTGAACGGCGCACGGCTGCTTTCATCGTCAGAGCTGACGAAGTGGTGGTTTCCGAAATCCTCGATGCCTAAGGGTTTGCCGTGCCGTTCGATATACGAGGTGCTGGCATAGAGGCCGACTTCTTCCTGCCGGAAAGGTTGCACAACGTTGTCGGGTTGATCCGGGGCCGATCCCGCACGGATTGCAACATGCGCCTCGCCATATTCCAGCCGGAACAGGCGGTCTCCGGTCAGGTAGCGCACGATCAGCTCGGGGTGCATCTTTTGAAATTCGGTCAGCGTCGGCACCACCAATGGCGCGATGGAGCCCAGCGACGTCACCACCAGTTCGCCCGATACATCGTCACCGCGCCCCTTCATCCGGCCGACAAGCTGGTTGAACTGGTCTTCGGTAGCCTGCGCCACGCGCAGCAAATCGTCGCCCGCTTCGGTCGGGGTGTATCCCCGCGCATGGCGCTGGAACAGTTTGACACCCAACCGGGCCTCGATCGCGTCGATGTGGCGGATCACCGTGGCGTGGTGCACGCCCAGAACCTCGGCCGCACCGCTGACGGTTCCCATACGCGCCACCTGATAGGCGGTCCTCACCTCATCCCAATTGTCCATCGTCACACCGTTCTGTGCAATTTCCAACAATAACTGTTGATGTATCCGAGTTTTGTTCGCAAACGCAACAGCCATATTGGGATCAGAACAAGATTACCCTGACCTTAAGGACCCAGAAAATGGCTAAAACCATCCTGCATATCGACGCCTCTGCCCGCCGCGTTGCTTCGACCACCCGCGACCTGTCTGACAGCATCGTCCGGCAGTTGGGTGCGGACCGCATCATCCGCCGCGACCTGGCTACCCCCCTGCCCCTGCTGACCGAAGACTGGATCGCCGCCAACTTTACCCCTGCCGAGCAGCGCGACGACCTGCAGCGCGACCGGCTGGCCCTTTCGGACGCGCTGGTGACCGAATTGCAAGAGGCTGACACCATCGTTATCGGCCTGCCGATCTACAACTTCTCGGTCCCCGCTACATTCAAGGCCTGGATCGACCTGGTCGCCCGCGCGGGCCTGACCTTTTCCTATTCGGAGAACGGCCCAAAAGGGTTGCTGGAGGGTAAACGCGCCATTCTGGCAATCGCGTCGGGCGGTACTGCCGTCGGATCCGAGATCGACTTTGCCACCAACTATGTGCGTCACGTTCTGGGCTTTATCGGCATCCATGATGTTGCGGTCATCGCTGCGGATCAGATGGCGGTGAACCCCGAAGCCGCGCTGGAAAGCGCCAAAAAGGCGGTGACAGAACTGGCGGCCTGATCGCCTCTGGTCATTGAGCCCTGAAACGTCCAGTCTGCTGGTCAGATGGAACTGGCGGACTGGATGGCGCGCATGAAAAAGATCGGAATTCTGGGCGGTGTGGGCTGGGCCTCGACCGTGGACTATTACCGTGCCATTGCCGAGGGTGCCGGGCGTCACTTTGCGGCGCGCGGCCACGGCGCGCCCCTGCCGATCCCTGCCATGACCATCGAGTCCGTCACACAGGCCAAGACCCGCGCCTTGCGAGGTGTCGCCGGGGACGAAGCCAGCTGGGCGGCGTTTGATGCGGTGTTTCACGACGCGCTGCTGACGCTGGAGCGCGCAGGATGCGATTTTGGCATCATAGCGTCCAACACCCCGCACGCGCGGCTGCACGCGATCAGACAGGGTGTTTCCATGCCCATCCTCAGCATTTTCGATGCAACGGCAGAGGCCACGGCCAGCACAGGCGTGTCAAACGCATTGGTGCTGGGAACAACCGTGACGATGCAGGCCACCAACTATGCGGATCGTCTGGCGGCCGAGGGCATCACCGCAAATGCGCGGCTGCCCGACCCCGAGATTTCCGAGATGCAGGCGATGATCGACAGTGATTTCTACGGTGGTGCCTCTGATGCGGCCCGGGCAAGGCTGCTGGCCTTTTGCAACAAACATGCCCGTACCGGAACCGCCATCCTGCTGGCCTGTACCGAACTGCCGCTGGCCTTTCCAAAGCATCTGGATGACCCGGTATTCGAGGCCGATAGGCACCTGTTCATCAACCCGTCCGCCGCGCATGTCGCCGCCGCGCTGAAACTGGCGCTTGAGTGATCAGGGCAACCACGTAACGGTGCAACCGATGCGATCGAAGAACGCCATCACGTCGGATTGTTTCATCACAACGGTACGGTCATTGACCAACGGGTGCATATAAATCACCTCGGCCCCTTGGGCAGCGGCGTCCATGAAAAACTGCACATCGTTCTGCACACCGTTGATCATCGCCAGCGGGCTGACCGCACCGGGGCGAATACCTAGGTTCTGCAACAGCCGGTCTGCCGACCCAAAGGACAGGGCGCCGACACCCAGTTCTGCGCCCAGCGCCTTGAGGTCAATCTCGCGGCTTTGTTCCAGCGTCACCAGGTAGTTGCGCTTTTTCTTGTCGCGCAGATACAGGTTCTTGACCCGCAACGCGTTCTCGCCCGGCACCATGAACTGGCCTTCTACGGCCTTGGAGTCCTCGACCGTGCGCAAGGGAACATGGGTATGCAGGCGGTAGGGCAGCCCCCAGTCATCCAGCTGCGCCAACAGCGCGTCAGAACTGAGCGGCAATGTATCCTGAAATGTGGATGATGCGTCCATGGGGCCCTCCTGTTTGTAGCGCTCATCGCGCAACATGGCGGCGAATTCAAGCTGGGGCAGAGCAGAAAACGGTGCTAGCGTGCCGCCATGAAAGTCACACGAAACACTCCGACCCAACTGATCCTTGCCGACACGCCCTGGTTCATTGGAATCATGCTGGTCTTTTTCATATTGACCTTTGTCGGCGCAGGGCTGGTCATGGTCAGTGACGGCGGCGAGAATATCTGGTTCGGGCTGTTCTTTGCTCTAATCGGCGGCGGGCTAGGTGTCGGGGCGTTCTGCGTTTTCGTGCGGCGGGTTCAGGTCATTCTGGACCGCACAAAGAACCGCATTCTGATCCGCAGGCAGTCTGTCTTTGGCTATGAAGCGGTCGAGCATCAGCTGTCCAGCCTGTCCCATGCCGAAGTTGAAAGCTCGACTTTCCGCAGCGACAGCAGCAGTTCGACGCTGTATCGCCCGGTTCTGGTGCTGGACAAGGGAATGAGCGAAGGGCGTCATCCGATTGTCGATGCGTTCTCGAACGGGCGCGGCGCGCATAAACTGGTTGACGCGGTCAATGCATGGCTGCCCGCGCAGCAAGAAGACACGAAGGAACAGGCCTGACGATTACAGGACTTGTCCGTGCTCCAGCCAGGCTCGATCGGCCGGTGTCACCATTTCGGACAGGCGCGCGTCGTATCGGGCCATGTCATCGGCGGTCAGCTTGCCCTCCCATTTGTTGCTGGTCCCGGACGAGAAGAACTGCGCGTAATCCTGAAACGCGCTTTTGAAACCGGGCTGCTGCGAAGCGCGCCGGGCGTTTTCCTTCATTGAACCAAAGCTTGCGGCCTCAGCGATATCGTCGATCATTTCTGGTGCGATCTCGGTCCCCAAGATGTTTGCGATCCGCGCCACCTGCCCCGGCAAATCGCGGCTGAGTTCGGCGTAATGCAGGAAATGGATGTTTGGCAGATGCCGGAACGCGCAGAATGAACGGTAATGGTGGACGTATGAGGCCAGCGTCAGATCGTCGGTGCCCTTTGACGAGGCGGGCCGGTCCAGAAACATCGCGAAGGCTTCGGAAAGATCATCGGGAAACAGGTAGTCCAGCCAGTCGTCTTTCATGTTTTCCACATGGCGGCGCAGCGAGAAATGCACGTCAACCGGATGGCGATGCACCACCAGATAGGTTGCATCCGGGGAATAGGTGATCCCGTCCAAAGGTGTGTGGGTCTTGATGCACCGTCTGTGCGTCTGTGCGGCAAGTATTCTGTCCTGCTCCTCACGATTTCTGAACCCGCAATCGAGCCAGGGTGAGACCGCGTTGTTGTACACGACTGGATCCGCGGTTTTGGTGATCAGCATTCGTACCAGCGTCTGCGTCCACGTGGTGCCGCATTTGGGAGGCGTGCAGACAAAGATGTCGTCGGGACGGATTACGAAGTCGGACCAGATATCGGTATTCGTGACTTCACCGACATAATCCCTGGTGCGCTGCGGCAATGGTTGACTCATGACCAAACTCCAAAACTGACCCCGACCTTTGGACGCTACACCAAGTGGCCAGATGCTCAAAGCGTTTGCCTTGACTCGCAGCGCCCAGAGGCGTAGATGACCGCCAAACATCCGGAAGCGTCTTGATCTTCCGGTCCCTTGAGTCGTTCAGGGATCGCCCCCCACCAGCGAGTTTCGCCCGTGGGGGCGTTTGTGCATTTAACCGACGCATCCTATCTAGGACGCGCCATCAGATAACCGGCTAAGGAGGCCGAAGGCATGTTTGAAAATCTATCCGAACGCCTTTCCGGCGTCTTTGACCGGCTGACCAAACAGGGTGCCCTGTCCGAGGAAGACGTCAAGACCGCCCTGCGCGAGGTCCGTGTTGCCCTGCTTGAGGCCGACGTCTCGCTGCCGGTGGCACGTGAATTCGTCAAGAAGGTGCAGGACCAGGCAACCGGTCAGGCGGTGACCAAGTCGATCACCCCCGGTCAGCAGGTCGTCAAGATCGTACATGACGCGCTGGTCGATACCCTGCGTGGCGAGGAAGACCCCGGCAAGCTGAAGATCGACAACCCGCCTGCCCCGATCCTGATGGTTGGTTTGCAGGGTTCGGGTAAGACCACCACCACCGGTAAGCTTGCCAAACGCCTGAAAGAGAAAGAGGGCAAGAAGGTCCTGATGGCCTCGCTCGACGTTTATCGCCCGGCGGCGATGGACCAGCTGGCGGTTCTGGGCGCGCAGGTCGGTGTTGATACGCTGCCGATTGTACCGGGCCAGAAACCCGTCGACATCGCCAAGCGCGCCAAGCAGCAAGCCACATTGGGCGGCTATGACGTCTATATGCTGGATACCGCCGGTCGCCTGCATATCGACGAAGTGCTGATGGACGAGGTCGAGCAGGTCCGCAATGCGGTTGACCCGCGCGAGACCCTGCTGGTGGTTGACGGCCTGACCGGTCAGGTCGCCGTTGAAGTGGCCGAAGAATTCGACGCCAAGGTCGGCATCTCGGGCGTGGTCCTGACCCGGATGGACGGGGACGGGCGCGGTGGTGCGGCGCTGTCGATGCGCGCAGTGACTGGCAAGCCTATTCGCTTTGTCGGTCTGGGCGAGAAGATGGACGCGCTGGAGACCTTTGAGCCGGACCGGATCGCCGGACGTATTCTGGGCATGGGCGACATCGTTGCCCTGGTCGAAAAGGCCCAGGAAACGATGGAGATGGAACAGACCGAGCGCATGATGAAGCGCATGGTCAAAGGTCAGTTCAACATGAACGACCTGAAGATGCAGCTGGAACAGATGATCCAGATGGGTGGCATGCAGGGCATGATGGGCATGATGCCGGGCATGGGCAAAATGGCCAAGCAGATGGATCAGGCGGGTCTGGACGACAAGATCCTGCGCCAGCAGATCGCCTTGATCCAGTCCATGACCAAACGCGAACGCGCCAACCCACAGCTGCTGCAAGCCAGCCGCAAGAAACGGATTGCAGCCGGTTCGGGAATGGAGGTCAGCGACCTCAACAAGCTGCTCAAGATGCACCGGCAGATGTCGGACATGATGAAAAAGATGGGCAAGATGGGCAAAGGCAAGATGCTGAAACAGGCCATGAAGGGCATGTTCGGCAAAGGCGGCCCCAGCCCCGAAGACATGGCAGCCGGCATGGACCCCAAGGCACTGGAACAGGCGGCCAAGGCGATGGGCGGCAAAATGCCCGGCGGACTGCCCGGCCTGGGCGGCGGCATGGGGCTGCCTCAGGGCCTGAGCGGGTTTGGCAAGAAGAAGTAATGAACGCCATCGCCCAACATATCCCCCGGCTTGAATCCGAGCGCCTGATCCTGCGCGCGCCGTCCGAGGCTGATCTGGACGCCGATACCGCGTTTTTCGCCAGCGATGCGGCGAAATTCGTCGGCGGGCCACTGCGCCGGGATGAGGTCTGGCGACTGATCGCTTCGCTGCTGGGCCACTGGTCCCTGCGCGGTTACGGGTTCTGGAGCGCCGAAGAAAAAGCCTCGGGCACTTATGTCGGGCGGATCGGGCTTTGGTGCCCCGAAGGCTGGCCCGAACCCGAAATCGGCTGGACCCTGATGAACCATGCCACCGGCAAGGGATATGCGACCGAGGCGGCACTGGCCGCGCGGTCTTATGCGTATGATGTTCTGGGGTGGAAAACGGCGATCTCACTGATTGATCTGGACAATCATGCCAGCAAGGCGGTGGCGAAACGGCTGGGCGCGCAGTTCGAGTATCACTATGAGCACCCCAAATTCGGCAGGTCCGAGATTTGGCGGCACCCCGCGCCTGCGGATCTGGTGAATGGCGGGATGGAGGCCTACGCATGACCGCGTTCACCATCCCCACCGTTGAAACCGAACGTCTGATCCTGCGTGCCCCGCATCTGGATGATCTGCCTGCGCTGACCGCATTCTTTGCAACCGAGCGCAGCCATATGGTAGGCGGCCCCCGGGACGCACTGGAAAGCTGGGGCATGTTGGCCAGACGCCTTGGGCACTGGGCGTTGAAAGGATTTGGCCTTTGGCACCTGACCGAGAAATCCAGCGGTCGGTTCGCTGGCGGCGTCGGCCTGATTGACGTCCCCGGCTGGGACGAGCCTGAACTGGGCTGGACCGTGATGGAAGATTTCGAAGGCAAAGGCTTTGCCTACGAGGCGGCGCTTGCCGCCCGGTCCTATGCGGCGCGGCATCAGGGCCTGAACGGGGTTATTTCGTATATCGCCCACGAAAACGACCGTTCGCGCGCTTTGGCCGAGCGGTTGGGTGCAACGCTGGAGCGTGACAATGCCGAACTGCTGGGCCAGTCCTGCCAGGTGTGGCGGCACCCCAAGATTGACGTTTCGACAGCCGAAAGGACCGGCCAATGAACAACCCCGTGACACGCGCGGCTGCATTACTGAAAGAGCATCGCGAAAGCATCGACCGGCTGGATGCGATCCTTGTCTATACGCTGGGCGAGCGGTTCAAACACACACAGGCCGTTGGCAAACTCAAGGCCGAACACAACCTTCCCCCGTCCGATCCCTCGCGTGAGGCCACGCAGATCGCACGGCTTGAAGACCTGGCGAAAGAGGCCGATCTGGACCCCGATTTCGCCAAGGCTTTTCTGAATTTCATCATTCAGGAAGTCATCCGACACCACAGGAAACACCAAGGGTGAACCAGAGGTTCAGCAAGTTAAAAGTGAACCAGAGGTTCAACAAACACCAGAATTAACCGGAAAAGACACCGGCCAATCAAATACACGCCTCCGGCGTGATGCCATTCAAAGGAGATACCACCATGGCAATGAAAATTCGTCTCGCCCGCGCAGGCTCGAAAAAACGTCCGTTTTACCGCATCGTAGCGGCTGACAGCCGGATGCCGCGCGACGGCCGTTTCATCGAGAAACTGGGCACCTACAACCCGCTGCTGCCGAAAGACAGCGAAGAGCGTGTGAAAATGGACATGGAACGCGTTCAGCACTGGCTGGATCAGGGCGCCCAGCCCACCGACCGTATCGCACGTATGCTGGAAGCTGCCGGCACCCGTGACAAGGCCGAGCGCAACAACCCCAACAAGGGTACCCCGGGCAAGAAAGCTCAGGAACGCGCGGAAGAGAAAGCTGCAAAGGCTGCGGAAGCTGCCGAAGCGGCTGCTGCACCGGCTGAAGAAGCGGCTGCAGAAGAATAAGCAGGCCGAAGCGTGCGGGATCAGACCTTTACTGACGCATTTCGCACGCAGTTCGATCTGTTGTTGCGGCTCCGGCGCGATGTGCGCCGGTTCCGCGGCGACGCGGTAGACGAGGCAGTGCTTGCGCGCTGCCTCGACGCGTTTCGGCTGGCCCCGTCCGTGGGGCTAAGCGAACCCTGGCGCGTGATCCGCGTCGAAAGCGCGGCGGCCCGGGCTGCGGCGCTAAGGAATTTCCAAACCGCGAACGATGACGCCCTGGCGGGCTATTCCGGCGACAGGGCGCAGCTTTACAGCCGCCTGAAACTGTCGGGGATGCAGGAAGCGCCGGTGCAACTGGCCGTGTTCTGCGACGACAATACCGACAAGGGAATGGGTCTTGGTGCGGGCTCGATGCCCGAGATGCGGCGCTATTCCGTGGTCTCTGCCATCACCCTGTTCTGGCTGGCCCTGCGGGCCGAGGGGCTGGGGCTGGGCTGGGTATCCATTCTGGACCCCGAGCAGATGGCGCGCGATCTGGATGTGCCGGACAACTGGCGTCTGATCGGGTATTTTTGCGTCGGGTGGCCAGAACAGGTGTCCGACACCCCCGAACTTGAGCAGGTTGGCTGGGAAAACCGGGCCGACAGCCTGAAGATCGAAACAAGGTAGGGCCGCATGTTCGGATTGATACGCCTTCCCATTCTGCTGCTGATCGCCTTTATTGTGGGCGTGTTCTTTGAGCGCAACAATCAGCGTGAAGCCTGCGAAGGGCTAGGCGAATGGAGAAACGGGATCTGTTTGACGACGGGGGCTGCCAATGAGTGATCTGATCTGCGTCGGCAGCGTCGCGGGGTCTTATGGTGTACGCGGTGAAGTGCGCCTGAAAAGTTTCTGCGCCGTTCCCGAAGATATCGAGGCGTATTCGCCACTGACGGATGAAACCGGCAAAGAACGCTATCCGGTGGTACTGACGCGTACGATCAAGAACGGTTTTGCCGCCCGTCTTGGCGGGGTTGAAACCAAGGAACAGGCAGATGCCCTGAACGGTTTGCGCCTGTTTGCGCGGCGCGATCAGTTGCCCTCGTTGCCAGATGACGAGTTTTACCACACAGACCTGATCGGGCTTGATGTCTATGACACCGGTGGCACCCTGCTGGGCAAGGTCAAATCCGTGCAGAACCATGGGGCCACGGACCTGCTGGAACTACACGGGCCGGGCCTGAAGGCGACGGTTCTTCTGCCGTTCACGATGCAGGTGGTGCCAACCGTCGATCTGGAACAGGGCCGTATCGTGGCCGACCCGCCCGAAGGCCTGATCTGATGCGACGTGTTCTGCTGCATATGGGTTTTCACAAAACCGGTATGGCGGCAGCACAGTCCTTTCTGCACGAAAACCGCGAGCTGATCTGGCCGCATTTCGCTCTGGTCCTTCCGTATAAGACCCGCAAGGCCGGGTTGAACGAAGCGGCCACGCGCCATTCGATCTATCGTCTGGATGACACGCTGGCAGGGTTTGGCGGTCAGTTGCACACTTTTTTCGACGGTCTTGATTTCGGAGCACGCCGGGGATTGATCCTGAGCGAAGAGAATTTTCTGGGCCTGCGCCCCAGCAGGAACAAAAGCGAAGGATACGGGGCGGCACCCGAACTGGCGGAAACGGTTGTCAGCGTGCTGCGCCGCCGTCTGGTGGGTGAGGAAACCGACATCACCGTCTACCTGTCGTTGCGCAGTCGCGATGCGTGGTTGCGCAGCCTTTGGGCCCACGATCTGCACCTGTCGCGCATGGTTCAGGACCTGGACGGCTTTTCCGCCGATCTTGCGCATCTGCCATCGCTACAGGACACGGCAGACCGGATCAGGGACCGGTTGCCAACTGTCACGGTACGGACCGCGTGGATGGAAGCGCTGAAAGGCCACCACCTTGGATTGGGCGCACCATTTGCCGAATTTCTCGCCCTGCCACCCGGGAAATCTGCACAGCTTGTGAAGCCCGTGCATGAAAGCCCTCAGCTGTCCGACGACGTTCTGAGGGAAATGCTGGCCCTGAACCGATCATCGCTGGACGAAGCGGCATTGATCACTCAGAAAAAGGCCCTGATTCGAACCGCCCAACATGAACTGGCCCGCCAGAAATGACTGACAAACCCGGCAAATCCCATGGTCGCAAGGCGATCCGGGCCACGCTGAAACCGCGTGAGCTGATGACACCCACCCCGGACCTGCATGGCGTCTGGAAAGCCAAGGTTATCACCCTGTTTCCAACTGCCTTTCCGGGCGTTCTGGGGGAAAGCCTGACCGGCAAGGCCCTGCAGGAGGGGTTGTGGCAGCTGGAAACCGTGGATTTGCGGCAATTCGGCGTCGGCAGGCATCGCAACGTGGATGACACGCCCGCCGGGGGCGGCGCGGGTATGGTTTTGCGGCCCGATGTGTTGGGCGAAGCCATCGAGCACACCATGGCGGGCATTCAGGGCAACTGGCCGCTGATTTACCTCAGCCCGCGCGGGCGGCGCATGGACCAGCGCATGATGCAGACCCTTGCACGCTGCGATGGCATGACCCTGCTGTGTGGCCGGTTCGAAGGCGTGGATGAGCGTGTGCTGGAGCATTACGGTGTGCAGGAGGTCTCGTTGGGGGATTTCGTGATGACCGGCGGTGAGATTGCAGCACAGGCCCTGATTGATGCCACGGTGCGCCTGATCCCCGGCGTTCTGGGCAATCAAGCCTCGACCGAAGAGGAAAGCTTTTCCTCGGGCCTGCTGGAGCATCCGCAATACACCCGCCCTGCGGATTGGAAAGGCCGCCCGATACCTGAGGTTCTGATGTCGGGCCACCACGGTCGCATCGCCGAATGGCGTCACAAGATGGCTGAGGACATTACCCGCGAGCGGCGCCCGGATATCTGGGCCGACTATGCAAAATCCCGATCGGATTCGTCTGAGTGACAGGCCGGATTGTTGCGCACTTGCCGCAGGTTCTGTGTTTGCCGGAATTCTATTTGAAGTTGATCGTCCTCCAAAATATGCACGTTTGAAAGCCCTGCTTTTTCAGGACCTTAAAACGAAAGACTAATTGCATAATGAAGAAGTTATTGCTTGGCGCTTTTCTGGTTGCCTCTGCCTGTACGACCAAACCACTGGGGATGTCCGTTCCAACGCAAGCCGGTCACAATCTGCATTCGGCGCGGGTTGCGGTCGATTCCTGCTCTCAGGAAGCTGACGAAGGTGGAAACAGCGCCGTCATCGGGGGATATGCAACGAATATCCTGCTGTGGGGTATCCTCATCGGCCCTGCGATTACCGCCCCGATCCAGGACGAACTGCGCACGCAGGGCGAAATCGATCAGGTGGACCGTTGCCTGCAAGAGCGCGGCTTCGAACGCCGGGAACTGAGCGCAGGTGAATCGTTCTGGGTGCGCAACGCCTTTGGGGAAGAGCGGGAGCGCCGGTTGGACCATCTGGTTGGCGGCGGCACTATGGAAACCTACGGCGCACCAAAGACCTAACCTCCGGCCTTCCATCTGGCCCAGACGTCTGGCGTGCCGTTGAAGGTGTTGATGTCTACCCGGCCCTGAACGCCCGGCACCAGACCGGTGCCGGTATATTGCCAGAACCGCCAGACGGCGCGGGGATAGACAGTGCGGGGGTGGCCTGCAACCGATCTCAGCCAGAACTCGGTCTTGGGCAGGCGCCCGATATCGGTGTCTTCAAAGAAATCCACCGTGGTATAGACGATCGGGCGGCGGCCATAATGTCGTTCGAGAATGTCCAGAAAACGCTGCGCCTCGGCGCGGACGGTTCTGCCATCGGGGCGCAGCGTGCAGGTCTTGGAATGCGGCGTCCATTCCATATCCAGCACATGCGGCAGGTCTGCCCCTTTGGGCACGTTCTGGATGAACCAGCGGGCCTGTTCCCGGGCCGAGCGGCAGAAATAATAATAGTGATAGGCGCCCCAGGGCACACCAGCCGACTGTGCGCCGCGGCGGTGATCATCGAACAGGGGATCGGCCACGTCGCCGCCTTCGGTCGCCTTCAGAAAAACAAAGCTGACGCCTGATGCCCGGGCCGTGCGCCAGTCAATCGGCCCCTGCCAGCGTGAAACGTCAAGGCCATGGATCGGGTATTGTCCGGGGTGACGCCCTTCCCAGTCATGGGGATCCGCGTCGCCGAAATCGGGGTAGATCACAAGCGGTGCTGTCCTGTCCACGCCCGGAACGGGTTCGACGGCCTGAGGTTTCGGGCCGCCCCGCCCGCAAGACATCAGCGCGACGGCCGTTATGGCCAGCATGAATGCCAATCGCATCATAGGGTCCTGTCTGAAATATCTGCTCATATTATTTGCCTCAGAATGCCTGATCTGGGCGGCATGGCAACGCCTTACTTTCAGGCTGGCGGATTCCTACCGGCGCCTTGGGCAAGACAGGGCGTTTTTCCCTTGATTCCTGCCGGCAATACCCTTAAACGACCGCAATCCGGTGCCGCGTTCTGCGACTCCGGTGTTTTGGTTTGCACCATGGCGTGACGTCCCGCTTTCTTCGGCAGGGATGCGTCGGGTCAGGCCAGACCAAAGGAACATTCGATCTGACCTCTGGCGGGCTGTACGCAGGACCCGGTGAAGACCAAGAGCTCTCAGGCCGTGCCCAACTTCGTGGACCAACCACGAGCAGATAGGAGAAACTGCGATGGACCTGATCGCACAGCTTGAGGCGGAACAGATTGCCGCCCTGGGGAAAGACATCCCCGATTTCAAAGCCGGTGACACTATCCGTGTCGGCTATAAGGTGACCGAAGGATCGCGCACCCGTGTGCAGAACTACGAAGGCGTCTGCATCGCGCGCAACAACGGCAGCGGCATTGCCGGTTCGTTCACCGTTCGCAAAATCTCGTTTGGCGAAGGCGTGGAGCGTGTGTTCCCGCTGTATTCGACCAATATCGACAGCATCACCGTTGTCCGCCGTGGTCGCGTTCGCCGCGCCAAACTGTACTATCTGCGCTCGCGTCGCGGTAAATCCGCACGTATCGCAGAGGTCACCAACTACAAGCCCAAAGCTGGCGCCGAAGCGTAAGGAGCGGAAAGATGAAAAAAGACATCCATCCCGATTATCACGTCATCGACGTCAAGATGACCGATGGCACCGTCGTTCAGATGAAATCCACCTGGGGCAGCGAAGGCGACCAGCTGGCACTGGAAATCGACCCTTCGGTACATCCTGCATGGACCGGTGGTTCGTCGCGCCTGTTGGACGCTGGCGGCCGCGTGTCGAAGTTCAAGAAGAAATACGAAGGCCTGGGTTTCTGAACCTTTGCCACAGTCTTTCAAAGGAAGGTCGCCAGCGGGCGGCCTTCTTTCGTTTCAGGCCCCTGCTTTCCCCGGTTTCTGATCCTTGGGTTTCGTGAGTTCGGCCGCGTCGTGCAATGGCGGAACCGGACCGCGCAGCAACAGCAGCGCGATCACCAGCCCGATACAGGCCGCGATAGCAGCCATGAGCATCGCCGCATCAAACGCATTATCCCGCAGGTCACGCAATGCTTTGGCCAGTGTTGAACCTGTTGACGGGTCAAGCCCGGCAATCAACTGTTCCACCTGTGTTGCCGTGCCATGCGTCAGGGCGCGCGCAAGGTCGCCGCGCTGTGCCGACCCGTCGGGTAGCGCCGCGATGACTTCGGACAGGCCGGAGCGGATGGTCAGGGATGCGGCCAGACCGCCAACAACCGATCCCATCGTGGCCCCGAAATACAGGAATGTGTTGATCACCCCGGACCCCTGTCCGACATGTTCGTCGGGCAGCAACCGAAGCCCGAGACGGGGCAGCAACGAAAAACAAATGCCGATGCCAACCCCCACAATGATCAGCTTCCACCAGATTTCAGCATAGCTGTCGATGTTCGAGGTTGTTGTCAAAAGCAGGAAGCCGCAGGCCATCAATCCCATTGCGACGGTCACCGGCCATTGAAAACTGTATGGCGCAAGCAGGCGCGGAGCGGTGACGGAAATGACAAACATGCTCAGGCTTAGCGGCAGTATCGCGACACCTGCCTCAACCGGTGAATAGCCGAACGCGTCTGGGGATTGGACGAACACGTTGAAATAGATAAAGAAACAAAACAACGCAAATCCCACAAAGAACATCCCCGTTGCCGCCATAAGGTAGCGCGGGTGCCGGAAATAACGGAACTCGACCAGCGGATCGTCGCTGCGCCGCGAGGTATAAACCAGACCGACAGCCGCAAAAGCGGCGACCCCCAAAGGAACAATGGTCAGGGCATTGTCCCATCCGCGTGCTTCACCGTTGCTGAGTGCGAATGACAATGGACCCAGAAGCAAGACAATGGCTATCGCCCCTGCGGTATCGAATTTCGCACCCTGAAGGCGCGTATCCGGGACATAGTTTTTCCTGCTGACCTGCAAGCCGATCACAAACGCAATGGCAAGCAATACAAGGTCCGTGGCGAATACCCCGCGCCAGCTCAGGAAGTTGGCAAAACTTCCTCCGACTATGGGCCCGACGCCTATCGCAAGGCCCACGATTGCGCCCCAAACACCGGTCACGCTGGCCCGTTGTTCCTCGGGCGTTGCGGCGGTCAGCAGGGACAATGAGGTGCCGAACAGGGCCGCCGCCCCCGCCCCCTGCGCGCCACGCCCAATCAGCAGCATCGCCGCGTTCTGTGAAAACAACACAGAAGCAGAGCCGCAGGCAAACACGATCATGCCAAAGAAAAAGACACCCATCTTGCCCGTGATGTCCCCAAGCCGACTTACAATCGTCACAAGGGTCGCGCTGGCCACTGTGTAGATCGCCATCACCCATTGCAGTCCCGAGGGCGTCAGGTCGAACTCGGCCTTCAGATATGGAAGGATGGTCGCAACAGCGGTTGTGTTGAAGCCAACGACCATCATGCAAATGGCCGTCATTGCAAGAACAACGCGTGAACCGCCTGAACTTTCCGCAGCAGTGTCCGGCATGCCAATGCCCCTTTCACCTGCCTTGAAGATGAACCGAAGAGGACCCCTGCAAAACCTGCAAGACCGTTCGGTGTAAATCTGTTTGGTATTTAACCAAATTTTCCGTCCCCCGCATAGTTTCCCCGATCCGGCCCAATCGGCGCCACCGCGAAAGGACCCATTGGGCGGGCGATCCGGGCGTGTATGAATCAGGCAAAAGGCGCGATTGATTCCGACGCGGATCGTTGCAGGCAGCGGTTGGTGTATGCGTTCGGAAACAGGCGCTGACGCAGCGATTTCGCCGCCAAAACCGCGATCGGCTAGCCGATCAAGGCAGATCACCCGACAGGCGCCTTCGTGTAACCCGCGCAGGGCGCTGTGTTTTCCAAAATAGAGTCCGATAATGCCCAAAAGCGCCGCTTGAGGTTCTTTTCATCGCAGGCGACACAACATATAGTGGGTGCCAACAACGTGTAGTCAAACACGGCAAGACTTGGGAATACAAGCATGGCACATATCATTGTGGTCGGGAACGAAAAAGGCGGCGCTGGCAAATCGACCGTGTCGATGCATGTGGCAACCGCATTGGCCCGACTGGGGCACAAGGTCAGCACGCTTGATCTGGACCTGCGGCAACGCAGCCTTGGACGGTATTTCGAGAACCGGAACAACTTTCTGAAAAGCGCGGGCCTGACGCTGCCCGGCCCCCGCCATCACGACCTGCCCGAGATCGATGCCAGCACGCTGAAGCCGGGCGAGAATATCTACGACCACCGCCTGTCTGCTGCCGTGTCGCAACTGGAAAGCGACAGTGACTTTATCCTGATCGACTGCCCCGGCTCCCATACTCGCCTGAGCCAGGTGGCCCATTCGCTGGCCGACACGCTGATCACCCCTTTGAACGACAGTTTCATCGATTTTGACCTGCTGGCGCGGATTGATTCAAAGGGTGAGAAAATCCTTGGCCCGTCCGTCTATTCCGAGATGGTCTGGAACGCCCGGCAATTGCGGGCGCAGGCCGGGCTGAAGCCCATCGACTGGGTCGTTGTGCGCAACCGCGTCGGTACCCAGCGCATGGTCAACAAGGAAAAGATGCAGCGCGCGATCGAAATGCTGTCGCAGCGCATCGGCTTCCGCGTCGCTTCGGGCTTTTCCGAACGGGTGATCTTTCGCGAACTGTTTCCCCGCGGCCTGACCCTGCTGGACCTCAAGGATATTGGCGTCAAACAGCTGAACATCTCGAACATCGCAGCACGGCAGGAACTGCGCGACATGATGCGAGAGCTGAACCTGCCGGGTGTCGAGATCGACTTCTGATCAGCTGTATTGGAGGCAGGTCTGTGGACTACGCGGCCTTTACTTCTTTGCCGGTTGCTTTTTGAACCAACCCTCGGGCGAAAGTCACTTGCACTTGAGTGCCATGAGCTTGCCGGATCGTTCATACTCGGAGGCCATTGTGTAAGCTGCGCCCAGAGCTTCGACTTGAGCAGGCAAGGATATATCTGCATAAAGTCGAGTTGCTTTTTCGATCTCGCCTGCTTCGAGAAGCGGTGCCATTTCAAGTCCGGTCGCAACTATCTTTTCGGCGTTTTCCTTGATCTCACCCAAGCGCCGGGATGCTTCTTCTTCCAGCTTCATGCGGCGCGCGGAAATGAGAAGTGAGTTGATAGAGCTCTGCCCCTTGTCCATTCGCTTGCGAAGAAAGCCGGTTGGGCCAAAAAAACCTCCATCATCAGCGCTGCTTAACGTAACACCGGTTTGAACTTCGATGATGGCCTCCGACTGACCCTGCATCAGTGTCGCAACTTCCAGCTGCAACTTTTGGAAGACGAACGACTTTCCCTGGATTTGAGCCAACGTTGCCATGCTGCAACCCTCTGCGAAAACCGGCGGTCCCGTCATGCCGAAACACACCAATGAAAGGACGGCAAATTTGATCTTGGAAACCTTCAGTTCTCGACCATTGCGCATCATTGAAAACACTCCTCGCATCATGCGTTCAAGTGAAAATAACACGGCTGGTCGAATGCATTCGATCTATTTGCCGAATCGGCCTTCTTTCCTATGACCGCCAAGGGCTCAAACCAGTTATTCGTTCAAATCCTCACCATTCTCGAACATTCGCTCCAACCCACCGCTCGTGCCCAGCGGAGCAAAGGTGCTCCCTCACGGCTTTCAGCTTTGGAACAACCGAACGGAATAGCCTCGGTTTCATCTGGAATCTGATGGCCCGCCGGGACTGTATACCGTGAACAGCTCTTTGGGTTCGTTCACCCCGCGCAGCATGTAGCGCCCGACCGAGATGAGGTCTTGCGCGCAGGGGCGTGCCGCGACCGCGACGTCGTCCGAGATCAGGATTCTCTGACCCAGCGACCGGTGCATTCCCGCGATGCGGGCGGCCTGATTGACGGCAGGGCCGATCACCGTGAAATCCAGCCGCGTTTCGGAGCCGATATTGCCATACAGGATTTCGCCGGAATGCAGGGCCAGCGTGAAATTCGCAACCGGCAGCCCCTGCGCCTGACGTCTGGCGTTCAATTCATCCATACGGGCTTGCAGCAAGGGCACCGCGCTGAGCGCGGCACGGGCGTCCTCGTCGATTTCGCCGACATCGAACATGGCCATCAGCCCATCGCCCATGAATTTCAGGATATTCCCACCCTTGTCGTGCACAACGCCCACGGCCACGGCCAGGTAATCATTGAGCATGTCGATGATCTCGTGACCCGGCAGGTCTTCTGACAGGTTGGTGAACCCTTCCAGATCGAAATTCCAGATCACCGCATCGATCTGCTGCAATGATCCGCGACGAATCTCACCCGACAGGACGCGGCGCCCGGCATCACGACCCAGATAGACCCGCATCAGGTCTTCGGTCAGGTTCTGGTTCTTGGCGGATTTAAGCGCCAGCCCCAGATGCGGCAATACCGCATGAATGTGCCTGAGATCGCTGTCATCAAACCCGGACGGCGCGTCGCTGGCCCAGGACATCAGGACGCCATCACTGACTTTTTTGGTACCGTCGGGGCGCATCTTCCCCGACCCCTCATACGAGATGCCGGTGGCATAATAATCGGTCGCCCCAACCTCTCTCAGGTCGTTCAACAACGGAAATCGGCTGGGTTCGTTTTGGTCGACCAGTTTGACCCGAATTTCATCCAGATCCTCGTTCAGCAGCGCATAAAGCGGGCTTTGTTGCCACATTTCGCTGGGCGTATCCGTGTTTTCAAACTTCTCGGATTCACCGCCGGTGCTTTTGTACCAGCTATATCCGGTTCCACCATAAACCGGGTGCAAGGCCGACTGCGCCGCATGAAACCGCATCAGTGGAATGCCCATATCGAGCAGACTGGTGCAGAACCCTTCCAGCAACTCTTCCTGCCCGGCACCCTCAAGCCCCTTTTGGACCAACCAGTCGATCAGGGTGTGTGTGGATACATTGGCAGGTTCAAATGACGTCATTTCAAATTCCGTATCAAGCATGACACACATCTGGGGGCGGCAGGCGGCAATTACCAGTGGTCAGTCCACACCAGCCAACCGTCGCAACATCTGGCGCAGCAAGGCGGCCTCTTTTTCGCTGAACAGACCCAACAGCCTGGCGTCATAGCTTGCGGCCACCCCGTACAAGTCGCGATACACGGCTTGCCCGGCGGGTGTCAGTGTCAGCCATTCCGCCCGCCGATCAGCCTCGTCCCGTGTGCGTTTCAGGTACCGTCGCTCCTCAAGCTTGGCAACTGCACGGCTGATCTTGGTCTTGTGCATTCTGGCCCGTTCACCAATTTCCTTGGCGGTCATTTCGCCAAACAGCCCCAGATGGAACAGCACTCGCCATTCGGTTCTGAGCATTCCGTACCGCCCCTTGTAGACAGCCTGAAATTCCAACGAGGCGCGCTCGGCCGCCTGGTTCAGCAGGAACGGCAGAAAATTTTGCAGGAAAAAGTCATCATTTTTTTCAGATTCGTCATGTGTCATGCTTGTTAGTTACAAAATCAACTATTAACCGACAAGCAGCAAACGGAGGAATACGTAATGAACCGTCCGACGGATCCGCATTCATTGACGCAAGCAGCAACGCCTGTTGGTACCCATGCCGGCTACATGCCCGGCTTTGGCAACGACTTTGAAACCGAAGCGCTGCCCGATGCGCTGCCGCAGGGGATGAACAGCCCGCAAAGGTGCAACTACGGACTTTACGGTGAACAGCTGAGCGGCACGGCCTTTACCGCCAACCCGCCTGAACGCACCTGGTGCTATCGTATTCGCCCGTCGGTAAAGCATTCGCACCGTTACGAAAAAATCGACCTGCCCTATTGGAAATCGGCCCCCTGCATCGACCCGGATGTGATCAGCCTGGGCCAGTATCGCTGGGACCCGGTGCCGCATTCCGATGAAGGTCTGAACTGGATGACCGGGATGCGGACCATGACTACTGCGGGGGATGTGAACACCCAGGTTGGCATGGCCTGCCACATCTATCTGGTCACCGAATCCATGGTCGACGACTATTTCTTCTCGGCTGATTCCGAGTTGCTGGTGGTGCCACAGGAAGGACGCCTGCGCTTTGCGACTGAACTGGGAATCATTGACCTCGAGCCCAAGGAAATCGCGATCATCCCGCGTGGACTGCTCTACCGGGTTGAAGTTCTGGAAGGCCCGGCACGCGGCTTTGTGTGCGAGAATTACGGCCAGAAATTCGAACTGCCGGGTCGCGGTCCGATCGGGGCCAACTGCATGGCCAACCCGCGCGATTTCAAAGCTCCGGTCGCTGCCTATGAGGATCGTGAAACCCCGTCGACCGTGACGATCAAATGGTGTGGCCAGTTTCATACCACGAAAATCGGACACAGCCCGTTGGATGTGGTGGCGTGGCACGGCAACTATGCACCCTACAAATACGATCTGCGCAACTATTGCCCGGTTGGCGCGATCCTGTTTGACCATCCCGACCCGTCGATCTTTACCGTTCTGACGGCACCCTCTGGCCAGCCCGGCACCGCAAATATCGACTTTGTCCTGTTCCGCGAACGCTGGATGGTGATGGAGGATACGTTCCGCCCGCCCTGGTATCACAAGAACATCATGTCCGAGCTGATGGGCAACATCTACGGTCAATACGATGCGAAACCGCAGGGCTTCGTTCCCGGTGGCACCAGCCTGCACAACATGATGATCCCGCATGGCCCCGACAGGGAAGCCTTTGACAAGGCGTCCTATTCCAATCTGGGGCCGGAAAAGCTGGACCAGACGATGTCGTTCATGTTCGAAACCCGGTTCCCCCAGCACCTGACACCGTTTGCCGCCAATGAGGCACCGCTGCAGGACGACTATATCGACTGCTGGACATCGCTTGAGAAGAAGTTCGACGGCACACCGGGCAAGAAATGACCCTCAGACCGGGTTACCCAGACGGCACCCGTCCTGACGGCGATGAACATACCCATTCCGGTTGCAGGCGTCCCGTCGCCGCAACCGGAAAACAAAGACGGGACCCTGGCAGTCGACATGCTGCAACTGCGCCCGCTGTGGGCTTTGGCGCCTGTCTATTCGGGGTTATGATCGTTTCGAACCACGTACCAAACATAGCAAAATAGGGGCAAAATATGCCTTTGATGAAGTCCTGGGTGGCCTCGGCCAATGACGCGGCGCATCCGTTTCCACTGAACAACCTGCCTTACGGTGTCTTCTCGGCCGAAGGCGATGATCCGCGCTGCGGCGTGGCCATCGGTGACATGATCCTCGACGTTACCGCCGCCGAAGCCGAGGGGTTAATCACCCTAAGCGATGAGCCGCTGTTCGATCTGCCGTTCTGGAACCCTTTGATGGAGGAAGGCCCCGCCGTCTGGGCGGCCCTGCGTGAGCGGCTGATCAGCCTTCTGGCCGAGGGCTCGGACGAGCAAAGCAAGATCGAACCGCTGCTTGTACCGCAGGCCGAAGCCCAGATGCACTTGCCCTTCGCGGTCAGCGAATACACCGATTTCTACGCCGGGCGAAACCATGCCTTCAACGTGGGCACCATGTTCCGTGGCCCGGAAAACGCGCTGCCGCCGAACTGGTTGCACATTCCGATTGGCTATAACGGACGGGCGTCCTCGGTCGTGGTATCCGGCACGGATATCCGCCGCCCGTGGGGACAGCTGAAATCCCCCGATCAGGATCTGCCCGCCTTCCTGCCCTGCCGCCGCTTTGATATCGAGTTGGAGATGGGCGCCATCGTGGGTACGCCCTCGGATGGCCCGATAACCGTGCAGGAAGCTGACGACCATATTTTCGGCTACGTTCTGCTGAACGACTGGTCGGCACGTGATATACAAGCCTGGGAATACCAGCCGCTGGGCCCGTTTCAGGCCAAGGCAACCGCAACCTCGATCAGCCCCTGGATCGTGACCAAGACTGCACTCGAGCCGTTCCGCTGTGACACGCCAGCCCGCGAGTTCGCGCTGCTGGACCACCTCAAGGATTGCGGCCCGATGCTGTATGACATCGATTTGGCCGTCTCCATGGCACCCGAAGGCAAAGACGCCACGACCATCGCGCGAACCAACTACAACCAGATGTACTATTCCGCCGCACAACAACTGGCCCACCACACCACATCGGGATGCCCGATGAACACGGGCGACCTGCTGGGGTCAGGCACCATATCCGGCCCAACCAAGCCCGAACGCGGATCACTTCTGGAACTCAGCTGGGGCGGGAAAGAGCCGCTGACGCTGGACACAGGTGAAACCCGAAGCTTCATCGAAGACGGCGACACGATGACCCTGACCGGCGCTGCCAGGGGCGACGGCTATACTATCGGGTTCGGCGACTGTACCGGCACCGTTCTGCCTGCACTCAATTCCCCATTCGAGCGATGACGCACTGAGCTTCATCTTTTTCCAAATACTCCCGCCGGAGGCATCCAACCCCTGCCTTCCGCGCAACCGCAAAAGGACAAAACCAAGATGGCCAAAGCATTCGCGTCCCAGGGGGACATGTCGGAAAAGAAAATCTCTTTCACCGAGGTGGGCGAAGGGCTCTATGCTTTCACCGCCGAGGGTGACCCGAACTCGGGCGTGATCATCGGCGATGACAGCGTGATGATCGTCGAGGCGCAGGCGACCCCGCGCCTGGCCAACAAGGTGATCGAATGCGTGCGGTCTGTGACTGACAAGCCGATCACCCATGTGGCGCTGACCCATTACCACGCAGTGCGGGTTTTGGGTGCCAGCGCTTTTGGCGCGCAACAGATCCTGATGTCCGACATGGCCCGCGCCATGGTGGTGGAACGCGGTCAGGAAGACTGGGACAGCGAATTCCAGCGCTTCCCGCGCCTGTTCGAAGGGCATGAAAGCATCCCCGGCCTGACCTTGCCCACCACCACATTCAGCGACACGATGACCGTTTATCTGGGCAATCGCCGGATCGACCTGATGCATCTGGGGCGCGCCCATACCGCCGGCGATATCGTCATCCACGTGCCAGACCAGAACGTGATGTTCACCGGCGACATCGTCGAATATCACTCGGCCTGCTATTGCGGTGACGGGCATTTCAACGACTGGGGCGACACGCTGGACGAGATCAAGTGGTTCGATGTCGACGCCATCGCACCGGGACGCGGCGATGCGCTGGTTGGCAAGGACATGGTCAATGCCGCCATCGAAAACACTCGCGATTTCGTCGAAAGCACCTACCGCCCGGCGGCCAGGGTTGCGGCGCGCGGTGGCAGCCTGAAAGAGGCATGGGATGCAGTCCGCGCCGAATGTGACCCGAAATTCGCCAATTACGCGATCTACGAACACTGCCTGCCGTTCAACGTCGCCCGCGCCTACGACGAAGCCCGTGGAATCGACACGCCTCGCATCTGGACCGCCCAGCGCGATCTTGAGATGTGGGAGGCCCTGCAGGGGTAAGGAAAAACGACCCAGTTTGATCCAGATCGTTTTAGGCGGCGGGATTCAATGAAACCATATGCCAAAGGCTTCGGCACATGTTGCCGGAGCACAGGACATGCAGCACTTTGGCCCATCTGCTTGGGGGGAAGCCCATGAACAATATCTTTGAAACTCCGCTTTACGGCTATGAACGCAGTCCGGATCAGGACAGCCCGACGCCAGTTCGGCGCAAGGTTATCGTGATCGGCGCGGGCCCAGTTGGTCTGGCCGCCGCGATTGATCTGGCGCAGCAAGGGGTTGACGTCGTGGTTCTGGACGAGAATGACAAGGTCAGTTTCGGCAGCCGCGCCATCTGTTTCTCGCAACGCACGCTGGAAATTGCCGACCGGCTGGGATGCGGGCGCCGACTGGTCGACAAGGGCGTCCTGTGGGACCGGGGCAAGGTCTTCTTCGATGATCGGCAGGTCTATGACTTCAACCTGCAACCGGATGAAGGTTATGCCAACCCTGCCTTCATCAACCTTCAGCAATACCATTTTGAGAACTATTTCGTTGAACGGGTCCGCGAGTTGCAGGCAGAAGGCGCACCGATTGAGATACGCGGGCGCAACAAGGTCGAGGCGATTGGCACGCATGACGATCACGTGCGGCTGGAGGTCGAGACGCCTGAAGGACCTTACACAATCGAAGCCGAATGGCTGATTGCCTGTGATGGCGCGACATCTCCTGCCCGGCGGATGTTGGGCATTGATTTCGAAGGACGGATATTTGAAGACAACTTCCTGATCGCAGACGTGATCATGGATGCGGATTTTCCGTCTGAACGCTGGTTCTGGTTCGATCCGCCGTTCAATCGCGGGCAATCCGCGTTGTTGCACAAACAGCCCGACAATGTGTGGCGCATCGACCTGCAACTGGGTTGGGACATCGACAAGGAACGCGAAAAGCGCCCCGAGAACGTGATCCCCCGCCTCAAGGCGATGCTGGGCGATGATGTCGAGTTTCAGCTGGAATGGGTCTCGATCTATACGTTCCAGTGCCGTCGCATGGAAAGCTTCCGCAAGGGACGTGTCCTGTTTGCGGGCGACAGCGCGCATCAGGTCAGCCCCTTTGGCGCGCGTGGGGCCAATTCCGGCCTTCAGGACACCGACAACCTGTGCTGGAAACTGAAGCTGGTTCTGGATGGGAAAGCGCCTGAAACTCTGCTGGACAGCTACAACACCGAACGCGTGTACGGGGCCGACGAGAACATCCTGAATTCCAGTCGGTCGACCGATTTCATCACCCCAAAATCCGAAATGTCGCGGATCCTGCGCGATGCGGTTCTGGACCTGAGCGAACATTATGACTTCGCGCGCCCGCTGGTGAATTCGGGCCGCTTGAGCCAGCCCTGCACCTATGACGGATCCTCGCTGAATTCCGCGGACGCGCTGAACGGCCCCGCCGGAACGCGCCCGGGTTCGGCCTGTCCCGACGCTCCGCTTGGTGACGAGTTTCTGCTGCCCAAGCTTGCAGGCAAGTTCACGCTTTTGACCATCGATGCAGACGCCCCTGATACCCTGGAAGAAGATGGGATCGAGGTCACGCGACTGGCGCTGTCGGTCAAGGATGATATGACGCTGGCCCTCAAACGCCGCTATCTGGGCGACGCGACCAGCGCAGTCTACCTGATCCGCCCGGACCAGCATGTGGCCGCCCGGCGTGACAGTTACGAAGAAAACACCTTCCGGCACGCGATCCGCAGAGCCTGCGGTAAGGAGTAAGCCCCATGTCAGACCTGATCCTAACCCCGAACATCAAAAACGCCGATGACTTCTATGCCGAACTTCTGGCCGCACATGAGGGCCTGGAAAAAGCAGACAGCGACGCGCTGAATGCGCGGCTGGTACTGGTGTTGGCCAATCACATCGGTGACAGTACGGTGCTGACGGACGCCCTTCGCGCTGCCGCTTTGACTGACAGTTGACAGGCCCGGGCGTGAGCGAGGTCGTCCTTTATGACTATTGGCGATCCTCGGCCAGTTACCGGGTGCGGATCGCCCTGAATCTGGCCGGGATCGCGTATCGCCCGGTTGTTGTCGATCTGGTGGGCGGCGCACAAAAGGGCGATGAACATATCGCGCGAAACCCACAGGGCTTTGTGCCGGTTCTGGATATTGACGGGCTGCGGTTGACGCAATCGCTGGCCATCCTCGACTATCTGGACCGGACCCGGCAGTTGAACCTTCTGCCTGATGATCCGGCGGAACGCGCGCGTGTTCAGGCGCTGGCTTATGCGATCGCCGTCGACATCCACCCAGTCTGCAACCTGTCGGTTGCGCGCTATGCCACCACCCTGAGCCACAACGCCCCCGACATGCCCGGCGACTGGATGCGGCATTTCATCAAACCCGGGTTGCAGGCGTTCGAAACCATGTTGGGGGATTTCGAACAGACCCCCTATTGTGTTGGGTCAAAGCCCGGTCTCGCCGACCTCTGCCTGATCCCGCAGATTTATAACGCACGCCGGTGGCAGGTTGATCTGTCGGATATGCCCCGCCTGCTGCGGGTTGAAGAGGCCTGCGCCGATCACCCCGCCTTTGTCGCGGCGCATCCCGACGCACATGCGCCACACTAAACCTGCACAGACCCTGTTTGCACGTGCAGCTAGGTTTTTGTCGTTTTGAGCCTTAGCTTTGAGCCAACAAAGCAGATGAGGTTTCTATGCCCGAGATCACCGGCTATCACGCCCATATCTATTTCGATGCCGACACGCAGGACACCGCGCAGCAGGTCTGTGAAGAGGCGGCCCGCCTGTTCCCTGTTCAAATGGGCCGGATGCACGCCCGAAACGTCGGCCCCCATCCTCGCTGGAGCTGCCAGCTGGGCTTTGCCGCTGGGGCGTTCGATCAGGTCATCCCATGGCTGATGCTGAACCGGCAGGGTCTGACGGTCTTCACGCACCCGGAAACCGGTGAACATCTGGAGGATCACCGCGACCGCGCGATCTGGATGGGTGAGATGCTGGCGTTGGACCTGTCGATATTCGACAACCTTTAACCCAGCGCCCGTGCCTGATCCCGCAGAACAAATTTCTGCACCTTGCCGGTTGATGTCTTGGGCAGGGTGCCGAACACCACCGTTTTGGGTGCCTTGAAGTGGGCCATGTGGTCGCGACAGAAGGCGATAAGCTCTGCCTCGGTTGCGGCTGCGCCGGGTTTCAACTCGACAAAGGCGCAGGGCGTTTCGCCCCATTTCTCATCGGGACGGGCCACCACGGCGGCCTCCATCACCGCCGGATGCTTGTAGAGGATGCCTTCGACCTCGACAGATGAGATATTTTCGCCGCCCGAGATGATGATGTCCTTTGAACGGTCCTTGAGCGCGATATAGCCATCGGGGTGCATGACACCCAGATCACCGGACGCGAACCAGCCACCGTGAAAGGCCTTGTCGGTTGCGTCGGGATTCTTGAGGTATCCTTTCATCACCACGTTGCCCTGCATGAATATCTCACCCATGGTTTCGCCATCAGCCGGAACCGGTTCCAGCGTTTCCGGGTCGGCCACCATCAGTCCGGACAACGCGGTATAGCGCACCCCTTGCCGCACCTTGAGGGCCGCGCGGTCTTCAGGCCCTTCGCTGTTCCATTCTTCTTTCCATGCGCAGACAACCGAAGGCCCATAGGTTTCGGTCAGGCCATAGACATGCGTGACCTCGACACCCATCGCCTCCATCGCTTCGATCACGGCCGCAGGCGGCGGGGCACCTGCCGTCATCACCTTGATCTGGTGGTCAAAGTCCTTCAACTCATCCGGAGCGTGGGCCAGCATGTTCAGAACGATCGGCGCACCGCAGAAATGGGTCACTTTCTCGTCCCGGAAAGCAGCATAGATCGGTTCGGCCCGCACCGCGCGCAAGCAAACGGAAACACCTGCATTGGCTGCCATGGCCCACGGGAAGCACCAGCCGTTGCAGTGGAACATCGGCAGGGTCCACAAATAGACCGAATGCTTGGGCATATCCCAGTCCAGCAAATCGGACTGCGCATTCAGGGTCGCGCCGCGATGGTGGTAAACCACGCCCTTGGGGTTGCCCGTGGTGCCCGAGGTATAATTCAATGTGATCGCGTCCCATTCGTCCGCTGGCAGTGACCAGTCAAACGCTGGGTCGCCTTCGGCCAGCAGGGCATCATAGGTCAGGCGGCCCAGCTTTTCACCGCCGTCGAAGGTGGGGTCTTCGATATCGATGACCAGAATGTCATGATCGACCTGTTGCAGTGCATCTTTCACCACATCCGAAAACTCGGGGTCGACCAGCAGCGCCTTGGCTTCGGCATGGTTCAGGATGAATGCGACAATCGGCGCATCCAGCCGTGTGTTGATTGCGTTCAGAACAGCGCCCGTCATGGGTACGCCAAAATGCGCCTCGTACATTTCCGGGATGTTGGCCGCGATTATCGAAACGGTATCGCCCCGTCCAATCCCACGCGCTGTCAACGCACTCGCCAGACGCCGGCAACGGGCATAGGTTTCAGCCCAGGAATATCGGCGATCCCCATAAACCACGGATGGATAATCCGGGTAGACCTGCGCCGTCCGTTCAATGAACGTAAGGGGCGACAGGGGTGTGTAATTTGCCCGGCATTTGTCCAAATGACGCTCGTAGATATGTGTCGCTGCCATCCGTTGTCCTCCCGTAACGCAGTTTGGGCGAATTGAGCACAAAGTTCGCGTTCTGACAAACCCGTAGAAATACGGCGGCAAAACTGACTGGCGATACGGGATGATACGATCTGGCCCTATCTACATCCGGGCTTTCGCGGTGATCTGAAGCATCTTAAACACATGCCGGGATGAGGCATTTCCATATCCCGTGCACCGCTTCCTCACTGAAAGGACATGTCATGGACGGCACGTTCAGCGAAAACGATCTTTCCCGCGTGGTCGAGGCCGACCGCGCCCATATCTGGCACCACCTGATCCAGCATAAACCCTTTGAAACCAATGACCCACGCATCATTGTCGAGGGCAAGGGCATGCGTGTCTGGGACCAGAAAGGCAAAGAGCACCTGGATGCGGTTTCCGGCGGCGTCTGGACCGTCAACGTCGGCTATGGCCGCGAATCGATCTGCAAGGCGGTTTACGACCAACTGATGAAGCTGTGCTATTTCGCCAATTCGGCCGGTTCGATCCCGGGTGCGCTGTTTGCCGAGCAACTGATCGACAAGATGCCGGGCATGAGCCGCGTCTATTACACCAACTCGGGATCCGAGGCGAACGAGAAGGCGTTCAAGATGGTGCGCCAGATCGCGCACAAAAAATACGGCGGCAAAAAAACCAAGATCCTGTACCGCGATCGGGACTATCACGGCTCGACGCTGGCGACCATGTCGGCAGGCGGTCAGGACGAGCGCACAGCGCAATACGGTCCCTTCGCACCTGATTTCGTGCGCGTGCCGCATTGCATGGAATATCGCAAGCACGAGCTGGACGGCGCGCCCGAAGAGAATTTCGGCGAATGGGCCGCAGATCAGATTGAAGCCGTCATCCTGCGCGAGGGCCCCGATACAGTAGGTGCCTTGTGCCTTGAGCCGGTGACAGCGGGCGGTGGTGTAATCGAAGCGCCTGAAGGATACTGGCAGCGCGTGCAGGAGATCTGCAAGAAATACGACGTGCTGCTGCATATCGACGAGGTTGTCTGTGGCGTGGGCCGCACCGGCACGTGGTTCGGGTACCAGCAATACGGTATCAAACCCGATTTCGTGACCATGGCCAAGGGCGTAGCGTCAGGCTATGCCGCGATTGCCTGCATGGTTACCACCGAGGAAGTCTTTGACTTGTTCAAAGACGATGCCGCGGACCCGATGAACTATTTCCGCGATATCTCGACCTTTGGGGGGTGCACCGCTGGTCCGGCAGCGGCCATCGAGAACATGCGCATCATTCAGGATGAAAACCTGTTGCAGAACTGCACGGACATGGGCGCGCGTATGACGAACAACCTTCTGGCGCTGATGGACAAGCACAAGGTCATCGGCGATGTGCGCGGCAAAGGCCTGTTCCTGGGGGCCGAACTGGTTGTGGATCGTGGCACCAAAGAGCCGGTGGACGAGAAATTGGCGCAGGCCGTTACCGCAGATTGTATGGCGCAGGGCGTGATCATCGGCGTGACCAACCGCTCGATCCCCGGTCGCAACAACACGCTGTGCTTCTCGCCTGCGCTGATCGCTACGGCCGACGACATTGACCAGATCACCGACGCGGTTGACGGCGCACTGGGGCGTGTGTTCGGGTAAGATCACCGATATTGGCTAAAAAAGAAACCGGCGCATGTTGCGCCGGTTTTTTTGTCGGGATGCCGGTCGTGAATGTGTACGCTCAGCCGTGATTATTCAGCCGCAACACCAACCTTTTCGCCAGTTGCGATCAGGCTGTCCGGAAGAACGAATGCAACCAGAACAAAGACGGCACCCAGTGCGATACCGAGGATATCGCCGGACAGTGACAAAACACCTTCGTAAGCGGATCCCGGAACTGTACCCAAGGTGACTTTGCCGCCAGCAATTTCATCGAGCAGACCCGTGGCCTTCCAGGCCGGATATGTCGCCATATAGGCCGCTGCCCCTAACAAACCGCCGACGATGAAGAACAAGGCGTCACGGCGACCGGACGCAGCGGCGCAGACCCCTGTTCCCGGACAGTAGCCCGATGCAGCCCAGCCCGCACCCAGTAACAATCCGCCAATGAAGACACCAACATAGGCCGATTTCACCGACATATGGCCGACATCCACAAACCCCAGCATCTGCCCGCCGAACATGAGGATCGAACCGGTTCCAATTGCCAGGAGGATCGTTTTCATCAGGTGGAGTCGACGCAGTGTCAACATACCCACAATCCAATTTGGATTCGCCGCGCCAATCCGGTCAAGCACGGCTCCGAAAGCGGCACCAATGATGATCGCAAGAATGATTTCCATCGCCTTATCCTTTCCGGTAGATCAGCATTGCCGTGGGAATTGCCGCCGCAAATGCCCCGGCTGCAAAGATGTAACCTGACAGGGCTGTCTGCATCATACCGGACATCATGTGACCGGATGTGCACCCACCCGCCAACCTGGCGCCATAGAGGACGACAAAGCCGCCCAATAGCGCGACTAGGTTTCGGGCCCAGGGCGTATCGCCATAGTTTTCGCGCCAGATCATGGGCAGCTTGCCCTCGCCGCGTTCCAGGCCACCGCGCGCCTTGACCGACAAGAACGCCCCCGCGGCCATAGCCAAAACGAAGACAAAGCTGTAATTCAACGGATTGGATACGTATTTGGCGTATTTACCATTGGATTTCGCCATGTATGCGTTGGTTGAACTGTAACCGTCATCCGTCTGTGTTACGAATTCTGAATTGACGGTGTCCGCGATAATTCCGTCAAGGATGACGAATTGGGTCGAAACACCGATCGGCTTCACCAGAAGAACCGCCCCGAAGAACACGAGCCCTAGCAGAACACCTCCAACTTTCCAGTTTAGTGTCATGATTTCACCCTTCTCACTTATATTCATAAAATCATATATAATATGATCCGAGGGCTGTTACATGATCTAGATCAAACCGGCCATGCCTGAAACTGGTTGGCGTCATCCCAATGCATAAGGGGCGGATGTCCTGATCCAAGAAGCGCCTGGAATGCGCCGCATGTTGCAACAAAAAAGACCGCCCCAAGGGGACGGCCTTTCTTTCACTGTCTCTTTTCAGAGGTTCAGGCAGCCAGAGCAGCCTGAGCTTTGGCGACGATCGCGCCGAACGCTTCCGGTTCGTGCACGGCCAGGTCGGCCAGAACTTTGCGGTCCACTTCGATACCGGCCAGGTTCAGACCGTTGATGAAGCGGGAATATGTCAGAGCCTCGTCATGGCTGCGCACAGCAGCGTTGATCCGCTGGATCCACAGCGCGCGGAAGTTGCGCTTGCGGTTCTTGCGGTCGCGAGTCGCGTACTGGTTGGCCTTGTCGACGGCCTGAGTTGCGACTTTGAAGTTGCTCTTGCGACGACCATAATAGCCTTTTGCGGCCTTGATGATCTTCTTGTGACGGGCGTGAGTTACGGTTCCACCTTTAACGCGGGACATCTCTTACATCTCCTCTTAGCGGTCGTAGGGCATGTAGCCCTTGACGATCTTTGCGTCGGGGGCGGACAGGGTGGTGTTGCCACGGGCATCGCGGATGAATTTCTTGGTCCGCTTGATCATGCCGTGCCGTTTGCCGGCCTGGCCAGCAAGGACCTTACCGGTCGCAGTCACCTTGAAGCGCTTCTTGGCGCTTGATTTGGTCTTCATCTTAGGCATTTCCGTCTCCTTTTTCGGGTTCGGTTTCAGACGCGACTCGGCATGCCATCTCGGCCGGTCACGCGATCAGAAGCGCCGTTTACGCAAGTTCGGTCATACTGGCAAGGGGGTTTGGACCAGAATCTACGCTTTTTGCAGGCTGGTCAGGCACCGGGGCGACACAGGCCGCCCCGGTGATTGGATTTAGTGTTCGAATTTGCGGATTTCACCGCTTTTCAGCCTTGCGGAGTAGGACGCCAGTTCCTGCCGCACCACTTTCATCAGGAAGTAGAGGGCAAAGACGTTCACAACCGCCATCGCAAAGATCGCCGCATCCGAGAAGTCGATAACCGGGCCGAGGTTGGCCGCAGCGCCGATCACCACGAAGACGCAGAAGATGACCTTGAAGATCAGCTCTTTTGTGTGTCCTTCTCCGAACAGGTAGGTCCAGGCCTTGAGGCCATAATAGGACCAGCTGATCATAGTCGAGAAGGCAAACAGGATCACCGCGATCGCAAGGATGTACGGGAACCAGCTGAACGCGCTGCCAAACGCGGCAGAGGTCAGGCTGACGCCGGAATTGCCATCCACCGTTGCGATGGCGGAACCCGCCTCGTTCAGCATGTAGTTTCCGGTTTCGGGATCGATGATCAGCTGTTGCGTGATGATGATCACCAGTGCCGTCATGGTACAGATCACGACGGTATCGATGAACGGTTCAAGCAGCGATACAAAACCCTCGGTGATCGGTTCCTTGGTCCGAACCGCCGAGTGAGCGATAGCTGCAGAGCCCACGCCCGCCTCGTTCGAGAATGCCGCGCGCTTGAAGCCCTGGATCAGCGCGCCGACCATGCCCCCTGCAACGCCCAGCCCCGTGAAGGCACCGGCAAAGATCTGACCAAAGGCCCAGCCGATCATGTCCGCATTCATCGCGATGATGACCAGTGCGGTTGCGACATACAGCACACCCATGAACGGCACGACTTTTTCAGTCACCCGAGCGATGGATTTCAGACCGCCAACAATGACCATGAACACGACCGCAGCAAAAACAATGCCAGTAATCCAGCCCGGATAGTCGCCAACGATACCCGCGATTTGCTGATGTGCCTGGTTGGCCTGGAACATGTTCCCGCCGCCCAACGCGCCCAGAATACAGAAGATCGAGAACAGCACCGCCAGGATCTTGCCGCCCGGCAGGCCCAACTCGTCAAAGCCCTTGGACATGTAATACATAGGGCCACCTGAAACGGTGCCATCTTCGTATTCGTTGCGGTATTTCACGCCCAGCGTACATTCGGTGAACTTTGATGCCATGCCCAGAAGGCCCGCAAGGATCATCCAGAATGTTGCACCCGGCCCACCGATGCCAATGGCAACGGCCACACCCGCGATATTCCCCAAGCCCACAGTGCCGGACAGCGCCGTGGCCAATGCCTGAAAGTGGCTGACCTCGCCCGCGTCGTTGGGATCGGAATAGTCACCTTTGACAAGGCTGATCGCGTGACCAAAGAACCGCAGCTGCACAAGCGCGAAATACAGTGTGAAAACCGATGCAGCAATCACCAGCCACATGACGATCCACGGAAAGCTGGTTCCGGGCAGCGGTGCAAAGATGAAGCTGACAAACGGTCCGGTCAGGTTTGCAAAGGCCTGATTGATTTTTTCATCCAGTCCCGGCGCCTCTTGTGCAAGGGCAGGGCTGGCGGCAATGGTGGCGGCCGTTACGGCGCCAAGTGTTTTTAGCGTTCTCATTTTAGCCCTCCCCTCAGTTCACGACCGTAACCGGAACGTCGGCATGCATTACCAGATATTGCGTCGAACTGCCGAACAGGCGTTTCTTGATCCCGTCCGCAGATGCCCGACCCACGACGATTTGCGAGCCTCCGTTTTCGACCGTGATGGCGTTCAGCGTTTCCGCAACATCGCCATGGCGCACAATGCCCTGCGCCTCGAATCCCGCAGCCCTGAGGGCCTCTACAGCAGGTGTCACGACACGCGACATTGCCAGATCAACCTCTTCTTCGCGGCGCTTGTGGCGCTGGGCGTTTTCTTCAGGTGTCTGGAATGTGTAAGGTGACCATTCGATCACATAAGCGACCAGCAAATCGCACGTTCCGATCAGCTTTGCCAAATCCTTGGCAAAGGCAATCGCACGCTCGCCGGTTTCAGTCCCGTCGAGTCCTATGACAATCTTTGTTGTCATTTCGTTCCTCCGTTTTTGTTGTTAAGGCCGGGGCCCACGCCCCCGGCAGGGCGGCCGGAACTTGGAACTTTTCAACAAGACCGCCCTTTGGTAAGTATTAGGAAATTTCACTAGGAATTGGAGATTTTTTTGGGCCAATTTCAGTGTAATTTATCGTATTACGCCAAAAATACAGGGAATTTTACTGATTAGCAGAGATTTAGACAATATCGATCAACGCATCCTGCACGAGCTGGAGGCCAATGGCAGGCTCTCGATAGTTGAGTTGGCGGCGCGTGTGAACCTGACCAATACGCCCTGTTCCGAGCGTGTAAAACGACTTGAGAAGAATGGCTATATCAAAGGGTACAGAGCCGTTGTCGACAAAGAAAGAATGGGGCTGGCACTGCTGACCGTGGTGCAGGTATCCTTGGTCGCAACTGCGGAACAATCCCTTGTGAAATTCAATGAAGCCGTTCGGAGTGTTCAGGAAATCGAAAGCTGCCTGATGGTGGCGGGCTCGTTTGATTATCTTCTGACCGTTCGAACGCGCGATATTGCGCATTTCCGGCTGGTGCTGGGCGAGAAGATCAACAAGCTGCCGGGCATACACCAGACCAGCTCTTTTACAGTTATGGAGATTGTAAAAGAGCCGGTTGGCTGACACAACACTCGGGCCCGAGTGTCGGGGTTCGGTTATTCCGGATCCGTGCTGTAGATCAGCCGTTCATCACACGGGGCCACGCGCAGAATGTTAGTCGTGCCCGGTACGTTGAAGGGGACACCGGCCGTAACCACGATCTGATCGGTTTCGGTTGCAAACCCCCCTGCCCGCGCCGCGCGGGCCGCGTTGACCACGGCGCTTTTGAACCGCTGGAGTTCGGGCGTCATGACGCAATTGCAGCCCCAGCTCAGGCAAAGCCTGCGCGCAGTTCCCATCAGCGATGTCATCGCAATGATCGGAACACCGGGACGTTCACGGGCTGTCAATGAGGCGGTGGTTCCGCTTTGCGTAAAGCAGCAGATGGCCTTGATATCGGTCTTTTCAGCAATCTCTCGGGCGGCAGCGACGATGGCATCGGCCACAGTGCTTCCTTTTGCCGTGCGGGACGCGGCGATAATCTGGGAATAGGTCGGGTCGGCCTCGACCTCGATGGCGACCTTATTCATGGTCTGCACGGCCTCAACCGGATAAGCACCTGCCGCCGATTCCGCGCTGAGCATAATGGCGTCCGTGCCCTCATAGATCGCGGTGGCCACATCCGACACTTCGGCGCGGGTGGGCATCGGGCTTTCGATCATGCTTTCCAGCATCTGGGTGGCGACAATGACCGGCTTGGCGGCACTACGGCACTTGCGGACCAGCCTCTTTTGAATGGGCGGCACCGCAGATACCGGCAGTTCCACACCCAGATCGCCCCGCGCCACCATGATACCGTCCGACGCATCAAGGATGTCGTCGAACGCCTCGACCGCCGCCGGCTTTTCGATCTTCGACAGGATCGCGGCGCGTCCATCAGCCAGCGCGCGGGCCTCGAACACATCCTTGGCGCGTTGCACGAAACTCAGCGCCAGCCAGTCAACGCCCAATTGGCAGACAAACTCAAGGTCGCCACGGTCCTTCTCCGACAAGGCCGCCAGCGGCAGTACCACATCCGGGACGTTCACACCCTTGCGGTTCGAGATCGCACCGCCGACCTCAACTGTGCAATTGGCAAAGTCCTGACCACAATCTTGAACGATCAGACGGATCTTGCCATCATTGACCAGAAGGCGCGCGCCCGGTTCAAGGGCCGCGAAAATCTCGGGGTGCGGCAGGCACACGCGGGTGGTGTCGCCGGGAGCTGGATCAAGGTCCAGACGGAACGCCGCGCCCTCTTCCAGATCCTCCGCATCATTTGCAAAAACACCAACCCGCAGCTTGGGACCCTGAAGGTCAGCCAGAATGGCAATCGGGCTGTCCAGATCCTTTTCAACCTGCCGAATGATCTTGTGGCGTTCACGTATCTCGTCATGGCTGCCGTGGCTCATGTTCAGACGGAACACATCCGCCCCGGCCTCGTGCAGGGCGCGAATGGTGTCATAGTCACTGGACGCCGGTCCCAGCGTCGCCACGATTTTTACATTCCTCAGGCGTCGCATTGGTCTTGACCTCCTCATGCCGGTTCAGATTGCGCAGATCAGCTTTTGCAAAATGTTACCGCAAACACTGCTGTGGCGCTTATTGCGCAATTCCCTTTTTAAAGCAACTGCCCTACACCTGCGACAAACTAGATGACAGGCTTATGACTTACACCCCGTTTTTTGTTCACGGCGCGGATCGCCCGTCCCGATGGCTGATCACATGCGACCACGCAACCAACATCGTTCCCCCCGAGGTCAATGACGGAGACCTTGGCCTGCCGCGCGAGGATATGGAGCGCCATATCGCCTATGATGTCGGCGCGTATGAGGTATCAAAGCATCTGGGCGAGATTCTGAACGCGCCGGTGATCGCCGCCAATTTCTCGCGCCTTGTAATCGACCCGAACCGAGGGGAAGATGACCCCACGCTGTTGATGAAACTGTATGACGGGTCGATCATTCCCGGCAACCGCCATGCCGATGCCGCCGAGCGCGAACGCCGCCTGAACATGTGTTATCGCCCCTACCACACAGCGTTGTCCGAGATGGCGGCACTGCCACATGCGGTAATTGTGTCGATGCATTCCTTCACGCGTCAGCTGCGCGGACGTGATCCGCGTCCGTGGCACATTGGTGTGCTGCACACGCCGGACGAGCGGTTCTCGCGTCCTTTGGTCGAACGGCTGCAACAGGAAGATGACCTGTGCGTTGGTGTCAATGAACCCTATACCGGCGTTTTGCCGGGTGATGCGATTGACAAGCACTGCACCGCTTTTGGCCGTCCCAATGCATTGATCGAGCTACGCAATGATCTGATCGCCGATCATGCCGGACAACGGCATTGGGCCGAGCGGCTGGCGATAATCCTGCAAGAAGCGTTGGACACTAGCGACCTTTGACCGCAAGGTTTGCAGGGACGCTCCACCCCTCACGCCATTGTGTGCAATGCCTCTGATCCCCATATATTGCGGGAAAGGGGATCGTCATGACACATGAGTTTCTGACAACGTTTTTCGGTTGGATGGCCGCGCTTAATATCGCGGTTTTGCTGTTCACCACCGTCATGATTCTGCTTTTGCAGGACTGGATCGCTGGCATTCACGGCAGGATGTTTCAGATGGATCGCGCCGACGTGAAACGTGCCTATTTCAGATACCTTGCCAACTACAAGATCCTGACACTGATCTTTTGCATCGTGCCCTGGCTAGCCTTGAAACTGATGTAGGTAGCGCTGACCACGAGCGCCGTTGTTGTAACGACACGGCAGGATTGTTAGGTCAAACGCAACACACACTGCCTTCCGGAGCCACATGATGGACAAGCAAACCGAAATCGAACTTCAGGCTGCCGCCTTTCGTCGGCTGCAAAAGCACCTGATGGAAGACCGCACCGATGTGCAGAACATCGACATGATGAATCTGGCCGGGTTCTGCCGAAACTGCCTGTCACGGTGGTATCAGGAAGCGGCCAACGAAAAAGGCATCGAGATGGGCAAGGACGAGGCCCGAGAACTTTTCTACGGCATGACCATGGATGAATGGAAAGCCAATTATCAAACCGAGGCCAGCGCTGAAAAACAGGCCGCCTTCAAGGTCGCGTTTGAAGAGAATGTAACGAAAAAGGGCTAGGCCCAATACGAAAAAGGCCCGCCAGATTGGCGGGCCTTTTTCTTTAGATCGCCGCCTTGCGGCTTTCGTCCAGATAAATCTCGCGCAAGCGTTTTGCAATCGGCCCCGGCGTACCGTCACCCAGCGCAACTCCGTCGATTTCAACCACCGGCATTACAAAGGCACTGGCCGAGGTGGTGAATGCTTCGTCCGCCTCTTTGGCTTCGTCGATGGAGAACAGACGCTCTTCGATTTCCATCTGCGCCTCAGCCGCCATGCGCAGCACAGCCTTTCGGGTGATGCCGTGCAGGATATCGTTGGACAGCGGGCGGGTGACAATCTTGCCGTTTTTGACGAAATAGGCGTTGTTGCTGGTGCCCTCGGTCACAAAGCCGTCCTCGACCAGCCATGCGTCGTCGCAACCTGCCTTCTTGGCCATCATCTTGCCCATCGACGGGTAGAGCAATTGCACCGTTTTGATGTCGCGGCGGCCCCAGCGGATGTCTTCGATCGAGATGATCTTGGCGCCTTTCCTTGCCGCCGGACTGTCAGCCAGCCCCGGCTTGTTCTGCGTGAACAGAACGAGGCTGGGCTGGGTATCTGCCGACGGAAACACAAAATCCCGGTCGCCATCGCTGCCGCGCGAAACCTGCAGATAGACCAAACCTTCCTCGATACCGTTCAGCTCAATCAGCTTACGGTGGATTTCCAACAGTTCATCCTTGGTGCAGGGCTCGGCCATCTCCAGCTCGTCCAGCGAGCGCTTCAGACGGACTGAGTGACCTTCGAAGTCGATCAGCTTGCCGTCCAGCACACTGGTGACTTCGTAGACCGCGTCCGCAAACAGGAAGCCACGGTCAAAAATGGAAACCTTGGCCTCGGTCTCCGGCAGATATTCGCCATTTACGTAAACGGTGCGGGTCATGTTCGTCTCCTCAACCCCAAAGTGCGGCCGCAGGCGGGTGCACTCCGGCGTCGTCAAAATCCAGCGGGGTGTCGCGGTCTTCGGCCAACAGAAGCGGGCCGTCAAGGTCCGTTACCATCGCACCCTGTGCCAGCAATGTCGCAGGTGCCATGGCTAGCGAGCTGCCGACCATGCATCCCACCATAATGTCATAGCCTTCGGCAATCGCCGCTTTGCGCAACTCCAGCGCCTCGGTCAGGCCCCCGGTCTTGTCGAGTTTGATGTTGATGACATCATATTTGCCCTTCAACTTGGGCAGGCTGGCGCGGTCATGGCAGGACTCGTCGGCGCAGACTGGCACCGGGCGCTTCATCCCGATCAATGCGTCGTCATCTCCTGCGGGCAAGGGCTGTTCCACCAACGCCACGCCCAGCCGCACCAGATGCGGCGCGAGGTCGGCGTAAACCTCGGCCGACCAGCCTTCGTTTGCATCCACAATGATCTTGGAGACCGGAGCACCGGCTCGCACTGCCTCAAGCCGGGGCATATCATCAGGTGTGCCCAGCTTGATCTTCAGAAGCGGGCGATGCGCGTTCCCGGCGGCCTGCGCCTGCATTGCCTCGGGGGTGTCCAACGACAATGTATAGGCGGTGATCTCGGGGCCGGGCTTGGGCAGACCTGCCAGGTCCCAGACGCGTTTGCCGGTTCGTTTGCACTCCAGATCCCACAAGGCGCAATCCACGGCGTTCCGCGCGGCACCTGCTGGCAGCAGATCCATCAGCGTCTGGCGGGTGACATCCGCGGGCAGTCCCGCAATCTCGGCCTCTACGGACTCCAGCGTTTCGTCATAACGCGCATAAGGAACGCATTCGCCCCAGCCCTGATGAGTTCCGTCCGACACCCGAACCGTCAGCACCTTTGCCTCGGTCCGCGACCCGCGCGAGATGGTGAAGACCTGCGCCAGCCGGAACACATCGCGAGAAACCTCAATCTGCACGCACCCGTTCCTTCATCTTTTCCCAAATACTCACGCCGGAGGCGAAACAGCCCCGCCACCGGCGCATTGTTCAGATCACATTGCGGCCAGCGCGTCCACCAGTTTGCCCGAACCAAAGCGGAACGGGTCGGTCGCAGGCAGGCCCATATCCGCTTCGATCTTGGCCAAGTAGGCGGTCGCCTCAGCCTCGGACATGTGCTGCGTGTTGACCGAAACGCCAACAACCTGACAATCCGGGTTTGCCACTTTGGCCAGCGCCAGCGCGGTGTCGCGCAGGGCTTCCAATGTCGGCAGTTGATAGGTTGGCAAGCCGCGCATATGCGCACGGGTCGGTTCATGGCTCAGGATCAGGGCGTCCGGCTGGCCGCCATGGATCAGTGCCATGGTCACGCCGGAATAGGATACGTGGAACAATGATCCCTGCCCTTCGATCAGATCCCAGTGATCCTCGTCATTGTCCGGTGTCAGCCATTCGACCGAACCAGCCATGAAATCGGCAATGACTGCGTCCAGCGGCACACCGTCACCGGTGATCAGGATGCCGGTCTGGCCGGTCGCGCGGAAGGTCGATTTCATCCCGCGCTCACGCATCTCGGCGTCCATCGCCAGCGCGGTGTACATCTTGCCAACCGAACAGTCTGTTCCGACGGCCAGACACCGCTTGCCCTTGCGTTTGATCCCGTTTGCGATCGGGTAATCGATCTCGGGCACCCGTACATCGTGCAGTTTTCGCCCGGTTGCTTCGGCAACCGCTACCAGGTCGGGCTCATCCCGCAGCAGATTATGCAACCCCGAGGCCAGGTCGAACCCTTCCTCAAGCGCCATAACCAGAACCTTTTTCCAGTCCTGGCTGATCACACCGCCGCGGTTTGCCACGCCGATCACCAGCGTCTTGGCTCCGGCTTCTTTCGCTTCGGTCAGGGTCATGTCAGTCAGGCCCAGATCGGCCTTGCAGCCATCCATTCGATACTGGCCCACGGCGTTTTCCGGACGCCAGTCCTTGATCCCAACAGCCACTTTGGCCGCTAATTGGTCGGGCGCATCGCCCAGGAACAGCAGGTACGGTGTCTCGATCATTGCGGTCACTCCTTTGATTCCGGGGCAGGCTAGAGAAGCGGCAAAACGAGCGCTTCGCGTTTTGGCCCGTCAACCACGACCTACGCGCGAGTTTCTTGTGCAATATTCGCAATATGCGCAAAAATCTTCGAAGTTTTCAAAATGATTAAACTTTAATCGCCCCGGTCGGGCAGTTTTGAAGCCGCTTTCTGCAACCGCATTGCCGCAGATGCACAATCGCTCTTGCGCCGCACCACGCAATTTAATACCTCATTGAGCAGAAAAATCGTAATTTCATTACTCAGACGAGGTCCAGATGAGCTTTCGCATCCAACCTGCCGCACCGGCGCGCCCCAATCGCTGTCAGCTGTTTGGCCCGGGATCGAACACCAAACTGTTCCAGAAGATGGCAGCATCCGCCGCAGATGTGATCAACCTCGATCTTGAAGACTCGGTTGCACCTTCGGACAAGGATGCGGCCCGCGCCAATGTCATCGAAGCACTGAACACCGTGGATTGGGGCAACAAATACATGTCCGTTCGCATCAACGGATTGGACACCCCGTACTGGTATCGCGACGTTGTCGATGTACTGGAACAGGCGGGCGACCGTCTGGATCAGATCATGATCCCCAAAGTCGGCTGCGCGGCGGATGTCTATGCGGTGGACGCACTGGTCACTGCCATTGAATGCGCCAAAGGTCGTGCCAAACCGATCAGCTTCGAGGTTATCATCGAATCCGCAGCTGGCATCGCCCATGCCGAAGAAATCGCGGCCTCTTCGCCCCGTTTGCAGGCTATGAGCCTGGGAGCTGCGGATTTTGCTGCCTCGATGGGGATGCAGACAACCGGCATCGGCGGCACGCAGGAAAATTATTACATGCTGCACGAGGGTGCGAAACACTGGTCCGACCCATGGCATTGGGCACAGGCCGCCATCGTTGCCGCGTGCCGCACCCATGGCGTGCTGCCAGTCGACGGGCCCTTCGGTGATTTCAGCGATGACGAGGGGTACATTGCGCAGGCCAAACGCTCGGCCACGCTGGGCATGGTCGGTAAATGGGCGATCCACCCCAAGCAGATCGCGCTGGCCAATCAGGTGTTCACCCCATCAGAAGAAGCCGTGTCAGAGGCCCGAGAAATTCTCACCGCGATGGAACAGGCCAAAGCCAATGGCGAAGGTGCGACAGTTTACAAAGGACGTCTGGTCGACATCGCGTCGATCAAGCAGGCCGAGGTGATCGTGGCACAGGCCGAACTGATCGCGGCCAACGGCTGAGAAACAAAAAAAGGCGCCTGCCCTGGCGCCTTTTTCAGGTGTTTTCTGGCGTCACCGCCCGAAGACAGCATTCGGCGTCCAGGTGAACCTTTCGCCTTTTTTACCCGACTTCATCATCAGGCAGGATGTTCCAAGCTTCTGGAAATAGATGATCTTGAGCGGGTACCACCCGGCCTTGGGCACTTCGACTTCGGTCCGCTGGTTGGCCTCGCAGCCCTGAATACCCGTGACATAGCCGATATTCTGGCCTCCGACGAATGCTTCTATCCCGTCATTCGACCAGGTTTCCAACTCGTAGACCCCAGGCGAGTCGAACCGCATATATCCCGTAATCTCGGCGGCAACATTGTAAGCTCCGTCGAATGTCATGACATTGTCACCCTGATTGGTGTCCCTGTAATCCAATCCCTGCAACGGTTGCCCAGGCTGTGCTTTGGACAGCATGCTTTTTGCCTGACTCAGATCGCGGATCTTCTTGTGTTGATTACCTGTACCAACATATTTCACATTCAGCCCTGCCTTCGGAGAAGGCTGAGGGTTGGCAGGTTGCAGTTTCAGCGGGGCAGACAAGGCGGCCCCGGCAACCACTGACAAGGCAACTGCGGCCGCCACTGTTCGAACGCGTTTCATCGTAATCTCCCTGTTTGCGTGCCGTTATGGCTGTGCATATCCACTGGCAACGTCATTTCCACGACATTAGGCCGTGAGTTTTCGCCCTGCAAGTGAGTGTGCCTTCACAATTCAAGACGTCACGCCCGTAAATTCTTGGGTGAACCCATAACCACATAGGATGTGATCGAGGTGACATGCGGCAGCGTTCCCAACACCTCGGTATGGAAGGTCTTGTAAGACGGCAGGTCTGCACATTCGACCCGCAGCAAGTATTCGATTGTTCCTGTTATGTTGTGGCACTCGACAACTTCCGGCGCTTGTTGGAGCGCGCGTTCAAACCCCTCCTGCGCGGCCTTCGTATGCTCGCCCAGCCCTACACCGATGTAGGCGACAAAGCCGATACCAATCGCCGCCGGGTCCAGAACCGCGCGATACCCCGTGATCACCCCGGCCTTTTCAAGCTCTTGCACGCGGCGCAGACAAGCAGAAGGGGAAAGGCCCACACGCTCGGCCAGATCCAGATTGCTGATCCGTCCGTCGCGAGATAGCTCTTGCAATATCTGGCGGTTTATCCGGTCATTCTTCATCATTGATTGCACAATTACAGGAAACACGCACAAAAAAGCAATTTCATTTGCCGCAGCGCGGACAATACTTCGCTCCATGACTTATGACATCCTGATGGCCTTGATCGCCTTTGCCTTCGTAACCTCGATCACACCGGGGCCGAACAACCTGATGCTGATGGCTTCGGGGGTGAATTTCGGCTTCCGACGCTCGATCCCGCATATGTTGGGCATTGGGCTTGGCTTTACCTTCATGGTGCTGCTTGTCGGGGCCGGTCTGGTGCAGGTCTTTGACCGGTATCCCGTCAGCTATACGGTGTTGAAAGTCCTGTCGGTGATCTATCTGCTCTATCTGGCCTGGAAGATCGCGCATGCCGCGCCGGCAAACAGCGCCGAAGCCACCGGCGTGCCCATGACATTTCTGCAAGCCGCAGCGTTTCAATGGGTAAACCCAAAAGCCTGGGCCATGGCCCTGACCGCCACCACGGCCTATACGCCAGATCGGACGATGTATGCGATTGCCATCGTTGCGTTTGTCTTCGGAGCCGTCAACTTACCGTCCGTCAGCACATGGACCGTTCTGGGACAGCAGATGGCCCGGATGCTGACGAACCCGCGCCGATTGGTCGTATTCAACTGGACAATGGCTGTGCTGCTTGTGGTTTCGCTCTATCCCGTGCTTTGGCCGGGGTGAGTTTCCTCAAAGGTCGATTTCAGCGATTGTTTTTTTGGGCATGTCGGGAATGTGCTGGCAAGCAAGCGAATCTCTTAATCTGATCAACGGCTTTTGACATGAAAGATGCCGCTTCCGTGTCATCTAGTTGCATCTGAGGCCAGCCAGCGGCATATAGCTAGGAAATTTCACGCAGATGAGGCGTCATGACCCAGTATCTGGATTTCGAAAAACCGCTGGCCGAGATCGAAGGCAAAGCTGAAGAGCTGCGCGCGCTGGCCCGTGCCAACGAAGAAATGGATGTGGCCGAAGAAGCCGCCGCGCTGGATGCCAAAGCCTCCAAGCTGCTGGATGAACTCTATCGCGACCTGACACCCTGGCGGAAGTGCCAGGTGGCGCGTCACCCGGAACGCCCGCATTGCAAGGATTACGTGGACGCATTGTTCACCGAGTTCACACCGCTGGCTGGTGACCGGAACTTTGCCGACGATCTGGCCGTTATCGGTGGTCTTGCGCGCTTTAACGATCAGCCGGTGATGGTGATCGGCCACGAAAAGGGCAGCGATACCAAGTCGCGGATCGAACGCAATTTCGGGATGGCCCGCCCCGAGGGCTATCGCAAGGCCGTGCGCCTGATGGAGATGGCGGGGCGTTTTGGCCTGCCTGTCATTACCCTGATCGACACCGCCGGTGCCTATCCCGGCAAAGGGGCCGAGGAACGCGGTCAATCCGAGGCGATTGCCCGGTCGACCGAGATGTGCCTGAAAATCGGCGTGCCGCTGGTTTCGGTCATCATCGGCGAAGGCGGCTCGGGCGGCGCTGTGGCGTTTGCGACCGCTAACCGTGTGGCGATGCTGGAGCATTCGGTCTATTCGGTGATCTCGCCGGAAGGCTGTGCATCGATCCTGTGGAAAGATGCCGAAAAGATGCGTGAAGCGGCCGAAGCGCTGCGTTTGACCGCTCAGGATTTGCACAAACTGGGTGTGTGTGACCGGATCATCCCGGAACCCAAGGGTGGCGCACATCGCGATCGCCCGTCTACGGTTGAGTCGGTGCGCGCGGCCATCACCGCCATGTTGGCGGAATTGGACGGCAAGGACGGGGCGGCCCTGATAAAAGACCGCCGTCAGAAGTTCCTTGATATCGGGTCGAAAGGGCTGGCGGCGTAACGGTCAGCCACCCAACCTGCGCAACAACGCAACCGAAGGCTCACCTGTCACGGGCAGACCATTGGCGCTTTGATAAGCGCTGATGGCTGTGGTGGTGTTGTTTCCGATCACGCCATCTGCGCCCTGCGTGTCATACCCCGCAGATGTCAGGCGGCGCTGCAATTCCTTGCGGTCGTCCAGCGTCAGCCCACTTGCGTCCGGCCCAAACGAGGCCTGAAACGGCGCGCCGCCCGCGATCCTGTCCGCCAGATGACCGACACCGATCGCGTAGCTGTCCGAGTTGTTGTAGCGTTTGATCACCTGGAAATTGCGAAACACAGCGATGCGGGGCCCGGGTGTTTGCGGCTGCAACACGGCTACCGGAGCACCGGATACACGCCCCGCCTCTCCGCCCCACGGTTGGCCCCGCACCCAACCTGCACGCGCCAGATAGGCCGCCGTCGAGGCCAGCGCATCTGTCGGATCATCTGACCAGATGTCGCGCCGCCCGTCGCCGGTGAAATCCACGACATAGGCAAGATACGAGGTCGGAATGAACTGCGTGTGCCCCATCGCCCCGGCCCAACTGCCGGTCATGTTGGCAGGCGTGGTATCGCCGTTCTGGAGGATCTTCATCGCCGCGATCAGCTGGCTTTCAAAAAACTGCCCGCGCCGGCCATCATAAGCCAGCGTCGACAACGCCGATATAACAGGCACATCACCGCGGCGCGCGCCATAGCGGCTTTCCAGCCCCCAGACGGCCACGACGATTTCCTTATCCACGCCATATTGCGCTTCGATCCGCGACAGAGTGCCGTTATGTTGCCGCAGCATCTGCTGGCCGGTGCTGATCCGCTCGTCCGACGCCGCGATGGCTAGGTAATCTTCGAGGCTGCGCTTGAATTCGACCTGATTTCGATCGCGTTCGATTACGTCGGGCAAATACCCGGCCCCCTGAAAGGCGCGGTCAACGGTTGTCCGGGAAATCCCCTGCGACACTGCCCTGCCCTTGAAACCGGCAACCCAGGCATCCCACCCGGCATTGGGAACAGCCCGCATCCGGGTTGCAGGCGTGCCGGACGGAGCGGCACCACCCGTGCAGGCGGCCAAAAGCGTTGATCCGAGGCAAATGGAAAAGGTCCGGCGAGTTATCATGGTTTGGGTCTGCTCTTGTTTGTGATTTGCCGCAAGAGTAACCCAGCCGGGTTGCACAGGCCAGAACAGTGACACCTTGGAAGGGCGCTTTGACGATGTCGGCAGGAAGCCGCTCAGCTGACCAGCAAACGCAGCCCTTGTGTCACATCCGAGCGCACTGCCAGCCGCAATCCCGGCTCGTCCCCGGCCTTGAGCGCGGCGATGATCAGCTTGTGGTAATGTGGCGGCTCTGCGCGCCTGAGACGTCCGTAAAGCGCCCGCATCGTCGGCCCAAGCTGCAGCCAGACGGTTTCGGCAATGGCCAGCATCGCAGGAGCCTGAGCGCGCAGATACAGGGTTCTGTGAAATTCCAGGTTCGAACGGATATAGCCAACCGCATCCCGTTTGGTCACCATCTCGGCAACTGTCATGTTGATGCTCTGCAACCTATCGATCAGGGCCATGTGTGCCCTGGGCAAGGCCCGGCTTGCCAGTTCGACCTCAAGCAAGGCGCGCAAGGCAGCCAGTTCCTCAATCCGGTCATTCGTCAGCTCTGGGGTCGATACCCGGCCCGATGTGGACAGGAACAATGCCCCTTCTGCGGCCAGGCGGCGCACCGCCTCTCGCGCCGGGGTCATTGAGACGCCGAACTCCTTGCCGATGCCCCGCAGGGTCAGGGCCTGCCCCGGTGCCATCTCACCATGCATGATCCGGGATCGCAGTGCCCGGTACACCCGGTCATGTGTTGCGGTCTGGGTTTCGGAAGGGCGTGCGGTCAACATATGCTCATGTGATCACAAAAAGGCGCCACGTCAACTCGGCTCGGCATCAAATCTGTAGCGATGCAACTCGGCCCCGTTGTCGCGCAACCAGCGGCGGGGCGGCTTATACGGGCCAAATATCTTTTCGACCTGCGCCCAGAAGGCAGGCGAGTGGTTCATCTCGGCAAGATGTGCCACCTCATGTGCCGCGACATAGTGCAACACATCAGGAGGCGCCAGAATAAGGCGCCACGAAAACATCAACCCGCCATGCGAGCTGCACGACCCCCAACGCGACCGCGTGTCACGCAGGCTGAGTGTCGTGTACGAACGCCCCAGCATGGCTGCATAATCATCACAGGCTCCGGTCAACCGGTCCCGCGCCAGTTCCTTCAGGAACCGGCCCAACCTGCGGGCCTCGGCCCCTGTGGGCACGGCAACCTCATCTGCATTCAGCAAAACCCGCCGCCCGGTTGCAGGAACGATTCGGCGCGCTTTCCCTTCGATCGGGATTACTTGCCCAAACTGCACGGTGGCCATATCGGGCCGACCCTGAAGATGCTGCCGGATCCACCCTTCCTTGGTGCGCGCAAAACTCAAGGCCTCAGATTCCGGCACGCCATTCGGGTAAGTCAATGTTACGCGCCCATCCAACTGAGAGATTCGCAGGCTGATACGCCGCGCCCGAGCCGATTTGCGCAATCTCAGTGGCACCGGCGGTGTCCCTGGCAATGCGTGCTCTCCCATATCTCGACCTCTCTTGCGCAAAGACTTTGACAGTGCCCTCTGCCTGTGGCAGGTGAGCTGAATCATTTAGACGACTCACCTGATATCAAGGGGATTTGACATGCCCAAGGAAGAATGGGGCGTAAAGCGTGTTTGCCCGACAACCGGTAAGCGGTTTTACGACCTGAACAAGGACCCGATCATCAGCCCCTACACTGGCGAGATCGTGGAGCTTGAAACATCCAAAAGCCGTATGATCTCGGCGGATGCAGAAGACGCAGCTTCGGTCAAAGCACGTGAAAACACGGCGGATGACGATCTGGTTCTGGACGATGATGACAACGTCGACGTGGATTTGGATGACGATCTGCTGGACGATGATGATGACGACAATGATGATGTTTCTCTGGACGACATCACCGACATGTCATCAGACGACGACAACTGACCTAGTAAAAGGCGATCCCCAGGGTCGCCTTTTTCACCTGAGGAGCAGCCCGGGTGAAAATTCGCGCCCGATTCAAACTTTGGACTTGCACTCGCTGCCGCTGTCTCCTAAACGTCCGTCCACCGTACTGATGGTACAATGATGGGGCCTTAGCTCAGTTGGGAGAGCGCTTGCATGGCATGCAAGAGGTCAGGGGTTCGACTCCCCTAGGCTCCACCAAAACCTAACAATACAACCAGATAGCAAGCATTAGAGCGGTGTGACACACAGGTGTGACACAAAATGAAGCTGTATGCGTATCTCTCACTGTCCAGACATGGCGTTTATTACTTCCGTTGGCCCTTGCCCGACACAAGACCAAGCACCAAACGTCGGGCAGTGCATTGATCTGTCGCCCACCAGCCCCGGAAAACATCATTCCAACGGATCAGAGGCCGACGATGCACTAACAATCAAACTGGACCAGTCAGATGAGGCTGTTCACTATCAACAGCGGCCCCGTGATTACCAAACATAAACTGGCTAGACTGATTGTTTGCGAGTGCGCCTTTTCTAAGTAGCTTACTCAAACGCCCCACAACGAGCTTCGCCGATAGCGTCATGGTGAGGTCCATAGCAACCCTCTGCACCATGGCCGTGCCAGTCACCGTGGTGATGCCTGTCCGTGCATGCGGCCATAGCTATGAGTATAGCCAAAAACGCCACCGTTCCCCGGGTTGCTTTTATGCTGATGCTCTGACCCATTTGCGAAGCACCTTGCCAACAACTTGGCAAACTACGCTTTGACACATGTCAACACTCAACTGCAACGTCGTCCACATCACTGCAGTTAGGGGGTTATTAAGACGGTCCTTCTCGTGTTGCTGTCTAGGAAAAGGGGAAGCTTCAATCAATTGTCCGAACAAAAAACTGGTAGTGATCCGAAAAACCAAAGGGCTGGCGTTGTCATGCTTGGTCTACTGCAGTAGCGTCCTGAACCATGGTCATCCGACGATACTCACTTTTGCTACTCGCTGGCATTCTGGTCATCCTGACCGGGTTTGGTGGCGTTGCTCACGCGCGATCGGATGGCTGCATCGGTCTTGGCTGTGAAAGCCACATGCAATCGGCAGAACACATTTTCGTGGCGAAAAACAGCATCGACAAATCGACCCTACACAGCCACCACGACCCGGACTATTCAGGAACCGGCGAGTGTAATCCCTCTATCTGCCAAGCAGTTATTTTGCTCGCCCAAAACGGGGAAGCCGCGCAGGGTCAACGTGAAATCGCACCCGAGTTCCAGGTTGGAGCCCAAGCCAAGCCGATTGAGCCGGATAACCCTTACAAGCCCCCTGACTTTTGAAGCAGCGTAAATCCTTGCGAAATTCTGCGACCTGCGCGTGCCGCTGTTCGCAGTGAATCGCAGCACTACCAGCTTCCAAAAGTCAGGATCAACTCATGAGAAAAAGTCTCTTATTCATCGGCGCAGGCACCGTCGCAGCCGTCGCCGCTTTCATAACCCTTCGGCCCGGCCCAATCGAAGAGGCCACATCGCCAGAGACAGGCACAGGCGGCGCCATAGTCGCAATTCAGATGCCGCCAATCGAGGGCAATGCAGTAATCGGTCAGCGTGTCTTTGATGTCTCTTGCGCTGCTTGCCACGGCGTCAATGCGGTCGGTGTAGAAGGCGCAGGACCGCCTCTGATCCACAAGATATACGAGCCCAGCCACCACGCTGACGAAGCCTTTCAGAGGGCGGTTTCACAAGGTGTAAGAAGCCATCATTGGCAGTTTGGTGACATGCCGCCGGTCGAGGGATTGACGCGAGGTGACGTTGCCATGGTGATCGCGTACATTCGTGAAATTCAACGTGCCAACGGAATAAATTGAGGACAGGGCCATGAAAAAGATCATAACGCTCGCAATCATGGCTGCTATTCCCAGCGGGGTACTGGCGCATTCCAAGGCCGAAGAAACGACACCTGCCAATGGGGCGACTGTAACCTCTGTGCCCGCCGAAATCGGCCTCAGCTTCACCAAGGACATCCGGCTGACGCGGATAGAGATGGCCCATGAAGAACACTCGGCAGTAAGCCTAGATTTGGGGGACCAGACAAGTTTTAGTCAGGAGTTCACGATCCCACTGCCGGGCAATGGAACCGGCACCTATGTCATCGAGTGGCGTGGTTTAGGTAAAGACGGCCATGCGATGCAGGGCGAGTTTTCCTTTTCCGTGGAATGAGCATGCCAGACATTTGGGGAGTTGTCGCAATCCTCGCAAAGCTGGTGCTCTACATCGGCTTTGCTGGGTCCACCGGGCTTGTCGCCGTTAAGTGCCTTTTTTCCGAACTAGTCGCGCCGGTAAGCCTTGCGATGAAGCGCCAAGCCTTGGTCTTGGCGTGGCTTTCCCTCGCAGCAACGGTATTTGGTTTCATGCTCCGAGGAGCCGCCTTAACGGGCGGAGTTGACGGCATGGTCGATCCAGAGATGCTTGGCTTGCTTTGGCAGACCTCCGTAGGCGACGTACTTGCTTATCGCCTTTCAGGCGCAGTTTTGATCCTTGTGGGACTGTCTGTTCCTCGCTTTGGTCTATGGATCGCGCTGTTGGGTGGCACATTGGCCATGTGGTCCTTTGCACAGATCGGACATGTGCCGGAACTGGAGAGTGTTGGCGTCCAACTCTTGCTGCTGTTGCACCTGCTGTGTGTGGCCTTTTGGGTGGGTATATTTGGCCCGCTGCGGAGTATGGCTCTCATGCCTGAACACCTGACAGATGCAGCAGCGTTAGGGCACAGGTTTGGACAGGCTGCTGCACTAATTGTGCCAACGCTAGTCGCGGCGGGTCTGTGGATGGCTTGGTTGCTTGTCGGCAATCTCCAAGGGCTCTTGATCACTGGCTACGGGCAGGCGCTGTTGATCAAGGTGTTTCTTGTGGCACTGCTGTTGATCCTCGCCGCTGCCAACAAGCTCCGATTTGTTCCGGCCATGCAAAGTGGAGAGGCAATAGCAGCGCAACGCCTCGCCCGATCCATCGAGGTTGAGGCAATAATCGTATTAGTGGTGCTGGCGACAACGGCAACACTCACGAGCGTACTAACGCTTCCGAGTTAAGGTAGGTAGAGATGAACAAACACCTTTGCGCACTGGCTATATGCAGCATCGGTACGAGCCTTGCTGCAGATCATGAGTTGTTAGATAGAGACCTAGCGAATGGGCAGGAACTCTACGCAGTGCACTGTGCCTCATGCCATGGAGTGAATCTGGAAGGCCAACCCGACTGGCAAACACCCAACGATGACGGGGTGTTGCCCGCGCCACCACATGACGTGACAGGGCACACTTGGCACCACGACAACCAGCTACTGTTCGAGTACACCAAACTAGGTGGGGCAGACGCATTGGCAGCACGCGGCATTAAAGACTTCAACAGTGGTATGCCGGGTTTCGAGGGCACGCTGACTAACGAAGATATTTTGGACGTGCTGGGTTACATACGCTCCACATGGCCCGACGATGTTCAGCAAATGCAGGCCAGCCGCAACCTTCCCCACCAGTAAAAGACAGCTGGCCTCGTAAAGGTTTGGACGTACACAGTACACCGTAGCAGGTTGTGCAACTTCAAGTGTGACTTCAAGAGAAGCCACAGTACAAACAAGAAATCTACAATAGTATTTACGATCAGTGTATTAGGCGTTCGTCGGCGTTCCCGCAGGCTCCACCATATCCAAACAAAACAAACAGAGGGCAAACACTGGAGCGGCGTGGCACACAGGTGCGACCCAAAATGAAGCTGCATACTTATCTCTCGCCGTGCAGACACAGCGTTGAACGATTGAGGTCGGCACCTTGGCGATATCCATCGAGCCTATGTTCCCCGCATATGGAAAGATGGGGTTACTCGACCCGAGAAAGCAGCAGAAAAACAGGTAAGAGATCCTCGAACAATTCTATAGTTCGTTCAATGAGGTTTGGTTCGATAGCAAAGGCGGGATTTCCCAGATCCGTCCAGACGGTAAAGCCTTTGCGGCGCAATGCTTCATCATTTGGATGATCTTTGTCAAAACCGGAGGGAACACGTTTCAATTCAGGATCCCCGACCCGGAATCCACGCTTTCGCATCTCAGCGGCAAGCTGTATCACCTCTGCCCCTTTGGGGCCTGCCATCTCTGTTCGAAAGGCATCCAACGCTTCCTTTTCGTACTGAAACACCCCGCAGCCAAGCGCCAGATCATCGGGTGAGAGCCCAAAGAACCACATCGGTGGCTGATCCGCATTCCCGTCAGGGATAAACGCAATATGCAGGTGTGCGTTGTAAGGTGTTTTGTCCTTGGAAAATCGGACATCCCGATGAATACGAAAAATCTTGCTGCTGTGGGTCTGGCCAGTCAGATCAAGCAATGCATCCGCCATGTTATCCGCGAAGTGCCTGCTGGCCTCCTTCAAATGGGTCTCGTAAATTGCCTTGTTGGCTGCAAACCATTCCTTCGTGTTATTGGCCCGCAAGTCCCTGAGAAAACCAAGCGCTGCGGGTGAGAAACTTTCAAATTTGGCCATTGATTTCTCCGTTCAGTCTTTCGCGGGAAGGGCTGCGGCGTGTTCGAGACAAAGGTGTAACCAGCGCAGCAAAGCGGCGTCATCGCAATCGCTCTCATCCACGCGGATAAAACCACCCAGTTTGCGTGCACCGTGAATCACTTCCTGAGCCGCAGGGTCCGCCAGCGCAATGCTTTCGTTGTCCTTGCCCACCCGGAACATGAAACGGCCCAGCCCGTCGTTATGCCGCCGCGCCCCGCACAGCATGTTGCCGTTCAAGAAAAAGCAATTGCCACCCATCATGCGCTTTTCTGAAATGCCCACATGCGCGGCCAAAGCGTCACGAATGCGTGCGTTGAGGGTTTCATCCACCGGCATCAGCTGGATGCCTCAGGCTGCCGGTGGATCGACGGCGCGAACGAAACATATTCGACGAAGTTTCCATTTGACCGCATTACGCGCAAGAGCCTGTTGCCCCCATCCCATAACGGATGGATACCCGCCTTAGATCGACGCAGGCCAAAAGCAGTCGCCAGTGGAACGGTTACCCAGACCAATACCGCCGCAATAACCTGCACGATGTGCGAATATTGTTCCATCTGCGCCCTCCTTTCAGGCAGTTCTCAGGGTTTCATGCTTTCATAAGTGATCAATGCAAAGCGGGCACCTTGCGGGTCGTTCAGCGTGGCCATGCGACCGACACCCGGCATATCCATCGCGGGTTGAAGAACTGTGGCGCCTTTGGCTTCGGCCTTTGCAACACTCGCATCCACGTCGGCCACCGTGAAGAAGATCGTCCAGCTTCCATGCGCCTCCGGCATTGGTGAAAAGCCTCCGATAGCGGTCTCGCCCACAACTGCGGCCGAATAACTTGACCCATCCTGCATCGGCATATCGGTGATCGTCCAGCCCAGCACATCCTGATAAAAGGATTTGGCCTTGCTCTGATCCGGCCCAGAATGCCCGATCCATCCTGAATTTCCGACAGCCGTCATCTCAAGTATACTCATGGGTACCTCCGTTGGTTACGCCCGCCACATACGGGTCTGACCCTAGGACGTATGAGGAGTGTGTTTTCCTACAGGCCCTCCAATTCTTTTTTGCTAATTTTGATTTTTTCGTTGATCACGTCGCACTCCAACGCGGTGGGAGAAAGCGCCAACACGGTTTCAAAGGCGGAAATGGCGTCTTTATGATCCCCCGCTTCTTGCAAAAGGCCACCTCGCATCGCGTGAAACCAACGATAGTTGGACAGCTCCTGTGACAGCGGATTCATTGCCTTCAAAGCATATTGTGGACCGTGTAGCTTGGCCTGTGCGGCAATCTGGTTGAGCCGGATCACAGGTGTCGGCTGCAATGCGTAAAGGGCGGCGTAGTGGCTTTCGATTAACGCCCAGTTGGTTTCTTCGGACGAGGTTGAACAGGCATGTGCCTGAGCGATTGCAGCCTGGATGATATAGACCCCGCGGTGGCCAATCCGCTGGGCTTTTTGCAACAGCGATGTAGCCTCAGCGATATTCGAGCGATCCCAAAGATCGCGGTTCTGATCGTCGAGTGCGACGAGCTTGCCTTCGGTGTCAATCCGGGCCTGGCGCCGGGCGTGTTGAAACAACAATAGCGCCAGCAATGCGGCCTGCTCGCCCATTGCAGGGAACAATGCGACAAGAAGGCGGGCAAGCCGGATCGCTTCTTTGCATAGCGTGAGCTTGATTTGCTGCGGCCCGGCCGAGGTCGACCACCCTTCGCTGAACATCAGATAAACCATTGTCGAGACTTCACCCAACCGGGCTTGCCTTTCAGCCGGGCTCGGCGTTTCAAAGGCGACCGGGTTATTTGCTATTTTCTTTTTGGCGCGGGTAATGCGCTGTTCCATGGTCTTGGATTTGACCAGAAATCCGTTGGCGATCTCATCGACGCTCAGCCCCGCGACCACCCGCAAGGCGATGGCGATCTGATCCCGCCGATCCAGTTCCGGGTGACAACAGATGAACAGCAAGCGCAGGACATCATCCCGCATCTCGTCAGGGTCGGGTGTTTCCGCCGGCATCGGTTGAAACTCCTCTGCGTGGCGCGACAGGATTGCCGCGCGCCGCCGGGATTTGCGTAAATCATCCAGACCCGCATTCCGGGCCGTGGCCAGAAGCCATGCCAATGGATCCCGAGGCGCCCCGTCCTGGGGCCAAACCGCCAAGGCTTTCAGGCAGGCGTCGGCAAAGGCCTCCTCTGCGGTGTCCAGATCCCGAAAAGCCCGCGTCAGGGCAGCAATGGCGCGCGGGCGTTGTTCAGCAAATGTGGCCTCCAGCCAGTCTGACATGATCTATTCCGACGATATGGCACCCCCCGCCCAGGCCACAGGCCGAACTTCCAGCCGCGCGACCGGTGAAGAGATCAGTTTTGCATGTTCCAACGCTTCTTCAAGATCTTTGAAATCAGCGGCGTAAAACCCAAGGAAGTTTTCCTTGGTCTCGGAAAACGGGCCATCGGTGATCAGGCGGGCAGCACCTTCGGACGCCGCCGGTTCGACCATTACCGCTGACGTTGGCGGCATCAGTTTTATCGACACGAACTCTCCGCGTTCCGACAAAACCGCATGCAGGGCGCGATGGCCTGACATCACTTCGTCCTGGCGATCTTTCGGCAATGCCTCGAACACGCCCGGTTCCCCATAAATTGTGATTGCGTAGATCATTTTCGCCTCCATGCGTTGGTCGCATTGTGCAAGGACGCGCGACGCCATGCAAATCCGACAACACGCAGAGCCGACAGATTGCCCGGACCGCTTTTGTCTGAAAACCCAGCGGTCCGGGCTTCCATTTCCATCCAGATAACAGGTCGGGGGATTTCAAAAAACGGAGCAAAACCGGTACCTTGAAAACCGGTTTCCAGAAAAATGTCCAAATGGTAGGCTGCGAAACTATGGAAAGCCGGCCAAATCGTCGATTAGCAGCCATCTTAGCCGCCGATATCGCAGGCTATTCAAGATTGGTTGGCTTGGATGAAGAAGGCACCATCGACAAGCTGCGCCGGATCCGCGCTGAAGTCATCGAGCCCTTGATCGCCGGGTATTCAGGGCGCATTGCGAACACAGCCGGTGATAGTTTTCTGATCGAATTCCCCAGCGCGGTCGATGCGGTTCGCGCTGCAGTCGAGATACAGGCCGAACTGTCGAAAAGAAACTCGGATACCGAACCCGACCGCGCAATTGTTTTTCGGATCGGTTTGAATGTCGGCGATGTCGTCTCGAACGCCGACGACATCCTGGGTGATGGTGTCAACGTGGCCGCACGGCTTGAGGCGCTGGCAGAACCTGGGGGGATTATCGCCTCGCAGGCGATTGTCGGATACGCGCGAAACAAGGTGCCCTTCGCCTTTACGCCAATTGGCCCGCAATCCGTCAAGAATATCGCGGACCCCATTGAGGCGTTCCGCGTCGAAACAGATGCGTTGACCCGGGCGGTAAAGCAAAAAACGAAGAAAGCGCCGCGTTCAATGAAGCTAGCTGCAATCCTGATCGTGTTGGGCGCGACCGGGTATATCGGGACAAAGACATGGGAAAAGGGTCAGTTGCGCGCTTCTGAAGCACAGATGGCTTACCCTCTGCCGGACCTGCCCTCGATCGCCGTGCTTCCCTTGACGAATTTCACCAGCGACGCGTCCAACAAGATGTTGATAGATGGCGTTTCCGAGGATCTGATAACGGACCTGTCCCGCATATCAGGGTTATTTGTCATCGCCGGAAACACATCCTTTGCATTTCAGGACCGCGACATTGATGTGGCAGGTTTTGCCGAGAAACTGGGCGTTCGCTATGTCGTTGATGGGAGCCTTAGACGCAGCCGAGAGGGTTTTCGGGTCAACATCCGCCTGACGGACACGTTGAACGGCAGATTGATCTGGGCGGAACGTTTCGACGGTGAAATCGATGAGATCTTCGACCTGCAAAACAACATTGTACTGGCGATTGCGCGCGAGTTGGATGTCCCGCTCGACACGCAAAGCCGGATTGCCATCGAAAGCATAGAGACTGAAAAGATTGAGGCGCGCGAAGCGTTCCAGCGCGGGTGGGCGCTTTATTCACGCTTCAATGAACAGGACAATCTGGCCGCAATTCCGCATTTTGAGCGGGCTGTCGAGCTGGACCCGAATTATGCGCGCGCCTGGGCGATGTTAGCTATGGTACATTTGCGACCGCACATCTTCCACCACTGGTCAGGCTTTGCGAATGCTGAAGAACAGATGCATATCGGGCTGTTCTATAAATACTACCGTGAACTGACGCATCAGGACACCTCTCTTATCCACGTCATCAGGGCAATTGTCGCTCTCAACCTTCCGGACTGGGACAGCGCCGAGGGTGTAAGACGGGGAACAGAAGAAGCGAGACAAGAAGCCGCGAAAGCCATTGCCCTGCAACCAAGCGACCCCGAAGCGCATGTGACAATGGGATGGGCCTTGATCGCGGGTGGCGAGCCAGAGGAAGGGTTGGCATTTGTACAGGCTGCAATGCGCCTCGACCCGGAATACCCCAGCCACTACGCGCTATTTCAAGGTGCTGCGCTGTTTGCGATGAATGATCTGACAGGTGCAGAGGCCGTTATTAGGTCTGAGCTGGACCGAAACCCGCAGGCAGTTGAGTTGATGCCATTTGCAGCGTCGGTTCTGGCCTTGAATGGCGACAGAAGCAGCGCGCGTGCAATGATCGAACAATGGCAGGATGGAAAAAACGAGAAGGTTCTGGGCGAAGCGGTGCGCGATTATTTCTTTATCGTGCGATGGATCGGCGAGCATCAGCATTTGAACAATCGCTTGAAAAACGGCCTTCAATTGGCCGCGCTTCCGCCGAGCACGACAGTTGCAAGCCTAAAAGCTGATCTGATGCGCGGAGATGCCAAGGAACAACGTGACGCGGCTCAGTCTTTGGCGCTCTTTGGAGCTGACGCAGCCCCAGCCGTTCCGGAACTGATCATGCTGTTGGGCAGCCCTTCGGTTTTTGTCAGAAAAGAAGCCGCCAACGCATTGGGTGAAATCGGCGGGAAAGCATCCCCCGCTTTGCCTGCATTGGAAGCAGCCGCAGACGGGTCTTTGTCGGGTAGATTTGCCGCCCGAGCCATTGAACAGATACGCGGAGCCTCACAATAACGACGACTTTGGGCGTATTCGATCCCTTGGCTCCTGCTTTTTCTGGAGAGTGTTGGCTGGAAACGCGGGCAGGTATCCTTCGTCCCGGTGACCGCAGCCTCACGCAAGTGTTCTGAACGCATTCAGACTTTCGCTGAAATGCTCGATGAACTCCAGTGTTATCAAAGACGGCTGCTTCAGAACCGGGCGTACCAGCGAAAGTGTATGCGGCAAAAACGGCTTGAATGGCCTGTAGCTTAGCCCCCGGTCTGTGTAATGGACAGCGTCCAGTTCGCTGACGATTGAGACACCAACGCCTTTTATCGCCAATTCACATGCCGCCGTGAATTGCCGGACTTCGATATGAGAGTTGAGTGTAACATTGGCCTGCTGAAATGCCTTCGAAAGCCGTCCGAAAAAGTCGCTGTCGCGCCGCGTATGTATGATGTTCTCATCTGCAAGATCGGATGGCGTCACCTCCGAGAGGTTCTCAAGCGCGTGATTTTTCGGGAATACGCAAACCGTGCGCACATCGACATTTCTGCTTTCGACCCCCGGATGACCGTTGAAGCCATCGGTGATTCCAAAGTCATATTGTTCGCCAACCATCCATTCCAATATCCGTTCCGGCCTGTCCGGTTCGATCGTCATGGTGACACCTGGCCGGTCTTTCAGAAAACTTGCCACAACATCCGGCAGATGGCTGGTGGCGAAACCGGGCAGGCAGGCGACGCGGATATGCCCGGCTTTACGCTGCGTGATATTCTGACTCGCGTCCGATATCTGCTTCATCAATTCCAGGACACGGTCCACGCTGGGTTGCAGATAGCGAACTTCCTGGGTTGGCACCAATCTCCCTTTGCGGCGATCAAATAGTTGAAATCCAAACGATTTTTCAAGATCCGACAGCAACCTGCTGACAGCTGGTTGGCTCACCCCCAAATCGGCGGCCGCTGCTGTGACCGAACCATTGGTGGTCACCGCCATGAGTGCTTCCAATTGCCGAATTCTCAAAGTTTGTCTCATTGCAGACCCAGTTCCGCTTTTTTATTCACGCTGTATAACATTGTATTATGTTTTTCGCCAATAAGTAGGGCTTGAATTATATTTCTGTAACGGTAACGTCGTGAAATCGTCATGTGTGTCGAATACGCGTTGCAGTCGGTACTCAACGAAGCATCAAACCTGATGCATGGGAGGAATCATGAAAAAGAATTTGCTTGGCGCTCTTGCCGTTACAACTGCCTTGTCCCCCTTGGCGGCAATGGCACAAACCGAAGTTCAATTCTGGCATGCCTTTACCGGCCGCCTTGGCGAACTTGTCAAAGCGCAGGTTGAAGAATTCAACGCCAGTCAGGATGAGTTTGTCGTGGTCGAAAGCCACAAGGGCAACTATTCAGAAACCCTGAACGCTGGCATTGCCGCTTTCCGTGCTGGCGAACAGCCACACATCCTGATGGTTTTCGAAGTTGGCACCGCAACGATGATGTCGGCAAAAGGCGCGATCAAGCCGGTCTACGAAGTCATGGCTGAAAGTGGCGCGTCTTTTGATCCCGATGCCTATATCGGCGCGGTGAAGGGTTACTACACCACCACCGACGGAGATATGTTGTCGCTGCCGTTCAACTCTTCCACGCCGGTCTTGTGGGTCAACCGCGACGCCATGCAGGCGGCAGGTGTTGATCCTGATACTGACCTGTCAACTTGGGAAAAAGTCGGCGATGTGCTGGAGCAACTCAAAACCGGAGGCGAGGACTGCCCGCTGGTGACGGCATGGCAAAGCTGGATTCACCTGGAAAACCTGTCAGCCTATCACAACGTTCCGTTTGCATCGCAGGACAATGGTTTTGCCGGTCTGGACACAGAACTGATGCTGAACGGCCCGGTACAGGTCGCGCACCTGAGCGCCATGGGCGACTGGGCCAAGGATGGGAAATTCATCTATACCGGTCGCAGAAATGAAGGCGGCGCAAACTTCAGGGCCGGAGAATGTGCCTTGTTCACCGAAAGCTCGGCCGGGTATGCCGGTATCAAAGCCGAGGCCGAGTTCGACTTTGATGTGCGCCCGCTGCCGTATTGGGAAGCGGTCACAAGCGAGCCTCAAAACACCATCATCGGCGGTGCATCCCTTTGGGTGATGGAAGGTCATGATCCCGAAGAATATAAAGGCGTTGGTGAGTTCCTGAGCTTCTTGTCCTCGTCCGACGTTCAGGCGGCATGGCACCAGAATACCGGCTATCTTCCGATTACCGCAGAAGCCGGTGAAGCGACTCGTGCGGCCGGTTTCTATGATGAAAACCCGGGCACCGATATCGCTGTGATCCAGATGACCGCGAAAGAGCCGACAGCAAACTCGAAAGGTCTGCGTCTGGGATCGTTCGATCAAATCCGCGGTATCATCGATGAGGAGCTTGAGGCCATCTGGTCCGGCGAGAAATCCGCCCAGGAAGCCATGGACAGCGCAAAAGAACGCGGTGACGCGCTTCTGCGCAGGTTCGAATCGGCAAATCAATAAACCTCTGAAATCCGGTGCGGGCTCGGCAGAGCCCGCATCCACTTTTCTCGGCGGGTCATCAGGATGGAAAAACGCGTCACATTTCGCGGCTGGCTGTTGCCATTGGCGCTGATCGCCCCACAGGTCGTCATTTCTGCCGTATTCTTCTTCTATCCCGCTGCACAAGCTGTATGGCAGTCGCTGTTCATCCCAGATCCGTTCGGGTTGTCGTCCAAGTTCGTCGGTCTGGGCAATTTTGAATTTCTGCTAAGCGACAAGTTTTATCGCGCATCCTTCGTAACCACGGCGGTGTTTTCGACGCTTGTTACGCTCTGCTCCATGATCCCGGCCCTGTTTCTGGCTGTCATTGCAGATCGGCTGATCAAAGGATCCGGAGCTTATCGGACGCTGCTGATTTGGCCTTATGCAGTCGCTCCCGCGGTTGCAGGTGTGCTCTGGCTGTTCATGTTCAACACGCGCGTCGGTGTCGTGTCGTGGTATCTTGGACAGCTGGGCTATGACTGGAACCACGTCTTGAATGGCACCGAGGCGATGGGGCTTGTGGTTGTCGCTTCGGCCTGGGGGCGCATCAGTTATAACTTTTTGTTCTTCTTCGCCGCACTCCAGTCGGTTCCGCGGTCGGTCATCGAGGCCGCCGCGATCGATGGCGCACGGTTCTGGCGCAGGTTTTTCACGATTGTCCTGCCGTTACTGTCACCGACAGCTTTTTTTCTGCTTGTTGTGAATGTGGTCTATGCGTTCTTTGAAACTTTTGGCGTGATCCACACAATCACCGGCGGCGGTCCGCAGCAGGCCACGACCATTCTGGTCTACAAGGTGTTTTCAGACGGGTTCGTCGGTCAGGATCTGGGATCGTCTTCGGCGCAATCGGTCATCTTGCTGATTGTCGTCGGCCTGCTGACCGTCATCCAGTTCAAATACGTGGAAAAGAGGGTGCATTACTGATGGCAACCCAACAGCACGGAATGGTCGAAAAGCGCGGAGCGGGCATCTGGCTGACACATGCCCTGATGATCCTTGGCGTTCTGGTCATCTTCTTTCCGATCTGGCTGGCATTTGTTGCCTCAACCGTTACCCAGCCGGAAGTTGTATCACCGCCCATGCCGCTTTTGCCGGGTGATCAGTTCTGGGAGAACTACAAGGCAGCCCTGTTTTCCGGCGTGAATGTCCCCGTCGCAACGATGCTGTTCAACAGCCTTGTAATGGCCATCGGGATTGCAGTGGGCAAGATCATCATTTCACTGCTTTCGGCATTTGCAATCGTCTATTTCCGCTTTCCCGGTCGAACAACGTTCTTTTGGCTGATCTTCCTGACCCTTATGTTGCCGGTCGAAGTGCGCATCGTTCCGACATTTGAGGTCGTGGCCGGGTTCGGCATGCTCAACAGCTACTACGGGCTGATCTTTCCGCTGATCGCCTCGGCCACGGCGACCTTCCTGTTCCGTCAGTTCTTTCTGACAATCCCGGACGAGCTGGCCGAAGCTGCGCGTGTGGATGGCGCCCGACCGATGCGGTTTTTCATAGACATCGTCGTACCGATGAGCCGGACAAACATCGCGGCACTGTTCGTCATCCTGTTTATCTATGGGTGGAACCAGTATCTGTGGCCGCTGCTTATCACCACCGACCCTGAAATGAACACCATTGTGATGGGCATCAAGCAGATGTTCCCGTCTGGCGATGATGTAGCTGATTGGCCGGTCATCATGGCGACCTCCATTCTGGCGATGATCCCGCCGGTCATCGTGGTGGTGTCGATGCAAAAGCTTTTTGTCCGCGGCCTTGTCGATAGCGAGAAATAGAAAATGGCAACAGTAACCCTGGAGAATGTCAAAAAGAGCTTTGGCCCGACAGATGTCATACATGGCATCGACATCCACATCGAAGATGGCGAGTTTATTGTCATCGTCGGCCCTTCGGGCTGCGGAAAATCCACGCTGTTGCGGATGGTGGCAGGGCTTGAGACCGTGACCGCGGGTGAAATCCGGATTGGTGCGGAACGGGCCAACGAAAAAGAGCCGATGGATCGCGACATTGCCATGGTGTTCCAGAACTATGCGCTCTACCCGCATCTGTCGGTCCGGCAGAACATGGGTTATGGCCTTAAGATCGCAGGGTTGCCCAAGGCTCAGATCGATCAAAAAGTGACCGAGGCGGCCAGGCTATTGCAGCTTGAACCATTGCTCGACCGCAAACCCAGACAATTGTCAGGCGGCCAACGTCAGAGGGTGGCTATGGGGCGCGCGATTGTCCGTGAACCTGCGGTGTTCCTGTTTGACGAGCCGCTTTCGAACCTGGACGCAAAGCTTCGCGTGCAGATGCGGCTTGAGATTCGTGAACTTCAGGAAAAACTGGGGATCACGTCGCTTTATGTAACCCACGATCAGGTTGAAGCCATGACAATGGCCGACAGGATGATCGTCATGAACGGCGGTATCGCCGAACAGGTTGGCACACCGCTAGAGGTATACGAAACGCCAAGAACCCTGTTTGCGGCACAGTTCATCGGCAGCCCCGCGATGAATGTCTTTGAGGCCCAACGCGAAAACGGAACCGTCATGATTGGTGGGGTCGCGGTTGGTTCGTCGCAGGGCCCTGATACTGCCTTCAAGCTGGGGGTACGACCCGAGCATCTATTGCTGGATGACAATGGCCCGATTGAGGCTACGATTCAGATGGCAGAGCCACTGGGGGCAAACACGCTGTTGCACGGTCAATTGACCGGCTTGGGCGATCCGATCACGATCAGCCTTCCGGGCGTGCATCCGATTGAAGGCCGACATCCGAACATGCGGTTTTCTGTGTCCTCAGACCATATGCATATGTTTGACCGATCCACCGGTGAAAGGCTGGAAGGCTGATGGCATTCCCTCAGGTCGAGGCTTTCCGGGGGGGCGACAACCTGATCCGCATCGTAGGCCACCGGGGTGCGCGAGGCGTATTGCCTGAAAACAGCATGATTGGTTTTGACTTTTCGCTGTCCATTGGCGTGCCGCTTCTGGAGTTTGATGTTGTCCTCACGGCTGACGACATCCCCGTCATAACCCATAATCACCGGCTGCACGCCCCCAGTTGTCGCGATGCTGACGGCCAGTTTTTGACCGGGGAAGAGCCGAAGGTTTCAACTCTGACGTTTGAGCAGATTCAGAAGTTCGATATCGGGCGGTTGGATGGGAATTCTGCCTATGGTCGGCGATTTCCAGATCAGGCGCTAATGGATGGCGTTCGCGTTCCAAGACTGCTTGACCTCCTGGATCTGGTGAGTGACCCCCAACATAGCGATGCCTGTCTGATGCTCGAGCTGAAATCGGACCCCGATTTGGCCCATGACGCGCGCTATAGAGAGAAGTTTGTCAGTCTTGTTCTGCAAGAGGTTCGTTCCAAGGCCCTGTCGTCGCGTGTGGTGTTGCACAGTTTCGACTGGAATCTGTTAGAAGAATGTCAGCGGCAAGCGCCGGATATACCATCTTCTTATCTGACCCAACTTCCCGAAAACGCCGAGGATGTAGGGGAGGATTCGTCCAAGGCAGTCTGCCCGGATTTTCGCGGCCGCGAAGGCGATATTCCGCGATTGGTCAAGCAAGCGGGTGGCTCACTGTGGTGCCCGTATTATGCGGATGTAACTGCTGAAAACGTCGAACTGGCCAAAAATTTGGGCCTTTGCGTTGCGGTCTGGACGGTCAATGACCCTGAAGATATTGCCAAGATGATCGACCTGCGTGTGGATGCCATTGTTTCTGATTATCCGGGTCGGGTTCAAAGGCACTTGTCTGACCGGGGTATGAGCTGGCGCTAAACCGCCCTGAAGGCCGGGGCTGAATGCCTCGCCCTTCAGTTTATTGAATTCCTTCGTAGGGGCAGAGAACCCTTAGAACAGTTGCAAATCCTTCGCGCCGCTTTGGATTTCAGCAAAGTTCGGCATGTTCTGGATCGTAACAGGTGCAGGCTTCGTGCCCGGCATCGCAACTGTCGGCTTCGCCACGTTCGCCATTCCAAAGACCGGTTTTTCCAGCTCACCCCGGATATCGCGCAGCAGCGTTTTATGATCCGGCATCGCTTTGATTATCTGCGCAAGGTCCTCTTTTGCGCGCTTCATGCCCTGGAACCAAATCACTTTCTTCAACGGCCGCAAACGATCACGAATGCCGGTGCCGTAACCCGTATCATAGACCTGTTTACCCAACAGAACCGTCTGATAAACGCGATGGTCGAACAGCGTGGCAAATTCCACATCGTGATCCATCGGCAGACGGTGCTGCCACAACTCCAGATTCTCGGCCAGCCGATCCGGTATCTTCATCTCTGTCCGCGCGTCGATCCAATACGGGTCATCCTTTCGGTTGCCCAATCGGTAGTGCAGACAGATGAATTCAAGAACCTCGTTATAAAGCTTGTCCATCTGCCGGTTGTATCTTGCCCGCAGTGACGGCGCGACATCGCGCGTCGGCAAGTGTTCTGCAAACCAGCGCACTGCGTGGTCAATCATGTGGATCGCGGTACTTTCCAACGGCTCGATAAACCCGCCGGACAGACCAATTGCCACGCAATTCTTGACCCAGGCATTGCGCACGCGCCCGACGCGCATCGGGATTACACGCGGTGTCAAACCCTTGCCGCTGTCACCCAGCCATTCAAGATATTCGTCGGCCGCCTGATCATCCGTTCGATGCGCCGAGGAGAACACATAGCCCGTACCCACACGATTGTAGAGCGGCACCCGCCACGTCCACCCCGCGCCCAGCGCGGTCGACCGCGTGAGGCTTTCGATCTTGTTGGGATTGCGGTGTTCGACCTGCAACGCCATGGCGCGATCATTGGGCAAATATTCCGAATAATCCAAAAACGGCTCGCCCAGCGCCTGATTAATGATAAGGCCGCGGAACCCGGTACAATCGATAACCATTTCAATGTCATGACGGCCCGCGCGCTCAAGCATCAGATGGCTGACGTTGCCCTGTTCATCCAGCTCAACCTTCTGTACCTCGTCCTGAATATGCTCGACACCGCGCTTGGTGCAGACCGTGGTTAGCATGCCCGCAAACTTCACGGCATCCAGATGATAGGCATAGCCAAAACGCTGTTCAAACTCGGGCTGACCCAGCTGCCGCGCGCCTTTGCACAGACGGCCCAGATGATCGTGGGGCGAAATGGACTGTGTAAAGTCCCTCTCTCCATTGCCAAAGCGCAGGAAATACTCGGCGGCGTCCAACCCTTCCAGCATCTGGCCATGGGCAAAGGGGTTCACGTAATCGATGCGTTTTCCTTTGGGGTCCTTGTTCCAGTTGCAGAACTTCACGCCCAGTTTGAAGGACGCGTTCGTCTCGCGGAAAAAATCCCGTTCGGAAATGCCCGCCTGACGGAGCGTGACCGGCATGCGTGGCACCGTAGCCTCACCCACACCCACGGTCGAAATATTGGGGCTTTCGATCAGGCATATATGTGGTCGGTCTTTTGTTGCTGAAGTGCGTGAAAACACCATGTCCAGGATCAACGCGGTCATCCAACCTGCCGTGCCGCCACCTACGATGGTGATTTTGCGCAAACGATTGTTCATATTCTTCTGTCCCCATTGGTTTTGAGGACTATATCAAGTTTCCGACGCTTATCTAGGCTCTGCCATTATGTGCTTATGACCCAGCTTTGAACATATCCCTGTACTGGTCGCGCAAGATGTTCTTTTGGACTTTTCCCATCGTATTGCGAGGCAATTCATCCAGTTGAATAAGCGTGCGGGGATGCTTGAACCGCGCCAGGCTGTCGCGCAATGCGCCCATGATCGCGTCGAGATCCGGAGATTGCCCGGATTCGGCAACAATCAGGCCCAGCACGGTTTCACCGAAGTCGGGATGCGGCACGCCGATCACTGCACTCTCCAGAACACCGGGCTGGCCGTCCAGAACCAGTTCAATTTCCTTGGGGTAGATATTGTAGCCACCCGAGATGATCAGGTCCTTGTTGCGCCCGACGATATGGACATACCCATCTTCGTCGATACGCCCAAGATCACCGGTGATAAAGAACCCGTTTTCGCGCAGCTCGGCAGCCGTCTTTTCCGGCATCTGCCAATATCCCTTGAATACGTTCGGGCCACGCACTTCGATCTCGCCGATTTCACCCTGCGGCAAAGGGTTACCATCTGCATCGCATATCTTCAGTTCGACCCCCGGCAAAGGAAACCCGACCGTGCCCGCGCGACGTTCGCCGTCATAGGGGTTCGAGGTGTTCATATTGGTTTCAGTCATGCCATAGCGTTCTAGGATACGATGCCCGGTACGCTCTTGAAATTGTGCATGGGTATCCGCCAGCAATGGGGCCGAACCCGATACGAACAAGCGCATATGTTTGGTCAACTCGCTGGTAAAACGCGCGTCTGCCAACAGGCGCGTGTAGAAGGTCGGCACGCCCATCATCGACGTGGCGTCGGGCATGCTGTCAATGATCTGATCAGGGTCGAATTTTGGCAGCCAGATCATGCTTCCGCCGACAGCCAGAATGATATTGGTGGCCACAAACAGCCCATGCGTGTGAAAGATCGGCAGCGCGTGCAACAGAACGTCTTCCGACGTAAACCGCCACTCTTTGACCAGTGTCCGCGCATTGGACAACAGGTTGTTCTGGGTCAGCATCGCGCCCTTTGAACGTCCGGTGGTGCCCGACGTATAAAGAAACGCTGCCAGATCCTCACCATCCCGATCCACAGTCGCAAAGCTGTCTGGCATTGCTGCCGCCAGATCCATCAGCGAGCCCGAGCCATCCGCATTCAGCGTTTCCACCCTGCCCCCAAAACGCTCGGCAATCGGGGTCAGTTGGTCTTTGCTTCGGCCATCGCAGACAACAAGTGACGCGCCGCTGTTTTCGATGAAATACGTCAGCTCGTCCACGGTATAGGCGGTGTTCAGCGGCAGGAAAACCAGACCGGCCTGCGCACATGCCGCGTAAAGCGCCAGCGCCTCAGGCGATTTTTCGACCTGAGCCGCAACGCGGTCCCCGGGTCTTAGACCCAGTTGCGTGGCCACATGGGCGATCCGGGCGGCTGTGCTCAGAAAGTTTCGATAGGTGATGGTCGTCCCGTCTGTCAGGTTAAGGAAAGCCGTATCTTTGCCGGCGTGAATGCCAAACAGATCATCATAGAGAGGGTTAGCCATGTTCGATCCTCCGTTTCCCCAGCCATAACGGCGAACCGCTTCTCAGGGGAAGGTTCAACTATGTCACACTGCGCTATTGCTTGCAGTTCAATGTCTGGACGCGTCGCTTTTACTGCGCGGCGCGAGTTGCAGCTCGGAACCCGTGGTGTGTAAAGCCTTTCACCGCCTCTGCACATTTTCTGCACGAAAACCCTATGAAGGCTGCGGATACGTCGCGCCAAAGATGCAAGCGCCGCAGGCAATCTGCCGGGAAAGGAAACCTGTAAGCAGGAGACGGGACATGAGGCAGGAACTGACAATTCGCGGCGTGCCGGACAGCATCGTGCTGGACGCGTGGTGGCTGGGAAAGATGGACGAAGTCCCCCGATGGAGAGGCAACAGACGACAGCAGAGTGGTTCTCTGATGTCTACTCTGAAAATGCGCCATGCAATCCCGCTTCTTGCATCGCTGGTGGCGCTTGCTGATTGGTTGTTTTGGGAACAGCCGCTAGGCATTTCTGTCTCAGTCTTCGCGCTGGTCTTGTCCGCCGCGATCATGGCGATGAAACCCCGACGTGCGACTGCAAAGGAGTGGTCAATAGCCGCCGCATTTGCCTTGATCACCAACCTGCCGGTGGCCATCGATTTGCAGCTTCTATCATTATTGTTCAGCCTCGCAGGTTTAGTCAGTCTGGCCACCTGGGCGCTATTCGGTCAGGCTGTAAACGAACGTCTGCTGCTGCGAACCGCCCTGCGACTGCCTTCCATCGGTGCGACGCTTTTGCTGCGCGACACATGTCGCACCGCGGTGGCCGCCGATCTTGGGTCCGACAGCCGCCGCCACGCAGCATCGCTGGCCTTGCCCCTGCTATTGGGTGCGGTCTTCCTTGCGTTGCTGGCCGCCGCCAATCCGGTGCTGGAAGACCTTCTGGCCGAGCTGGACCCAAGTCTTCTGTTCGAAGGGTACTTTTGGCTGCGACTTCTGTTCTGGGGTGTTATGGCCTCGCTGCTGTGGCCGTTCCTTAACCTCAGCGATCCATGGCTGGGCGGCATTGCCCGCCCCGCCACCATGCCGAAGACAGGCCCAAGCCGGGCCGCATTTCTGATCAATCCAATCTCGGTGCGCAACTCGCTGTTGCTGTTCAACCTGATGTTCCTTGTACAAACCGTGATGGACCTTGGTATCCTGACCGGCGGTGTATCCCTGCCTCAAGGGATGAGCTATGCCGCTTATGCCCATCGGGGCGCTTATCCGCTGGTGGCGACGGCCCTGATGGCGGGCGTATTCACTCTGGTCACTCACAGCATGATCGGCGCGGACCGGACGTTGCGCATTCTGATCTATATGTGGTTGGCGCAAAACGTGTTCCTGGTGCTGACAGCTGCCATCCGGCTGCATCATTACGTCGACGCCTATGCGCTTACCTATTTGCGGGTGGCCGCCTTCATATGGATGGCGCTGGTTTTCACCGGTTTGCTGCTGATCGTGGTGCAAATCCAACGCGGCTTTGGTACAACCTGGCTTCTGCGTCGTTGTTTTGCAGCGCTTCTGGTGGTCTTGTATATCTGCAACTTTGTGAATTTCGCATCAGTCATTGCCAGCTACAATCTGAGCCACGGCAGCGCTCTGACGCAACAGGATACCGGTTACATATGCAGCCTTGGTGCTGATGCTTACCCCGCTATCCGTGATCATGAAACCAGAACCGGACAGCAGGTCTGCGACGTATGGATGCGATATGATCTGAAAAAGGATGCAATCACCAACTGGCGCGAATGGGGCTTTCGGAGATGGCGAATCCAAGCCTATTATCGGCAGCAGAGTTGAAGGACCCCATTTGATGCCTGCACGCATTCTTGTTGTCGACGATGATCCGGATATCCTTGAGGTGACAAGGTTCGCGATTGAAAAGGCAGGTTATGCGCCACTTCTGGCCAGCGACGGCCTGACCGCGCTTGATACAAACCGCCAGGAAAACCCCGACTTGATCGTGCTGGATATCGGGCTGCCCGAAAAGGATGGTCTGGAAGTATGCAGGGACATCCGCAAATCCTCGGACGTGCCGATCCTGTTCCTGACCGCCCGTGATGACGAGGTCGACCGTATCGTCGGGCTGGAACTGGGCGCCGATGATTATCTGACCAAACCCTTTTCCCCGCGCGAATTGGTGGCCCGGATCAAGGCCATCCTGAAGCGCAGCGCGCCGACACCTGCCCAGCCCGATCCGGTGCTGTCGCAAGGCAGCCTGCACCTGGATGCAGAGCGGCACCTGTGCAGGTTCGCGTCAACGCCTGTGACGCTGACCGGATCGGAATTTCGGCTGCTGGCAACTCTGATGGCCCGTCCCGACCGCGTTCTGTCCAGGGCGCAGCTGATCGATGCGCTTTACGGCTACAACATCCACGTCTCGGACCGCACCATTGACAGCCACATACGCAATGTCCGTGCCAAACTGGCCCAGGCCGGCTGTGCCGAAGGGATCGTGACCATTCACGGTGTCGGCCTCAGGATGGGTGCATGCACGCCCGGCTGAACCGCAAATGGCGCCCCAGATTGTGGACCATCGTTCTGCTGGTGCTGGGCATTGTCCTGTGCCTGCCCTTTGCCGGGCTGATCCTGTTCCGTTTTTACGACAGCCAACTGGTACAACAGACCGAAGAAAGCCTGCTGACACAGGCTGCGGTTATGTCAGCGGCGTATGCCGAGCTTTATGCAGATGCAGCCGGGATCAAGCCACCCCGCCCGAGTGCAATCTCAACCGAGTACGCGGTGTTCCCTTCACTGTCGGTCAATCGCGAAACGGTTCTGCCGCCGCGCCCGGACGCGCGACCGGCAACCGTCCGTCCCGGTTCGGGTTATCAGGCCATCGCCACCCCACTAAGCCGCATCGCCAACGCCGCCCAGGCGCAAACCCTTGCGGGTTACCGGATGCTGGATGTCGATGGGAACGTGTTTGCCGGTACTGCGGAAATTGGCCAGAAGCTGGACCATGTTGACGAGGTTCGCGAGGCCCTTTCAGGGAAAACCGTCTCGGTCGCGCGCACCCGCGTGCGCGAGGATGCAACGCCTGCGCTTTATACCCTCAGCCGCGGTGCCCGCGTGCGCGTTTTCGTGGCGATGCCAGTGTTCGTGGATCAGACCCTTATCGGGGCGGTTTACCTGAGCCGCACCCCGAACCATATTTTCCGCTTTCTGTACGGCGAACGTTTCAACCTTGCCAAAGCTGCGGCATTTGTTGCTTTGTCCACGGCGCTTATCGGGTACGTGTTCTGGCGGTTCATCACTCGGCCGATCCACCTGTTGAACCAGCGCAGCCAGATGGCGGGTTACGGAGGTCAGGCATGGGAACCACCAGACCAACTTGGCACGCGGGAAATCGCGGATCTGAGCCAGAGCTTTCAATCGCTGACGGAACGCTTGCAGGACAAGCAGGACGGATTGAAAACGTACACCGCCCATGTCACCCACGAGCTGAAGTCACCCCTCACTGCCCTGAAAGGCGCGGCAGAGCTGCTGCGCGACGATGATTTGCCACCCGCGCAGAAACACCGCCTGCTGGACACTGTAGACAAAGGTGGAAAGCGGATGGAGGATCTGCTGGCCAACATGCGCGCCTTCAGCCTTGCCGATCAGAGCGCCATTAACGGTACATGCTGTCTGAACGACATCACTGATCAGCTCGTCCAGACTTTCCCGGCGCTTGCGATCAAGGCTGAGAACAATCATCTGCCCTTACCCGTCGCGGCGCCCACCCTGCACATCATGCTGACACATATGCTTGAGAACGCTCAGCAACACGGCGCGCAGAATGCCGTGCTGACAGCCTATCAGGTCGACGGTGTCATCTGCCTAAAAATCGCAGATAATGGCGCCGGTATCAGTGAAGGGAACAAGGACAAGGTTTTGCAGCCCTTCTTTACGACAAAAAGAGAGGCCGGTGGCACAGGTATGGGCCTGAATATTGTCAAAGCGACCATGGAAGCAATTGGTGGGCAACTCAGTGTTGTGCCAAGCAACCAAGGCGCTTGTTTTCTTCTGATTTTTAATTAATCGGGCGCGCAAGCCGCCTGTAAAAGGGGCAACATTCGCTGTTCAGAAGCTCGGAGGTTCTGTCTATCGAACCGCAGTCGCAGACTTTGCGCTTAGCCGCCATTCGCTCTGACACCGCTGCGCGTTTTGGCACATCAATGTCCGAGTGGCGTCAACTTTGCTAAGGATTAGTTCGGGTTGATCACCAAAAGTGAGACAGGTCCGACGCTTTCCAAATGGCTCTTTCCGAACGCCGCCGCCAGCATATTGTTCAGGTTGTGTCGTGTCTTTCCACCGAGACCTGTTTTCGCACGAGAGGCGGTGCCATCCTCAACCACGCCATCGCGCGAAGCCACGTCGCATAGTGCCAGTTGCGCACTCAGATCGTCTTTAATGCGTCTGTTTCGCGGCAGGCATTACAGGCCGGGTTGACGGGTGATGAAACACCTGGCGATGTCCCATGCATGATTCCAGGGCTCGGAAGCGCTTGTAATCATGGTTCCGTTCGCAGAATTTATGTCGGTAAGGCGCCTGGTATTGCCGGAGTCCTCTCAAGTTACATCGCGCTCGGGGTGCCGCACATCCTGGATGGTTCGGATCATTTGCTGTTTGTCTTCGCACTTCTGCTGCTGATCCGCGATCGCGGTCGGCTGTTCTGGGCGATCACTGCTTTCACACTGGCACACAGCATTACTTTGGCTGCAGCAACACTCGGTTGGCTGAATGTCCCCCCACCTCCGGTCGAGGCAGTCATCGCTCTCTCAATCGTGTTCCTCGCCTGCGAGCTATCTTTACCACCTGAAGCCCGCGATCCCATCACCGTGCGATTCCCCTGGGTGGTCTCCTTCGCGTTCGGCCTGATCCACGGTCTCGGTTTTGCAGGCGCATTGCGAGAGATCGGCTTGCCCAAAGGGGATATCCCATTGGCGCTTTTTGCCTTCAACATCGGTGTGGAGCTTGGTCAGATTCTCTTTATCGTTGTGATCCTGGCGGCCGGTGTCGCGGCCCGGCGTGTCTATCCTGCGATCAGGGATCGGGCCGGTCAGTTCGAACGCGTGACAAGCTACGGCATCGGTAGTTTGGCGGCGTTCTGGGTGGTCGACAGGATATTGGGGTTCTGAACGGTATCAAAGCCGTGCACCCCGAGCGATTATGTAAAAGGTTACTTAAACGGTTATCACAGAACAAATCGACTCAAACAGCGCAGAGCGGCTGGAGGTTAGACCAGTTTGAGGCGCCGAAGGACCGCTCTTGAGCGGTCGTCGCAACGCCGCAGCCGGTTTTCCAGCAGCGATAGACAACTGCAGTATGGCGTATAGCGACGCCGGTGGCGCAGGAGTTATCCACCCCATCCACAATGCGGGCTGCGACCCCGGCTTCCGACTTGGGCAGTGGATGGCAGGAGTGGGCCGTCACGCGAAACGCTTTGCCCCCGCCACGCAAATCACCACAAAGACCGTGACACTGATCATGGATGGCGCAACGGGCTCGGCGAGCAAAAGAGCCGCAAGAGTCAAACCGAAGAACGGCTGAAGAAGCTGAAGCTGACCAACGCCTGCTGTGCCGCCAAGTGCAAGGCCACGGTACCAGAATATGAAACCGATTAGCATCGAAAAGATCGAGACGTAGCCTAGACTGAGCCAGACCGGCAAGGTCAGCTCGTTTAACGTGGGTGGCCATGTCAGAATCGCGAAAGCAGCCATAATAGGTAAGGATAGAACCAGAGCCCAGGAAATCACCTGCCATCCGCCCAATCGGCGCGACAACTGCGCTCCCTCCGCATAGCCCAACCCGCATGCCACGATCGCTGCTACCATAAAGAAACCGCCAATGAGCGAACCGCCAGCGCCTTGGGAGAGCGCGAAACCAACGACGGCGGAGCTGCCAAGGATTGAGAATACCCAGAACAACGCGGTCGGACGCTCACCACCACGCAGCACGCCAAAAGCAGCGGTGATCAAGGGCAATAAGCCGATAAAGACGATCGAATGCGCAGCTGTGATGTGTTGCAATGCCAGTGCCGTCAAAAGCGGAAAGCCGATCACCACACCGAAGGCAACTACAACAAGAGAAATCAGATCCGTGCGCAAGGGTCGCTTCTCTCTGAAAAGGGCCAACAAGAAAATTGCCAGAACCGCCGCCAGAACCGCACGGGCTGATGTCAGGAAGAGCGGGTCCAGGCTACTTACAGCCACCCGCGTGGCGGGTAGTGATCCGCTGAAGATCAACACACCGAGTAGTCCGCTGCCCCAGCCAGAAAACGAGGAGTTCATAAAGAAAGATCCCTTTTTGGACCTTGTAGCTGGAGTGGTGGGAAAAATGCAGATACAAAGCGATACAATTCATGCAAACTGTACTGTTCATCAGTCCCATACAAAGGCAATCTTATATGGCCGTTGCAACCCGTAGAGCTTTTGTGATGGAACATATAACGCGCCGCATCCGATCGCGGGCACTGGGTGCGGGTGAAAAACTTCCCTCGGTTCGGGGCCTCGCAACGCGCTTGGGCGTGTCACCTTCGACAGTGGTCGAGGCCTATGATGTCTTGGCTGCAAAAGGAGTTATTTTTGCTCGACGCGGCTCAGGGTTCTATGTGTCAAACCGCGTACAGCCGTTCGAGGTTTCACAGACCGGGCCGCTGCTTGAGCGCGAGATTGATCCGCTCTGGGTTGCGCGACAATCGATTGACGCCAGCGAGGGCATGGCAAAGCCTGGATGTGGCTGGATGCCTGCCGATTGGATGCCTGTCGAGTCGCTCCGGCGAGCGATGCGCCGAGTGGCACGTGGCGACGACAATATGCTTACAGATTACAGCTGTGCACAGGGCCATTCTGGTCTGCGCCAGCATGTGGCACGAATGCTGTGCGACCAGAACATAGAGGTAGATCCCGATACTGTTTTGCTCACCAATTCCGGATCGCTGGCGCTGGACTTGATTTGTAGATTGCTTCTCAAGCCCGGTGATACCGTTTTGGTAGATGATCCTTGTTATTTCAACTTTCAGGCCCTTCTAAGAGCGCACCAGATTTCCATTGTCAGTGTACCCTACACGCCTAACGGCCCCGACCTTGCCGCATTTGAGAACGTGCTTTTGAGAGAGCGCCCACGGCTCTACCTGACCAACTCGGCATTGCACAACCCAACGGGCGCGACACTCACTGCAGCAACTGCACACCGTGTGCTGTCTTTGGCCGAAACCTATGATTTGCAGATCGTGGAAGATGCTATTTTCTCTGAGTTCGAACCTGATCTTTCGCCAAGGCTGGCTTCACTGGATGGGCTGAATAGGGTTCTCACGATTGGGAGCTTCTCCAAAACCCTTTCTGCATCGTTGCGATGTGGATACATAGCAGCGCGCCCTGACTGGATTGCGTCTCTGACTGAGCTTCAGGTTGCGATCAGCTTCGGAGGCCCCAGCCCAATGGTGACAGAATTGCTACATTCAGCGCTCACTGATGGCAGCTATCGCAAACACATGGAGGCGCTTAGGGACAAATTGGATCGCGTCCGCGCGCGTTCAATCGAAGAATTAAATACGCTGGACATAAGGCCTTTCGTGAAGCCCAGAGGTGGATTTTATCTATGGTGCGAACTGCCCAACGGGCAGGACGCTGCTGCGATGGCACGAAAAGCCCTTAAGAAAAATGTTGTTTTGGCACCCGGAAATGTCTTTAGCCCAACTCAATCAAAGAACTCGTTTCTACGTTTTAACGTAAGCCAGATGGCCGGAAAGACACTATCGCAAGTACTTCGTGATCTGATGAGTGACGCTCAATAAGAACGTCTGCTTCAAGGAACGGTCAAAGACTTTGCCTCTCAAGATAAATGTCCGGTTAGGGCCGCAAGGAGTTCGGCCATGGGTTAATCGGTATTGGCAGCAATGACTTCTATTACATTACCGTCCGGATCCTGAGCAAAGAACGACCGACCATTCCAGGGCAGACTGCCGGGCCATGAGCGTTCGCGAATGATCATTTTCAGGTCTGCGAAACGGGACCGCTCCAGATCGTATTGGGCGTCGGGAACCTCAAAGGCGATGTGGTCGAGCGTTGAAAGCGACGCATCGATGGAGTGTCCTCTCTCGAATAGAGCGAGAAGTTGCGGGTGCCCGACTTTGCCCAGCGGCGAATTCAGTGCGCCGACTTCCAGAAAAACCACACCGGCTTCGCGGTGATGGAACTTGAAACCCAGAAAATTTTGATAGAACGCAATTGCCCGGTCCAAGTATTCAACACGAATGGCGATTTCTGCGATGCGAAACATGGTAGTGGTTCTCTCTTGCGGGCGCACACGCGATGCCATTGTGACATTCAAAAAAAAACGAAGCATTGACCATAAGCAGCCGCTGATGGCCGTCGATTCATCGCTCTTTAGGCGCGGTGATCTGCAACCTCCGGCGCGAGTATCGTCATGCCCAACGAAGATGCTTTTGCAACCAGGGCCGGGATATCTGGAGGACCGCTCGGCGGCAAAGGCCGCGTTGCGCCCTCGGGCAATTCGGATCCGACGGACGTAAAGAACCGCTCGTGCATCACGCCGGGGGCGTTCACTATCAGTAGTTTCGCTTCCTCCGAGACAGCGGAAAAGGCGTGTATCGCCCCATCAGGGACGGTTAGAAACATGCCTTTCTTCGCAACGATGTCTTCTCCATCGACGTGAAAAGCAACTTCGCCATCCAGTACGTAGAAAGCTTCCATTTCGCCGGCGTGCATATTTGGTGGGGCACCTGCGCCCTTTGGAACAATGCACTCCATGACGCAGTACTTGCCGTCGGTTTCGTCAGGATACGCCAGAAACTTAACGACATTTCCCAAGACATCGTAGGTGCGGTGACGTTGGACGTTCATTGGCTTCTCCTTGTTGATTCTAGTTCGCATATACGTAATTATGATACACATGTCTCATTTTGAGGCAAGTGTCTTATTTTGGAGTGCTTGATGGCGCCAAGTCTCAGCAAACGATCCAGAACCCGCGAAGCGATTCTTGAGGGCGCGCGAAGTCTGATGTTGCGTGGCGAAACCGTAACTGTTGCGGCCGCAGCGGCAGAGAAAGGAATTTCGCGCGCGACTGCGTACCGGTATTTTTCGGACCCGCAGATTTTGGCCAACGAAGCAGGACTTGCCGTGGCTGTGCGTCCTTACGAAGAGGTGGTCGCAGGACATGAGGGCGCGCGGAAAAAAACGATTGCGGTCGCTCTGTATATTTTCGACCTCTCAGTCGAAAATGAAGCGGCCTTCCGTCAGTTCCTTGCGCGTAGCTTGGATGCCTGGCTCGTGCATGGTCCCGGCGACAGGCGCGGCGCGCGGCGGGTCGAAATGTTCAGAAACGCCCTTTGCTCGGCAAATCTTTCACCCACTGAGAAGACCCGTTTGGTGAACGGGCTGACAGCAGCATCAGGTTCGGAGGCCATGATAGCTTTGTATGATATCGCCAAAACCGACCCAAAAGCGGCGCGCGCTGCAATCCGCGATGTCGCCGAGGCGCTCCTGGACAAGTTCGGGGTCACCGAATGAAGTGCGCCGCTTCCGACCGCCAAACGTGATCGAGCTAAAGACTGCGCGCCAGGCAAGACATCAACGCCAAACCAAATTGACCATCTTCCGCACAAGCTGCGCGGTGTTCAACGAAGTACTGAGCGCACAGCCAAGGTCTGCGAGACTGGCTGCGGTCGCAGCGTCAGACTAGAGCGCTGAGTGTCTGTTGGGGGCCGCGAGTGATGGTGTTGCGCAGTGCACAAATATCCACTTCTTGAATGATGTCGCCCAGGGCAATCGCCTTTTGATTGACGCACAACCGCGGCCCATTGCGCTGCAAACAGCTCCGCATGCCGTGGCGGTAAAACTCGATTCAGTCGCCCAGACCAATAGCCGCCAAACCAGCCAGAACGCACTGAATGTCATCAGGACCGGCTGCGCCGGACACACCCATTGCACCGATCAACACACCGTCTTCAAAAATGGGAACTCCGCCATCCCAAGCACACAGGCCCGGGCGGTTCAGCAGACCCATTTCCAAATTCGGATGCGAGGACATGCGTTCAGCAAACGCCCGCGTGGTTTTTCCCAGAACCGCTGTCCGAGCTTTGTCCATCGCGAAATCAGCCACGGCGGCAGGTGCCGTATCCATCCGTCCGGCGGCAATCATGTGCCCGCTTGGGTCGACCACAAGCGCTGCAACTGACCATCCGTTCAGCGCTGCATGATCCAGGGCTGCTTGAACCGCCTTATTGGCCGCAACGTAGGTGATAATTCGTTTGGTGAATGATACCGACATGAACCCTCATCAATCTTGTTGAAGTTGCAGATCAAAGATCAACTCATTGGTTCCTTGCTGAACTCTCAGGTCATCCTGATTGAAAACATCAAACTTAAATTCAATGATCCCGCGTTTTCCCGATGTCGTAATGCGTTTTGAGACGACGATCAGATCAGCCCGGATCGTGTCACCTGCGAAGACGGGTTTCTCAAAGCGCCAGTTCCACCCGAGCGACGCCAGGCCATCGGGTTTGGCTTGAGACTGAAACTTGAGCCCATCAACCACTGACAGCACAAAAAGGCCATGCGCAACGCGGGCTTTGAACCCCCGCCGCCGGGCTGCGGCATCGTCGAGATGAAGCTCATATTCATCTCCGGTCAGCGCGGCAAAAGCGGCAATGCGATCCGCAGAAATCTCTGCGGACCCCGTTTTCATGACATCCCCGACCGTCAGATCGTGATAGCCATATCTTCCTGCCGGCAGAGCAGTTCGCATCATTCCGGGACTGGGGCGTCTTCTCGAAGAAGCCCCTTTGCCTTCAGGTCAGACCAGAATTCTGCGGGAATGTCGTGGCTGAACCAGTTGAGGTTTTGGTCCAGTTGTTTGACCGTACGGGTCCCGGCCAGAAAACTGGGGATTGCCGGGTGTGCCACAACGAATTGCAGTGCGGCTGCAGGCAGAGGTACATTGTAGTCCTCGCATACGGCTTCGATCCTGGTAACCTTGTCCATGATGTCGGCAGGTGCCGGAGCATAATTGTACTTGGCCCCTTCCTTTGCGCCAGTCGCCAGAATGCCGGAATTGAAGCCGCCGCCAACAACCACTGCCGCGCCGCGCTCCTCACATAGCGGTAGGAATTTATCCAGCGCATCCTGTTCCAACAAGGTGTAGCGCCCCGCCAGCAGGAAGCAGTCGAAGTCACGCTGCTCAAGCGCGGCGTGGCAGACCTCCCACTCGTTCACACCAACACCGATTGCTTTGACAACGCCTTGGTCACGCAGGCTTTCCAGCGCTTTCCACGCACCATCCATAGCTTGTCTGAACACTTCGGGTTGTTCGTCGCCGCGCGTGAAAACATCGATATCGTGAATGAAACAGATATCCATCCGCTCCAAGGCCATCCGCTGCAAACTGTCTTCAAACGACCGCATGACGCCGTCGTAAGTGTAATCAAAATGCATCGTGAACGGCGCGGCATTCGTCCAAGGAGCGAAATCGATATCCTGACGTCGGGCAGGCTTCAGCACGCGCCCCACTTTGGACGACAGGATGAAGTCGCCACGGTTCTTCCACCGCAAGCTATGACCGGTCCGCATTTCCGAAAGCCCGTGGCCGTACATCGGTGCCGTGTCAAAATACCGAACACCCTTGTCCCAGGCATGCTGGATCATCGCATCCGATGTTTCTTCGTCGATTTCTCGAAAGATGTTACCGATTGGCGCTGTGCCAAATCCAAAGGCGGTCACCTCTAGATCAACCCGGCTTTGTTGCACAAATGGCGTGAGGGATTCCCTGTTTGAATCCAGTGGGGTAGCAATGGTGCATGAGCAGTTGG
>NZ_JBXWTH010000038.1:0-1200 GCF_059613825.1 Ruegeria sp. SATB027
TGTCTAACGTCAGCGCTTGTGGGACAGATTTGAGGTTTTCGTAACGGAGGATTTCTGGTTCATCGCAGCCTATATGGAGCGAAGATGAACAAGAAATCCGGAACATCGAAAGACGCGGCTGATAAGCTGGTCAAGAATATTCGCCGCAAAACCCGCCGCCTGCATTCACCTGAAGAGAAGATCAGGATCGTGTTGGCAGGCCTTCGCGGTGAAGAGAGCATTGCCGCGCTGTGCCGCCGCGAAGGGATCAGTGAGAGCCTGTATTACTCTTGGTCAAAGGAATTTCTGGAGGCAGGCAAGCAACGCCTGGCGGGAGATACCGCGCGCCAAGCGACCAGCCCCGAGGTTAAGGAATTGCGATCTGAGTCTGCAGCCTTGAAGGAGGTGGTTGCCGATCTGACCCTGGAGAACCGATTGCTTAAAAAAAGCATGCTCGGGGATGGGGAGTACGAGGAATGAGATATCCTGGTTCAGAGAAGCTTGAAATCATCCGCACGGTAGAGGCCTCACATTTGCCGACACGCCGAACGCTGGAGACGATCGGCATTCCCAGCACGACCTATTACCGCTGGTATGATCTTTGGTCGGAGGGTGGCGTCGATGCGCTGGAAGACACGGCGCCACGCCCACGGTCTGTGTGGAACCGCATCCCGGATGAGGTGCGGGAAGCCTTCATTGAGTTTGCCCTTGAGCATGAGGATCTGACGCCCCGAGAACTGGCGGTGAAATACACCGATGAAGAGCAGTATTTTATCTCGGAATCATCGGCTTACCGCATTCTGAAGGCGGAAGACCTGATCACGGCCCCCCGGCATATCGTGATCAAGGCGGCTAACGAGTTCAAGGATAAGACCATACGTCCAAACGAGCTCTGGCAGACCGACTTCACCTACCTCAAGGTCATCGGCTGGGGCTGGTTCTATCTGTCGACCATCCTGGACGATTACAGCCGCTATATCATCGCCTGGAAACTTTGCACCACGATGAAAGCCCAGGATGTAACCGATACACTGGACCTGGCGTTGGAAGCGTCAGGCTGTGACAACGCGACGGTTGCTGTCAAGCCAAGGCTGCTGAGTGACAACGGCTCGTCCTATGTCGCCGGGGATTTGGCGAAATACTTGGAGGGCAAGGACATGGATCACGTGCGTGGCGCGCCTCACCATCCTCAGACCCAGGGTAAGATCGAACGTTGGCACC
>NZ_JBXWTH010000039.1:0-14664 GCF_059613825.1 Ruegeria sp. SATB027
CTTCGAAGCCTTCAAAACCTCTGATCGGAGCGTCGAGCTCATTCATGCCAGATAACAATATGATCGAGCAGGATCACCGTTTCATTAAGAGACGCACGCGACCAATGCTGGGGTTCAAGGCCTTTGCTTCAGCTGCAGCAACCCTTGCTGGAATCGAGGTCGCAAACATGATCCGCAAGGGCTAACTCACGTCCGGAATCTGTCCTTTCAAACAATTCGCCGAACTGGCTGCATAAGTACGATCGGGTCGTTGAAATAACGCATCGCGTTCAAGACTTTGCAACAAAGCCAGAAATTACCATTCGCGATACCCGAATTCGTCAGACCGATGGGCAGCTGGTCGTTATGCCCAACCATGAATTGTTTCAGAACCCGGTCAGGGTACGCACCGACAAAGAGCTGCGCCGAACAAGCATTATCTGCGGCATTGCCTATGACGAGGATGTCGACGAAGCGCGTCAGGTGATCGAAAAAGCGGTGGTCGCTGTCGAGAGCGTGCGCGACGACCTTCGCGATGTGCAGGTGTTCGCGCATGCCTTTGGATCTTCGTCTGTCGACTTCGAAATCACATGGTGGACCGGATCAAAACCGATCGACATTCGTGCATCGCGCGACCAGGTGATTTCCGCGATTAAATCTGCCCTAGACAAGGCTGAGATCGAAATTCCATTCCCCTATCGCACCCTGACATTCAAAGGTGCATTGCCTGTCGAGCAGCAGGAACCGGAGGAGTGACACCGAGGCCATCTGTCATTTGTGGTCTTGCTGCAATGCGTCCAGTTCATGCTTGACCGCATCAAGCCGAGGCCCTGGAGGAAGCCGTCGCGTGAGTTCCTGCAACAACACCTCAGCATGTCGCTTTACCATTTTGTCGCCCAGGATGTATTGGCGACTGTCGACGTGGGTGATGTGAAGCAGCTGATGGAACGTGACCGGCGGAATTTTTACGTGATGCGAGGGGCACCGCGCTATGGCTACTGTTTCTGACACCGCGAGTTCCTGAAGCGACGCATGCAGCCAGTTCAGACACGTGCAGGCAGTGTAGGGGTCGTTCACACTCGGAGACAAAGCGCGGGCGATGATTTCGACCAGTTGCTGCGCCACGAACATGACGTTCTGAGTGTCGGTTTTTCCCGCTCCGGTCGCAAAACAGGCCCGAAGCTGCGCCTCCGTCGACTCAGATAGCGGTTCCTCTGAATAGACTTTCAGGGCTGGGCGTTGCGGGTGAACAAATTGACCCGGCACAGCGAGAACTTCGATATTCAGGTCGTTTTCAGCGGCTGTTTTGGTGATTTGGTTGAAATCTACGGCTTGGACGTAACCGGACGTCTTAAGGAATATCGGTTTGGGATCCTGACCTTCTGTTTCTTTCATCCAGTCAGACTCAATCTCCTCGCCCAAGGAGGCTGAACCATTTGCCTGACACAACTCGATGAGCTGTGACCGTAGTTTGGAGCCGAGTTTATGGCAAAGGTTCTCAAGATTGATCATCTCGGGTACGTGGTGAATGAAATAGATCATCACGATCACCGATGCGAACGTCATGACCAAGGCGAGAACAAGGGACAGAAGCGGCACGAACGTCAGCCCGTCAGCACCAAAATCCTGCACCGATCGCAGCGTCGCCAGTGCAAAAACAAAGGTGGAAATCAATACCCCCAGACTGATTTGGGTCCCACGATCACGCATGAAATTACCAATCAAGCGCGGACCGAAATTGGCAGAGGCAAAAGAGACCGCGACAAGGGTCATGGAAAACAGAACCCCGGTTACGGTGATCACCGATTGCGCAATGACCGACAACAGCGACCGGACAGCATCGGATTGCGTCGTCATCCAATCCCGCAGCATGGGCGTGTACAGGTTCGAAAAATGGCGGTCCAATGCTTCGATTCCAACCGCCAGGAGGAAGGCCACCACCATCATCAGACCGGGAACGAACCAATAGCTTGCGCGCATATCCTGCAGGAGTTTCGTTATCCGGGCCATATTCTCTAACCTTCCTGCTTTTCCGCACCGCTTTGCCGACAGGGCGTCAGCAGAACGTCCCCGAACCTCAATGAGCCGTATTGCTGCGAATGCCTTCCATCGCGCGCGCCACTGTGAACCCATGCAACACCGTTGACACCAGGATCACCAGCCCGACCAGTGACCATATTTGGATTTCATTCGCAAATTCGACATGCCGACCAGCGTAACACAGGTAGTAGATCGAGCCGATGCCGCGCACGCCGTATATCGCTACGATGGCACGGTCCCTGCCTCTGACATGGGTTCCGATCAACGAAAGCCACCCGGCAACAGGGCGGATTGCGGCAACCAGTGCCAGGGTCACAAACAGATGCACCCATTGCAGATCGGCTAGCAGAACAGGCAAAGCGTACCCGAGAGCGACCAGCAAAAGCGCTGTCAGCGCGTGTTCAATATTCTCGCAGAAGTCATGCAACCGCCTGTGAAACTGGTGTTGGCTTTCGACACGCCGCAGTGCCAGTCCCATCACCGCGACCGAGATGAACCCGTATCCCTCGGCCAATTCGGTCGAGCCGTAGCACAGCAGAACACCCGCAAGAGCCAAAACCCCCGAGGCCGTATCAGCAAGGGCGGATCGGCGCGGAAACTGGAACAGTACCTGTCCCAGAACCCAGCCGCCTGCTCCGCCCATCAGGACACCGACCGTGATCCGGTAAAGCACATCCACCAGAAACCACTCCAGCGCCCATTCCGAAGGGTTCAACCCATGTAACGCAACCAGCAAACCCAGATAGACAAACGGGAAAGCAAGCCCGTCATTCAATGCAGCTTCGGTTGTCAGCGTGAACCGCACCCGGTGTTCTTCCCCCTCGTGCGGTGGTCCGACCTGAACGTCCCCGGCTAGCACCGGATCGGTCGGCGCAAGAACCGCGCCCAGAAGAATAGCCCCAGCCACGGTCATCCCGGCGACCCCTGCCCCGAGAACAGCCACTGCAAAGATCGTCAACGGCATCGCAATCGCCAGCATCCTCATCGTCGGCACCCAGCGCAGCGCTGGTCCAAGGTTGTCGATCCGTAGCCCGGCTGTGAACAGGGCAACAATGACTGTCAATTCGCTCGCAATCTCCCAAGGGTGCGGTGCAACCCTGGGGTCGGGAACGGCAGGCAAGCCCGGAACAAACCAATAGGTGCACATACCAAACAGGATCAACAGCGGCGCCGCTGCTGGTTCGCGTGTGGAAATGAACCGCGGAAGCCATCTTGCCAATATCACGATGGCGCCTGTTACGGTCAGAGCGACGTGGTAAGGTTCAAAACTGAAGAATTCCGCTGTCATGCGAGACTGTACTTTCTGAGGCTGTTCAGAGGGTTGTCGTTTTACGGCACTATTCCAAAGGGGTTAGGCCAGTCGTGCAAACATGCGCACGCTTCGGAATCAGATAAGCGGTCGCTTCTCAAGATCAGCGTCGGTTCCCGCCAAGTCCGCAATCTTTGCCCGATCCATCAACTGCAACCGACCATCGCTCCAATCTGCAATGTTGTCGCTCCGCAATTTTGCAAGTGTTTTGTTCGTGTGAACCAGGGACAATCCCATCGCATCCGCTAGGTCCTGTTGGCGGAACGGCAAAGGCACTACGCCTGCCTCATCCGCAAGCCCAACGGCACAGGCACGGTTGTAAAGGCGCAGCAACGCCCATGATATCCGCTCCAAAGCGGTTTGCTGACCGACAGATGTCAGCGCTTCGGCGACCATATGTTCTTCGACAGCCGCCAGCCACGTCAGATCAAAGCCGCGTTCGGGGCTGGATCGGTAGATCTTCCACAACACTTTCCGGTCAAAGACACACAGATGCATATCCGTCGTCGCCTCGACCGAGTGCTTCATTTCTTCCATCACGGCAGCCTGAAGACCCAGAAAATCCCCGGGGAAAACAAAATTAACGACCTGCCGTTGTCCGTCTTCCAAGGTCCGGTAACGGACACCCATTCCCGAGAGAACGGTAAACAGTTGCGGTGATTTTGCACCTTGGGCAAGCAGAGGGGTTCCTGCCTCGATCCGCATTTCCCCCGCCTTGCAAGATTGAGTAAGCTCAATATCTTGCTGAGAAAACTCATCGAAATAGTCAAAACGGTGCAGCGGGCAGTTTTTGCACATGTACATCCTAAAATCCCTCTTTCCCTATGTCACAGATTAAAGCGGCCGATCGTCGGTTCGTTTATATCTGAACCGAGAAAGGGAGTCTGTTGACATGATCAACCCCGAAAATCGCTTCATTTGGATCATCGAACCCGATATGGTCGTGTTTCAGGACCTGTCCGAGATTTTTCAAAGCTATCTGCCGAGTTTCGAGCAGATGTCATTTCACAAACCTGAGGACATCCTGTTGTCCCATCCGCTCCCGCAACTGGCGGCGATCAGATGCGGTTCCTTCGCCCTAGCCGTCCAAGAGTTGATTCACAGGTTATCCGCGTCGAAAGTGCCAACCATACTGATTGGAAACGGTAACAGAACGTTTGACCAGCCGTCGATTTATCCAATCAGCGTACCTTTTTCCGACACACACATCCGCGCGGTTCTCAACCAGATCGGTTTCGCGACGCCATCGCCGCCCCTTCAGCCATCCCGGCCGTGAACGCGTCAGCCAACGGGGGCAAGGGCCGTTTTTCCATCGCCTGTTCTTGCGTGATGTGGCCTTTGGTCAGGGTCGCCACCAACGCGGCAACTCCGGCAAACCCGAACCAAAGACACCCCATGATGAACAGGCGGATTGGCAACGACAGACCTGCCTCGGCCAACGCCGCAAGACCGGCGGCGGTTGCGAACCCCAATGCGACTGCCATCGAAAAGGCGGCAATGGCCCAGCATGCTGTCAACCACGCTGCATGGCGGACGTTGGATTTCATTCGGGAAAACATAGCGTTATTTCCGGTTTGCCAAATATCCGATCACGAATCCGAGGCCCGCAGCGATTGCCGTTGCAGCAACGGGTTGCCTCCGCACGCTCTCTTCCGCCAGCGCGCTGAATTGTGATGCGGTATCGGAAATCGAATGCACCTGCTCGTCGACACGCTTCTTGACTGACGAAGTGGCACTTTCCGCTTTCGCCGTCGCAACCTGCGATACGATCTGCGTCAACTCCGCGACATCAGCGCGTAAAGTTTCGAGTTGTTCGACAATGTCTTCTGTCTTGGGAGTTGTAGTGGCTCTGGCCATATGAGGTCTCCTTTCGTTGCAATGTCTTTTTCCTCAACTCAAGCAGCGCAAAAAAGTTCCATGATCGCCATGGATAGCGAACGAAACTCAAAACCATGTTTTCCAGAAACCAATGGCGCCGGTCGCTGTCGGCCATTTCTTTGCGGGCACGGGCTGAACAGTGAAGCAGTCTCGTCTTGATACACTGTGCCTCTTTCCAAATCCGCGGTGATGTTTGACGCGCTCGCTTGCTTGCAAATCGTCCCAGCCCTTCAAACCTGCTGCACTAATTTACAAAAATTTTTGGAACCATCTCACGACAAATAAGTTCTTCAGATGCACCCGATACGGGAATGCAAAAAAGGAGACTACGATGAAACATCTTATCCGAAGCACTGCCTTGATCGCCGCGATGTCTACCGCTGCGGTGGCGGAAACGCAGGTTTCGAAAATTGATGTCACGGCCGATTTGTCCGCGATTGAAACCTATGAAGCCGCTGGTGCATGGAAAAACCTGGAAGCAGATCTCGAGACCGCAATCGCCGAGCGTTTGGTTTCTCAGATCGCGCCGGAAGATGTTGAAGGTGCTGAGATCGAGATCGACCTCGATGAAGTGACGCTTGCGAACAATTTCGAAACTTCGCTTGGTATCGGGGAATGGAAACTGGTGGGTGATGTGGACATCGACATGCCCGACGCCAGCAAGGACGAAAACTACACGCTGACGGTCACCACCGATCAGCTTGGGGCGCTCTATCCGGAGGGGACCAACACTGATGAGCTGACGGTCGACAGCGATGTGTTCTATCAGGCTGTCGTCGCCGCATTCGCTGACAATATCGCGTCGAAACTGAAGTAAGGAGACAAGAATGAGACTTTTGGCGACTCTTTTGGTGGTCACGGCCCTGGCCGCATGCGAAACTGTCGAAGGCTTCGGCCGCGATGTATCGGCGGCTGGCAATGAGATCAGCGAAGAAGCCCAGGAAGCACAATAAAGCGTTGATTGAACTGAACATTCGGAAATCCGGGCGATGATTTTGCCCGGGTTTTCATTTTATTTTGAACTCAAAGAATGAAACCCTCAGACTCGTGGTATTTCTGGACTGAAACACGGCATGGGCGGAATATCTTAGGAAGGGACCATAATGTTCGAAATTGCTGGCCTCGGCAGCCTGATCCTTCTGGTTCTTTGTCTCTGGGCAATCATTTCAATCTTGGGATCGTCAGCAACGACGGGAACGAAAGTTCTGTGGGTGCTGCTTGTCATCCTGCTACCGCTGATCGGATTTATTCTGTGGCTCTTGTTTGGTCCCAGGTCCACCGCCAGACAGACATAACTTGGCGATCTCCAGACATTTCTTATTGAGATTCCACAATGCTCACATCCCTTCTTTCGACAAAGTCCATACGGGTCATGCTTTTGATCCTGACCTTGCTCGCATCCTGCACTGCCCTGTACTTTGCCAAACCCTTCCTGGCGCCCGCGGTTTTTGCACTGGTTATTGGAGTAGTCGTGTCGCCAGTCGCCGATCTTTTCAACCGGTATGGCGTCCCAAGAGTGCTTGTTGCGCTTGCGCTACTAGCCTCTGCAACACTGCTGTTGACGGCATTGCTCTTCTCAATCGACCCGGTGATTTCCACGTTGACCAATCAGCTGCCTCGGCTGAAGCTCGAAATTCGCGGCTGGATCACTGGAATAGCCGATACGCTGCGCGGCTTGGAAAATATCGGAGAAGAAATTGAACAGACCGTGAGTGGTGAAAATTCGGACGACGATTCCAACTCTGCGAAACTGCCCACAATGATGGATGCGTTATGGCTTGCCCCGAACTTCGGGGGCCAAGTGCTGATCTTTGTTGGTACATTGTTTCTATTTGTGCTGACCCGCAATGACCTTTACGCCAGTGCAGACCGACTGTGTGAAAGACTGTTCCGGGCCGAACGCGCGGTTGCCCGCTATTTTGCTGCCGTAACGATCGTAAACATAGGACTGGGTGTGGCAACTGCGGCCGCTCTTGCAGTGATCGGACTGAGCAACGCTTGGTTGTGGGGTCTGGGCGCGGCTCTGCTGAACTTCATACCCTATCTTGGCCCCTTGATCATAATATTTGGTCTGGCGATCGCGGGTTTGATGCAAATAGGTGGCGCAGCAGCAATCCTTCCGCCGCTGACGTTTCTGGCGCTGAATGTCACCGAGGGGCAATTTGTAACCCCTCTCTTCGTTGGCAGGCAGCTGCAGTTGAACCCGTTGGTGGTTTTTCTTTCCATCATTTTCGGCCTGTGGCTGTGGGGGCCGATCGGTGCGATTGTTGCCCTGCCAGTCTTGCTGTGGTGCAGCAGAATGTTGTCGAATCCTCTGGCTGAGGCAGAAAAAGAGACTTCCTAGCCTTCTACACGATGTTTTCGGTTGCGCCCGGTACCGGCTGATGGATCTCCTCCATTTTGTCGGCTTCATGAGGCACCAGGTAACCAAGTCGCGCCTTCGGCCGTCTTACCCGATTGCGCGTGATCTCTTCCTTCCACGTCTGTAGGGCCAATTTCGGGTCAAGCATCCCTTCGGTCAGATGATCCCGCCACCAATGGCGGGCCAGCGTTTTCCACAGCGTCGAAATCCGGTCGGGATCGGTAATGCGCAGGGCGGCTTCTGTATCCCAGCGCATGGACCTGCCGTTCAGATTGGCGGAACCAACAAGCGCAAAGCGTTGGTCCGTGATAAGCACTTTGCTGTGCAAATGGATGACGGGTGATCCGTGCAGAACCGAAGGGGCATCGCGTGCGGCAAAAACCTGTTTGACCGGGCTGGCGATACAAGACCGCTCGCCGAATGCTGCCGTGATCATTTTCAAGGCTTCGGCCTGCAGGCTCATGCCATAGCGCGCGTCGAGCCCCCGATTGCCGTCGAATGCAACATCCTCGGGCAAGGCCGGCAGCACCGTGATCAGAGTAAGATCCGGGTTCCGCTCGGCTGCGCGCGCCAATCCGTCCGCTATCACGCTGGATCGCAGGAACTGACTTTCGATGTAAATAAGCTGTTGCGCCCGTTCGAACGCCGCAAGATGATCCTCTTCTATTTCCTTGATCAGCGTTTTCGGTGACACCGCCCAAAATCCAAATCGACGCGGCGCAGACAGGGTTCTGCTGATGTGGGGAAATTCGGTATGACACTGCGCCTTGTCGATTTCGAGCAGAAAATTCTCCAGGTGAGTCGCCGCTTCTTCAGCCTCCGGTCCGCGAACCACCACTTGGATGTCCGCCCAAGTCAAATGCGAAGGAAGATCATGATCCGGCGTATCATACCGCCGGGTGTTCAGGTCCAAACCACCGATATAGAGCACGTTTCGGTCAACAACGGCCAGTTTCTGGTGATGCGACACCGGATAAAGCGACGGTGGCTTGGGACTGTCGTCGCTGCCGACAGCGGCTTGCCTACGCTTTCGCGACAATTTCTGTAGTTTGCTCCAAACAGCAGGAAAGAAGGCCAGTTGAGGCACAGCGCCAACCTTGGCCGGATGCATCGCAACTTGCACATGGAGTTTCCCTGCAAGATCGTCACCCAGACTTTCAGAAAGTTCGTCGGCCTGACTCGCCGTGCGCATCGCGATCTCATGCAAATCCGCCGCCAGAATGGGATCGAAATCACTGACAATGATGCGAACGGTGACGCCGCGCCGGGCCGCATCCGCGATCAGATTGGACCAGGTTTCCCCGACTGCTTTCGCGTCGGCGCTGATGAGCGGTGTACTGAAGTCAAAAATGCGGAACGATGCAATCACCTCATCCTGCGCCTCTAAAACAAGGCGTTCGAGCACCGGCCACGCATGTTCCGCTGTCACCAGAACCTCGAAATCCTGCGTATCGCTATTGTTCGAAGATGAAGGATGAATCATCCGCTTACCCGCCATTTGACCGAGCTCTCTGGTTCAGCTTATGCCACTCTCAATCGGGAAAGTTACCTTAAATTTGTAAAGTGTTTCAGTTTCCGAAATCTCGGACTGCCCATCCAGTTGCATGGTGAATGCCCTGATCAGCTTATTGCCAATGCCACTGCCACTTACGTCATCTTCAGCCAGCACGGGCTGCCCCTTAGTATTGGTCACCTCCAAGATCAGATGATTGTTATCCGCCTCTTTCAAACAAACAGAAATTTCCGGGCGCCTACCTTCCGGCACACCAATATACTTCACCGCGTTAGTCATTGCTTCGGAAACCAGCATTGACAGCGTAACAGCCTGATCTTGACTGAGCGCGACACTTACAAGGTTCTGCTTGATGAGCATGGTCTGCCCTTCTCCTGCGCTCATCGAGCCAATCTCGTTGATCAGGCTGGCGATCAGGTCCCGGCTGTCGACCGTCGTGATATCCGGGTTGGTGTTCAGGCTTCGATGTATCATTGCCAGCCCGCGTACACGCCGCTGCAGTTGCGATAGCATTCTGCGAGCTTCCGGCGTTTGCGCGCTGCGCGCCTGCATGTTCATGATGGACGCGATCAATTGCAGGTTATTCTTGACCCTGTGGTGCACTTCGCGCAGCAAGATTGTCTTCTCCTCCAGATCCACCTCGCGCCGGCGTTCCGCCTCGCTAAGGATGGCGACCATGCGATTGAAAGATTGCCGCGCTTCTTCGAATTCTTTCGGAGGATGGACCAGCTCAAGCGTCGCCTCCTCACGTTCGCCCAATGCATATCGCCGCATTGCGCTGCGCAATGCGTTCAGATGTCGGATGACCAGCCTCTGAATTCCGAGGACAGCAACCGCAATACCCGCAATCCACATCAAAACTGGAAACGCGAGGGTCACGATCGAGGCGGTGTTCTCTTCGACCGAAAATGCATCCTCCGAAGGCCAGCTGCCCACGACGACCACTTGATCGGGGATGATCTCACTGACCGCGAAAAACCGTTCGTGGCCGGAACGGGCGTCCTCAAAGAACGTACTGCCCGTCAGACCGACAAGTTCACGCCGTGGAACCGAGACCGGAAGCGCCATTGCCGCCTGATCCATTGCTACGCTTGATGACAGGATTTCGCCCCGGCTGTCCACGGTTGCGAACTGAATCCCGTCTTCTGCCCATCGTTGGCCGGAAATCGTGTCAATCAGATTATGGCGCGTTGCAACGGCAACATAGCCCATGACCTCGCCTTCCCTGCGCACCGGTGTGCTGGCCATCAGGTTGACCCCCGAGTTGCCTTGCCCATTTGCCACCAGGGCGAATGACAAATCCTGAAGCTCGGCAACTTTCAGAAAGTGCCAGTCCTCGGACACGTCACCCTGGGATTGGTCCGACGTGCACTCCAAACGGCCGGCAAGCGAGATATAGGCGGCGAAAACGTATTCCTGGCTGCTCTGAACGAACTCTTCCATCGCTTCCGGGCAGCCGGCAGCATCTTCCACTATCGAAGACGCAGCGGCAGCCAACCCCTGGGCCGCCCCGCCCGTGCGCTGCAGCAATTCCCGTTCCTTTGCGGCAGCACTTTGTGTTCGCGACAACAAGGACGCGTGGGACAAGCGAATGGCTTCGGTGACCACTGCGTTGGTTTGAAAAAGCGCGATCAGGCCCAACGGCAGCAGGGCAAGCGTCATTAACAGGGCCAGCCTGATGATCAGGCTGTCAGACAAAAGCCATCGAAATCGGTTCATGCAGCGCCCTGCTGTGCCACGATACCGGCCGTCACCGCATCCGTGATCTCGATCTGGCTTTCGTCGTCCAATTCCATGAGTTCCGCCAGCTTCGCACGCGCGCGATTAACGCGGCTTTTGATCGTGCCCGTCTTCACACCGCACATCTCGGCAGCTTCTTCATAGGAAAAGCCCCCTGCCCCGACCAGCACAAGTGCTTCGCGCTGTTCATCGTTGAGCTGATCGAACGCATCATAGAAATCGCGCATGTTCAACCGTCCGTCATGGCTCGGTTTTTGTGCCAGGCTTTCCGTGTGCGCGCCATCGACATCCTCGACCTCGCGCTTACGTTTGCGGTGAAGCGAGTAGTAGGTATTACGCAATATCGTGAACAGCCACGCCCGCATGTTCGATCCGGGCTCAAAACTGTCGATATTGGTCCACGCCTTGACCAGGGTGTCCTGCACGATGTCATCGGCGGTTGCCTGATTGCGTGTCAAACTGACCGCAAAAGCACGCAGGGCACCCAGATGTTCAACAAGTTCCTCGCGGGGGTCGGTGCTCTGCTCAGTCATTGCTATCGCGCTCCGAGCCCGTTTTAGGATGCGCTGCGCCTGATCTGAGCTGATCCAGCAGCTCAGTGAACCGGTCCGGGATCGGCTCGTTGGCCATTTCGTCGAAGGCTCGCTTCAGATTTTCGTCTATTTCGCGATCAATACGCTTGCTGCGTTTTCGCGATGATGCTTCTCTTGTCATGCTACCCAACAGTTTTTTGCACGGTATCATGGAACCAAACGCGATACCGCGCGTATAGTTCCATATTTAGTTCAAAAAAGGGAACATCGCAAAATGACGGCTCAAACCGGAGAAGCGCTTGCCAGTCAGATCGGAGCAAATTTGCCCTACCTGCGGCGGTATGCACGGGCTTTGACCGGCAGTCAGACAAGCGGCGACAAGTATGCTGTGGCCACCCTCGAAGCGATCCTGGCGGGAACCGCGGATTATTCTGCCGAGCCATCGGCCAAAGTCGCGCTGTTTCGTGTGTTTCATGCCATTTGGTCCAGTTCAGGTTCAACCATCGCTGACACCGACGAAGGGTCCGGGTTGGCTAAAAAGGCGCAGGCCCATCTCAGGCAACTGACCCCAAATACGCGCGAAGCCCTGTTGCTGCGCACGATCGAGGAAATCCCGACCGCCGACATCGGCACGATCATGGGCATTGATGTGCATGAAGCCGAACAGCTGATCGACATTGCGTATGAGGAAATGAGCCGCTCGACCGCGGGCAAAGTGATGATCATCGAGGATGAGGCAATCATCGCACTGGACCTCGAGGCGATCGTGTCCGAAATGGGGCATCAGATCACGGGTATCGCCCGAACTGAATCAGGGGCCCGGACCCTTGCGAAGCAGGAGCACGCCGACCTCATCTTGTCAGACATCCAACTGGCCGATGGTTCCAGCGGTATCGACGCCGTCAACCACATCCTTGCAGATGAAGGTGAACGACCGGTGATTTTCATCACCGCCTATCCGGAACGGTTGCTGACGGGTGAAGGACCGGAGCCGGCTTTCCTGATTTCCAAACCCTACTCGGAAGATCAGGTCCGCTCGGCCGTAAGTCAGGCGATGTTCTTTGCATCGACGGAAACTCTCAAGGCCTGACTAATCAAGAATTCTTGAAACAGCAGCCCCGCCGGACGGAATCCGACGGGGCTTACCTTCCCGGTTTTCATTAGGGGATGGATCCCGGGACGGCAGGACGAATCTTTTTGCGCTCAGGTATTGGCCATGAATCGAAACATCAGGCAGCCTGTTTCCCAAAGGCCTCAGGCGCTATCACCAGATCGTCGGGCACGATCTCACGCTGCTCGCTAGCGGCTTCATATGCGTCGCATCCGCACTTGGACGGATTACCGGCAAGTCGTTGCACTGTTTCAGCCCCGCATTTCAGATAGCAGCCGCATGAAACGTTGAGCGCGTATTGCGATAGCGCGCAGCACACTACTTCCGAACTACACGAGCGACGAGCGTAACCACAAACAGGATCAGGAAAATAAAGAACAGTACCTGCGCGATACCGGCGGACGCGGAAGCGATGCCACCGAACCCGAAGACGCCAGCAATAATCGCTACGACAAAGAAGATAAGTGCCCAATACAGCATCGGAGTACCCTTTCAGTTGTTAAAGTTTACGTAGACCAAAACCGATAAGTCGGTAAAAAGTTCCTCCAAAGGCGAAAAAGGATATGTTGCGCTGGTTTTGACAGGGATGATTGTATTGAAGTTTCTATCGCCGATGCCGTCCTTGCGTCCCAAGGCAGCGACCGCGTCCGATACAGGTTCCGAACCGCTCGAAAGACTGTCAGGGGTCTTCCAGATCAGCGGCTGCCAGGATCTCAGCGCAGGCCAAGAAGCGACAAGATCACAAGAACAACAACAACCAGACCAATAATGTAAATAATTCTGTTCATCGGATTCTCCTATCGATTGCCAGAGGATGCCCGTTCGAGCGAGATTGGCGTGTAAAACGACAACTCTTATCAAGACCAGAATGTTCCATCGAAATGGTAGGGCACCAGAAATCCGATATGGCGCTGCCCGCAGTGAGTTTCGTGGACGTGCGATCACCTGCACAAGCTTGGTGAACAACTCGCCTCGATCGGCAATGGTCGGGCCTAATTCCTCGCGGATGATGGAACAAATACCTTCCTGAATGCGTTAAGCTCGTATGACCTTACACCACCAAAGCAAGTTCCAGAAACGCCTCACGGATATCGGCACAGCTAAACTTGCGAGCAGAAATTGGGCGGGGAGAAACGCAAATGATACCTCTTAAAACAGGCGCATGGATTCTGGTCGCCGATGGTGAAAAGGCTTTGTTCCTCGAAAACATCGGTGATGAGAGAAATTACAACTTCTCGGTCGTGCGCAAAGAGGAACAGGACAACCCTGCCAACTCGGAACAGGGTACAGACGCGCCGGGGCGTTTCAATGACGGCCCTTCAGTCCAGCGATCTGCGATGGAGACGGCAGACTGGCACGAGTTAAACAAGATTCGCTTTGCGGCGGAACTGTCCGAGATGTTGTATTTGCGGGCGCATGCGGGTCGATTTCAGGAGATCGCCCTTGTGGCCCCGCCGCAGATTCTAGGCGTTTTGCGTCAGGAATTGCACAGCGAGGTCACTGAAAAGGTCGTCGCCGAAATTCCCAAGACACTGACGAATGTGCCGGTGGATGAGATCGAAAAACATGTCGAAAATGCCCTGCGAGAATGATCCGGCGTCAACAGCAAAGCTGCATGCCAATTGGATGACGAATACCCCACCGGATAACATCTTTGCCACATAGGGAGCATGACCATGACCCTTGTCGAACCCGAAAGCCAGTCGGTTGACCAAAAAGCAACCCAACAGGATGAAATTTCGGCGATCTTGTTCAATTGCTCGCTGAAACGCGAAAATTCCAAATCCCATACGGCCACCCTGATGTCGGTCGTCGGCGACATTATGATGAAAAACGGTGTTGGTGTTGAACAGGTGCATCTGGCCGACCACAACGTGCCGCCCGGTGTCTATCCCGACATGACCGAACACGGCTGGGCCCAAGACGCGTGGCCCGACCTTTGGCAAAAGGTTAAGGACGCAAATATCATCGTGATCGGAACCCCGATCTGGCTGGGCGAGGAAAGCTCGATCTGCCGAGTTCTGATTGAACGGCTTTACGGGATGTCGGGAATGTTGAACGACAAGGGTCAGAGCATCTTTTATGGCAAGACCGGCGGATGCGTAATCACCGGCAATGAAGACGGGTATTGCCAAGTTGTTCAGGTTGAGTGACTCAGCTATGCCGCGCTTATGAACATCCCAACGATCATGCCACGCC